>NZ_JBIAQV010000030.1:19255-96969 GCF_042889305.1 Streptomyces sp. NPDC002619 | reverse complement strand
GGGCGCTCTCAACGTTCTACGGGCCGGGCTGGTCCGTCGCGAAGCTCAACCGGCTTAGCGAGAAGCCACCCCGTTTACGGGGTGGAGGAGTCACGCACGGATCCTGTGGGCCCTGCCCGTGACGACCGCCGAGATCGAGTTCCGCAAGCGTCACGGACACGAGGCGCTGGAACGGCTCTTCATCGACGTCGCGTGACGAGGTCAGGCGCGAGCCCCCAACTCGGCCCAGACCACGTTCCCTTCGGCCCTTGTCGAGCGGTCGGCCCCCCAGCGGTCCGCGATCTGCTGGACCAGGAACAGGCCCCGCCCGCTCTCGTCACCCGGGCCCGCTCGGCGCCCGGACGGGCGGACGAGCGCGTGGTCGTCGTCGTGCACCTCGATGCGCAGGCGCTCGTCGCGGGTCAGGGTGATCCCGCACAGGACGTGACCGCTGCCCGTGTGGATCACGGCGTTCGTCGTCAGCTCGGAGACGAGCAGTACGGCGTCACAGCAGAGGTCTCCGGGTGCCTGCCAGGCGCACAGCCGGTCCCGCACGGTGTCGCGGGCGGTTCTGACGCTGGTGCGCAGGGCGGGGAGGTCGAACCAGTACTCCCGGTGCGGCGGGGCGGTGGCTAAGGCGTGGGCGGAGGTCGTGTGGGGGGTCACGGAGGTCGCCTTCCAGGGGGACGGGCGCGGTGAGGGGGCGGCGGTTTACGAGAATCCCTCGTGGGGGCATGCGCGTTCGGGGAATGCCCCGTGGTTCGGAGTCGTCGACACGATCAACTCCACCCGTGTCAGGTGAAGTTGATGTTGCGTCATGTCGACAGTGTGATCGCTCACGGGGTCAACTATGCTCGTCGGCGTGTTCATGCTGCAACCGTCTCCCTGATAATTTCAGCAGGACGGTATCGGCCTGGCGACTTCATCAAGTCGCTGTCAGAATCGCCCTGGTGACAGTCCCTCAGGAGGTTGGGCGTGAGTGAAGCCCGTTCCGGCTCCGCTGCCAGCGCACCCACGGTTCTGCGCATGATCCTCGGCCGGCGGCTGCAGGACATGCGGCAGCACGCGGGCGCCTCGCTGGAGGACGCGGCCAGGGCCCTGCGCGTGAAGACCCTGACGATCCGCCGGCTGGAGAAGGCCGAGGTCGCGCTCAAGCCTCTCTACGTCGAGAAGCTCCTGGAGACCTACGGCGCGGACCGGCAGGAGATCGAGGAGTTCGTCGCCCTCGCCGAGCGGGCCAACGAGCCGGGCTGGTGGCACGCCTACCGTGACGTGGTGCCCAACTGGTTCACGGCGTACGTGAGCCTGGAGACCGGCGCCAAGACCCTGCGCACCTACGAGCCCCACTACGTCACGGGTCTCCTCCAGACACGTGCGTACGCGCGCGGTGTGCTGCGCGGAGGCTTCCCGAACGGCGGCGAGGAGGAGCTGGAGCGGCGCGTCGAGCTGCGGCTGCGTCGCCAGAGCCTGCTGGAGAGAGCGGACGCCCCCACGTTATGGGTGGTCATGGAGGAAGCCGTACTGCACCGGACGGTGGGCGGCGCCGAAGTGATGCGGGAGCAGATCGACCGGCTCCTGGAAGCGTCCGAACTCGAGCACGTCAGCCTCGACATCGTGCCCTTCAGCGCGGGCGCCCACGTCGGGGCGTGTGCCCCCTTCACCTACTTCCGGTTCGAGGAGCCGGAACTGCCCGACGTCGTCTACAGCGAACTCCTGTCCGCCTCCGTCTACTTGGACGAGCGCGCGGACGTCGCCGCCCATCTCGAGGCGCACACCCGCATGTCGCTGCTGACGTCGACCGAGGACAGCAAGGTGCTCTTGAACCGCATGCGCAAGGAGTACTCATGACCACCACCGACTTGAGCGTCTACAACGGGATGCCGGCATCGGAGCTCGGCGAGCAGGGCTGGGAGCGCCCGTGGAGCGGGCCCAACGGCGGTCAGTGCGTGGAGACGAAGCAGCTCGCCGACGGCCGCGTGGCCGTACGGCAGTCAACCGACCCGGCCGGACCCGCGCTGATCTACACGCCCGAGGAGATCACCGCGTTCGTCCGTGGGGTCAAGCAGGGCATGGCCGACCACCTGACGGCCGGATGAACCGACAGCGTGCGGGAGGGACCTCGCCGGTCGTCCTCCCGGCGTGCGGGCACACCGATGTACACCTCTGAAGGGGAGAGAATGACCAACAGCCAGGCCGGCCGGGACCTCGACACGAGCCGGCCGCACTCCGCCCGCATGTACGACTACTACCTCGGCGGCAAGGACCACTTCGAGGTCGACAAGCAGGCCGCCGAGGCGGTCGCCGGTGCCTACCCCGGCATCTTCGTGTGCGCCCGTGAGAACCGGGCGTTCATGCACAGGGCCACCCGTGTCCTCGCCCGGGAGTACAGCATCCGGCAGTGGCTCGACGTCGGCACCGGCATCCCCACCGAGCCCAACCTGCACCAGGTCGCCCAGTCCGTGGTCCCCGACGCACGGGTCGTGTACGCCGACAACGACCCGCTCGTCCTCAAGTACGCCGAGCGCCTCATGCGCAGCACACCGCAGGGCCGTACCACATACATCGAGGCGGACGTCAACGATCCCGAGTCGCTGCTCACGGCGGTGCGGGGATCCGGGGTCCTGGACTTCGAGCTGCCGGTCGCCCTGTCCCTCAACGCCCTGATGCACTTCATCACCGATGCGCAGGACCCGTACGGCATCGTCGGCCGCCTCCTCGACGCCCTGCCCTCCGGCAGCGCCCTCGCCCTGAGCCACTGCACACCCGACTTCGACCCCACCACCTGGGACAAGGTCACCGCCATCTACACGAACGCCGGGACGCCGGTGCAGTTCCGCGCGCAGAAGGACGTCGCCCGCTTCTTCACCGGGCTCGACCTGATCGAGCCGGGCATCTCCGTCGGCCACCGCTGGCGGCCCGCCGCGACCGGCGGCGACACGGGCGCGGTGGAGCCCACGGACGCCCAGGTCAGCCTGTGGACGGGCGTGGGCATCAAGCCGTAGTCCAAGCCGTTGTCCCGCCACGAGCGGCGGCGGTCCGGCGCGAGGCGACGGCGGCGGTAGGGCATGGTGGAGAGGTGATCGTCCTCGCCGTCGTCAGCGCCGTCATGGGGGCCGCCAGCAATGCCGTGGGTACGGCGTTCCAGCGCAAGGCGGCCTCGACGGTGGCGCGGGGCGGCGGTCTGGGTCTGCTGACCGCTCTCGTGCACCGTCCCGCCTGGCTGATCGGCATCCTGGGTGTCATGGGCGCCGCTCTGTTCCAGGCCCTGGCCCTGGTGAACGGGCCCATGGCACTGGTCCAGCCGCTGTTCATCCTGGAGCTGCCGTTCGCCCTGCTCATCGCCGCGCCGCTGCTGCACCGCCGACTGCCCGTCCAGGGCTGGTGGGCGGTCGCCGGAGTGGTCACCGGACTCGCCATGGTCCTGGCAGCGGCGGCGCCCACCGGGAGCCGGAACCAGGCGAGCATGGAACGCTGGCTGCCGGTACTGGCCCTGTCACTGGGCGCGAGGGCGGTCGTCCTCGCCCACCCGTCACGCTCGGCCCTGTTCCGAGCGGCCGCGCTCGGCTCGGCCGCCGCCCTCGGCAACGCCCTGACCGCCGCGCTGATGAAGTCGGCCACGGGGCGGCTCGCCGACGGCGGTCTTGCCGCGTTCCTCACCACCTGGCAGACCTACGGCTTCGCCCTCGTCGGCATCGGCGCGGTCCTGCTGCTGGAGAACGCTCTGCAGGCCGGTCCGCTGGCCGCCTCGCAGCCCGCGCTGACCATCGGCGACGCGTCGGCGAGCCTGCTGCTGGGCGTGGCTCTGTTCGGTGAGGAGATCCGCACGGGCTGGTGGCTGCTGCCGGAGGTGGCCGGAGCCCTGCTGATCCTGTGGGGCGTCCTGCGGCTGACCCACGTGGTGCCCCACCTGATCAAACCCGGCCAGTAGGGCGTCGTCGGCCGGGTGGCCCACTCGTGGTAACTCACCTTGGAACAGCCGCCGTTGATGATCGCTTCGTGGACTAGTGTGCTGGCGTCGGCACAATCGAATGACTAGGACCGAAGATGACCGAGCGATCGACCGGCGGAACGGCTCCCTTCAACTCCTCCGTGGCACACCCCGCGCGGGTCTACAACGCCTGGCTCGGCGGCAAGGACAACTACCCCGCCGACGAGGAGGCGGCCCGGCTGGCGGCTTCGGCGAACCCGCAGATCATCCCCGCGGTACGGGCCAATCGCGCCTTCCTCGGCCGGGCCGTTCGCGAACTCGGCCGCGCCGGGATCCGCCAGTTCCTGGACATCGGGACCGGCATACCCGCCGCCGACAACACCCACGAGGTGGCGCAGCGGGCCGATCCCGGTGCGCGGGTGGTGTACGTCGACAACGACCCAGTCGTGCTCGCCCACGCCCAGGCCCTGCTCGTCAGCACACCGGAGGGCGCGACGGATTATCTGCAGGCGGACCTGCGGGACGTGGACCGCATCCTGGCACAGGCCGGCGCCACGCTCGATCTGTCCCAGCCGGTGGGCCTGATGCTGGTGGCGATCCTGCAGTACATCCCGGACGCGGACGACCCGCACGGCATCGCCAGGCGCCTCCTGGACGCACTCGCGCCCGGCAGCTACCTGGTCCTGTCGCACCCGGCCTCGGACATCGGCGCCGAGAAGGTGTCCGAGTCGATGAAGGTCTACAACGAGCGCGCCGCCGAGCAGGCGACACCGCGCCCCCACGACGAGGTCGCCAGGTTCTTCGACGGCACGCAGATTCTGGAGCCGGGCGTCGTGGAACTGCCCCAGTGGCGCCCGGACACCGAGGACGCCTTCGCGGGTGCACCGCTGCCCATGTGGTGCGGCGTGGGGCAGAAGGAGCCGTCGAGCCGGCCGTGATCGGCACGCTCGGCGCCGGCGACGCCGTGTCGGCGTCCTACGTCGTCGGCGTCCGGGCGGAACGGCGCGGTTCGGCCGAGCGGGGCGGCGGCACAGGCGACGATCGCTGAGGCGGATGCGGTGCCTCGCCGTGGACGTCCTGCCCCGCGCCCGTTGCCCCGCGCGGCTTCCTGAGTGTGTCCAAGGCATGTTGCAGCGCCAACTCCACCGCGGCGGGCACGAACAGGGAGCCGCGACCGTCCGGTGGCACGAGCCAGCACAGTGGGCCCGCCGCGCGGTGCGGTGGGGGCAGAGCGATGCGCGCGCCGATGCTGAGGTACTCGATGCCCGAGCCTATCCAGCGACTGGTGGGATCGGGCGGCAGGAAGAAACTCACGCTGCGCGAAGCGACGTTGGCCAGCGCGGGGCCGGGCGGCTGTGGAATGCACAGGAGCATGTCGAGTGCGGGCACCCCCAACGACTCGGGGACGCTCAGCACGTCCCAGAACCGGCCGCAGCCCAACTCCGCCATCCCTGTGGGCCCGTGCCACTGCCGCTTGCAGGCGCGCGGATCCGTCGCCGCCGCGGCGAGCCATTCGGTCGCCTGCCTCGCAGTGCTCCGCATGCCGACCCTCTTCCTCCGGAACCCACCCCGTGTGGCCGCCAGTCAAGTCGCGCTCGGCATATTCATGGTGGTGCATATTTCTATGGGAGGGAAGAGGGCCGAACAACGTCGATCGAATCCGAACACTTGGGTCCTGAACGGGTGTGTCTTCGATCCAGGAGTGGCGTGGCGTGACGGGGTGTTCGACTCAGACCGTGCTCAGGGAGGCCGCGTCGGCGGTTTCCGCCATGACCCGATCGGCCGCTCGTCGCGCGCGTCCGCTGATCCGCCAGCCGACCATGCGCAAGGCGGTCGCGGGGGCCGGAGGGAACACGCCGAGCTGGCCGAGCATGGCGATGTCGTCGCGTACCGCCTCGTGCCGTACGACCTTGCCGTCGGCGAGGCCGAGGACATGGATCTGCTCGAAGTCGATGTCGCGTCCCGTCGGGGGTATGGCCTGATCCAGGACGCCGTCACGGAAGCGTACGAAGGGGCCCGTGTGGCGGCCCCGCATGTGCAGACGCACCCAGACCTGGTCGTCGTCGTGGGCGGTGGCGACGACGGGGAAGCGCAGATCGCTGAACGCCGACCGCATCCATACGCCGGAGGCGAGAACCCCGGCCGGTCCGGGTGTGGAGCAGGCCGGAGGCGCGACGACGGCCTCGCGATTGTGGAAGTCCGGGCCGACGACATCGGCGGCCAGTGCCGGATCCCCCGTCTCCAGTACCTGAAAGAGTCCGCGTGCCAGTTCCGTGGCGTCCATCGTCTGCTGCCCATCCGTCGTTCGGCGAGTACGTGTGAGAGGTCGAGCGGCTCCGTTCGAGGAGGCGCCGCCCCTGTTGAGGTTATAGGCCGCCTAATGAATAGTTCAACCATGAGCTGAAGTCTCGTAAGATGGTGCCGTGTCCACCAAACGCTCGTACATCTCCCCGCTGCGCGAGCAGGCCGCCGCGCAGACCCGCTCGGCGATCCTGCTGCGGGCGACGGAGTTGTTCGCCGCACGCGGCTACGGCCGGGTCACCGTTGCCGACATCGCGGCGGCGGCCGGCGTCGCCTCGAAGACCGTCTTCGCCAGTGTCGGCAGCAAGAGCGACATCCTGGACCGGATCGTGGACCAGGCCGTCGCGGCGTCCGGCTATGAGCAGGCCATGCGCCAGGTGCTCGCCCTGCGCACCCAACAGGAGGTCCTGGAGGCGCTGGCCCGCGGGACGAGAGCGGGCAACGAGGGCCAGTTCACGGTGCACGAGGCCATCCACAAGGCCCTGCCCGTCCACGAGAACGGCGAGGCACTGTGGGAACGCGGCACCGCGGCCTACCGCGACGCACTGCGCGCCGCCGCCCGGCATCTGCACGCGCTGCCCGCACCACCCTCCCTCACGCCGGCGGAGACCGCCGACGCGCTGTGGTACTGGTTCGGCCCGACGAGCTGGCGCACGCTGGTGGTGGACAACGGCTGGTCCTGGGACCGTGCCGAACACTTCCTGCGCCGTACGGCCGTAGCCACCCTCGGCTGACGGAGCACGCCGTACTGCTGTACGAACGGGCCCCGGCGTCGGCGACGCCGGGGCCCGCACACATCGTCCCGACGATCAGGAGCGCGGGCTCACCTCGGCCATCTCGGACCACCCGGTCGCGCCGGGAATCTCCACGTTGACGATCTGCGGCGTGGCCGCGACATAGTCCGGCATCCACTCCATGGCGGCCTTGAAATGCGCGGACTGCACATGGGCGGCGCCCGCGTCGCCGTCCGCGAACGCCTCGACGAGCGTGAAGACCGTCGGGTCGTCCGCGTTCCGGTTCCATTCGTAGAAGAGGTTCCCCGCTTCCGCGCGGGTGGCCTCGGTGAAGTCCGCCGCGAGCTCCAGCCAGTTGTCGCTGTGCTCGGGACGGATCTTCCATTTGACGACGATGAAGATCATCGGATGCCTCGTTTCGGTCGGTAGGGGCGGATGGGTCGGCCGGCCGGTCGGTCAGGGGACGAGGATCGCCCGACCCCGGACCCGGCCGGCGGAGAGGTCGTCGAGGGCGGTCTGGAAGTCGTCGAGGGCGTACTTCTCGGTGTGCAGCCGTACCTGCCCCTGCGCGGCAAGCACCATCAGTTCCGTGAGGTCGGTGTACGAGCCGACGAGATTGCCGATGAAGTTGATCTCTGTGGAGATGATGTCGATGGTGGGCACGTCGATGTTCTCGCCGTAGCCGACGACGTGGTACTCCCCGGCGCGGCGCAGCATCCGTACGCCGTCGTGGGTTGCGCCGCCCTCGCCGACGAAGTCGATGACCGTCTCGGCGCCCTTGCCGTCGGTGAGGTCGAGGACGGCTTCCACATGCCTGCCATCGGCCACGATACCGTGGTGGGCGCCCATGTCGGCGGCGAGCTTGACCGCGTCGGGGTTGCGGTCGACGACGACGATCTCGGCCGCCGTGAGCGCGCGCAGCACCTGCACGCCGATGTGACCGAGCCCGCCCGCCCCGATGACGACGCACCGATGGCCGGGCCGCAGCCTCCGCGCCGCCTTGGCCGCGGCGTGGTACGCGGTGAGACCCGCGTCCGCCAGGGCGGCCACGTCGGACGGCTCCAGCGAGTCGTCGATGCGCACCACACTGCGCGCCGACGTCTTTACCGGTGGAGTGTGGTTATTCCTCATCGGCGGTATTCCTCTCCGTCACGCGACGCGGCGGCGTCAGATCCATGTCGAGTATCGAGACAGCTGACGGAGCGTCAGGTTGGTGCGGCTGTACGCAGCCGCCAGCAGCGCACCTTGATCGTCTCCGCACGGCCGCCTAGGCTCCCGTGCCCATGGAGATGGGGGAACCGAACTACGGTCGGCGGTCGTGGCTCGAGCGGCTGGCCCTGCGTCGTGGAATCGTGGCGCTGCTGGCTGGAGCGGTGGGACTGGCCGTTCTGGGAACCGTGTTCGTCGTTCTGCCAGGCGTGGTGGTCGACCACGATCTCGCCGGGGCCGCCGTCGCCCCGCAAGATCGGCTGAAGGCCGTGAACGATGTCCGGACGACTCTTCTACAGGTGGTAGGTGGCCTGGTCGTGCTCTTCGGCGCCTACGCCACCTGGCGGCAAGTGCGGGTCAGCCAGGATGGTTTGCGCGCCACCCAGGAGGGCTATGTCACGGACCGGTTCAGCCGAGCGGTCGATCAGCTCGGCAGCGACAAGCTGGAAACACGCATCGGCGGGCTCCACGCGCTCTGGCGGGTCGCGGAGCAATCGGCCCGTGACCGTGAGGCCGTCATCTCCATCCAGGCCGCGTATCTGCGGACGCACCTGCCCTGGCCGCCCACCGGGGCGGAGACGCTAACTGCGGACGTGCACATCAACGACGTTGCCCCGCTGGAGGCCCGTGTCGCCGACGCTCAGGTGGCGCTGACCGGCCTCGGCGTGCTGTGCCAGCGTCGGGAGCAGTCCTGGGTCAACCTCAGCGCCACCGACTTGCGCCGGGCCGACTGCGACGGGCTGTGGCTGCCCGAGGTCAACCTCGACCGCTCCTGCATGGAGGCGGCGGGTCTCTACCACGCCAACCTGACCCAGGCGTCCCTCGTCTCGGTCAACCTGCGGCACGCCGACCTCAAGACAGCGATCCTGCACCGGACCCGGTGTGCCCTGGCCGACCTGCGCGGCGCACGGCTCGTCGAAACCGACTTGCGTGAAGCGGACTTCACCGAGGCCGACCTCCGCGAGGCAAACCTGCGTAAGGCCGACGCGGGCGGCGCTGTCTTCCACGCTGCCGACCTGCGCCTGGCCGACTTGCGCGGCACAGACCTCAGAACGGCCGACCTGGCCCAGGCGCGTCTGACCGGTGCTCTCGCCAGCCAGCGCACCCGCTGGCCCATCGGCTTCGACCTGTCGGCCGCCGGAGTCGTCGTCACCGAGGAACCCGGCCCCGAACCCCCGCCCCTGCTCCAGCCCCCGGGGATAACGACGCAGCACCCGCCGCTGCAATCCATGCCCTGACCGACCGGCCCAGTGAAGCCCAACGTGCGGACCTGCCTCACAAGATCGGCAGCGGTCGGTGGGCAGGTGCTGGTAGTAGTCGGTCATGGCAGGAGACCTGTGGACCCCCGTGATTTCGATGGTTGGTGTGGCTGTGGGAGGTGCGTTGACGTTTCTGACCCAACGCACGACACAGCGGGCGGCCGACCAGGGTGAGGAGAGGAGGCGGGCCGCGGCGCTGGCGGAGGAGCGACGTGCTGAGCAGATCCGGACCGTCCTGGAGTTCACCCGGTTCGCACTGGAGGCTGAGGGTGTGGCTCATGCGCGGCCGTCTCAATGGGAGGTCGGTGATGAGTGGTACCGGACAGCCAGGCCGGCGGTGGACGGCCTTCGCATAGCCGAGAATGGTGTCCAGTTGCTGTGCGCCCCCGGCCTTCACGCACCGGCGACCGCCTATGCCCGCGCCCTTAATCAGGCGGTCTGGCAGGAGCGTGACGAAGGGAGCCTGGCCGAGCGGCTGGAACCGTTCAAGTCGGAGTTTCTCGCCGTTGCACGCGGCACCCTGACCTGACATCGCAGCGCACGCCCGGCGAATACGCCTCCGGTCACCTGCCCGGCGCCCTGAACATCCCCCTGGACCAGGTCCGGCGGGCGCTGCCGGACATAGGGCACGTCGCCGAGCGCGGTGACGTACTCGTCGTCTGCGCGTCCGGCGCCCGCTCCGAGAACGCCTGCAGGCTGCTGGCGGAGCAGGGCATTCCGACGGCGACCCTTGCGGGCGGCACCGGTGCCTGGGCGGCCGAGGGGCACGAGCTGCACCGCCCGGAGGCCTGCGACACGCGCTCCGGCTGGAGCGTGGAACGGCAGGTGCGGTTCACCGCCGGGACGCTGGTCCTGATCGGGCTCCTGCTCGGCCTGCTGGTGCACCCGGCGTTCCAGTTCGTCTCGACGGCCATTGCCGGAGGTCTTGTCTTCTCCGCGCTCACCGACTCCTGCGGTATGGCCGTGCTGCTCGGAAAGCTCCCGCACAACCGCCCCCGCAAGGCCGACCTCGACGCGGCACTCGCGGCGCTGCGCGGCCGCTGAGACGTGCCCCAGCACTGCTTACGACTCCATCGCGATGTCGATCTCGGTCGGCAGGCGCAGCGTGTTGTGGACGGTGCAGGCCGAGGCCACGGCCAGCAGGCCCTCGCGGCGGTGCTCGGGCAACTCCGGTGGCGGGACGATCGTGACGCGTACGGCGTCCAGCCGGGCCGGTGGGTCGGAGGCCATGGTGAACTCCGCATGCACCCGCAGTCCGACGCGGGGCAGACGGTGACGGTGGAGATAGCGGCCCGCGTAGAAGGCGACGCAGGCGGCGAGCGACGCGGCGAACAGTTCGGTCGGGGCGGGGGCGGTGTCCGTGCCGCCGGCGTCCGTGGGCTGGTCGACCCGGAGCTGATGTCCGCGGATGTCGACGGCGTACGCGTCGCCGTCGACGTGACTGACCTCCAGGTGATGTACGACGGCGTCCTGCGACGGCCGCCCGTCGGTGGTCTGCGAAGTCGTGCCGGTCATGGCGGGCCTCCCTCGGCCGAGTCCGTTCCCACCCCACTCCAGTGGAACGCGGACGGCGTGGCCCCGGGAGGGCCTGACGGGGGCGCGCTTGGTGCCGTATGGCCCGGAAGGCACCCCATACGGCCCCATTGCCTCGAGGGGAGACGGTCACCCGGCGTGCGTGGACTCCTCGGCGAGGCCGACCTGATCGAGGAGGAGACGGGCCAGCCGGCGCGCCTCGTCGAGCGTGAGTGCCGCCCAGGCCCCGGATTCGCCGCCCCGTTCCTGGCCCACGTCCAGGGTGACCCGGTTGATGGGGTGGTCCGGTGTCGCGAGATGCATGCACCGCACTCTGATCGTGCGGCCGCACCTGGTGACAACGGACGACGCGTCGTCGCCCGCGCCGATCCGCTCTCGTCCTGTCGTCGCCATCGTCCTCACGCCCTTCCTCGCAGTCGGCTCCGTGTCCAACTGGCAGTTCAGTAGGCCGTAGCCCTGGTTCGCCATACCTGGCGGGGTATGTATGGGCAACATCAGACGGACTCGGGTTGTTCCCCTGCCGCCGCCTCCTGCTGACGGGCCGTGAGAGGCGCGGGGCCCGTCGGCCCGGGTGCGGGGACGAGCGGCCCATGCCGGTCGCCGGGCGCGATGACGACCATGAAGGCAGACAGTTCGAGAAGGGTGGCACCGGTCATGTCCGTCGTCTGCACAGCTCCGCGCTACGCGTCCGGCCATCTGGTCCGCGCGGCCGTCACCGCGCCGTCCGTGTACAACACACAGCCCTGGATCTTCGTCGCCGAGGACCACGACAGGGGCGTCGAACTGCACGCGGACCCGACGCGCCGGCTTCCGCTGGCCGACCCGGACGGCCGGGAGATGGTCATCAGCTGCGGTGCCGCCCTCTTCAACGTTCGTCTGGCGATGCGGCACCTGGGCTTCAAGCCGGTCGTCCAGTACCTTCCGCACCGGACGGACCCGGACTTCCTCGCCCGGGTGATGTGGGGCGCGTACGACTTCCCGTCCCCGGACGAGCGGCGCACGTACGGCGCGCTGCGCCGACGCCACACCGTCCGGGGCCCCTTCCTGCCGGACCCGCTGCCGCGGACCCTGCACCACGCGCTGCGCGAGGCGGCCCGGCACGAGGGCGCCACGCTGCACTGGATCGACCGGAGCGCGGGCCGGCGGGAGCTGGCCGACCTGGTGCGGGCGGCCGAGGCCATGCACCGGGGCGATCCGGCGCACCTCGCCGAGCAGTCGGCGTGGACCTGGCGGCTGGCCGAGCGACGGGCCGACGGGATCCCGGTCGACGCGGACGTGCAGCACCCGGACTCGACTTCCCTGGCCGGACGGGACTACGCGGGCATCACGCGGATGTTCCCGGCGTCTCCGCAGCGCTGGACCGCCCGGACCGGACGGGTCGCCGTACTCAGCACGGACCGTGACGACCGACGGGCCTGGCTGCGGGCCGGGCAGGCGCTTCAGCGGGTCCTGCTGGAGGCGGCGGCGCAGGACGTGATGGCGGCGTTCCACCCCCAGCCCCTGGAGATCCCACCCCTGCGCACCCAGATCCTCCAGACGCTCAGTGCGGGCGAGTTCCCCCAGATGATTCTCCGACTGGGCCGGGTACGGAGCGGGCAGGCCCTGCCGAGGCGTTCGGCGGCGGAGGTACTGGGGTCGGGGGCCGGCTGGGATTCGTGACCACTGCGGCCACAGGCTGTTCTGCTGCCATGGCTATGCTGCGCGACGGCACTTGGGCCGCGCCGTCGCGGGGCTTCGCGCTCGGCACCGCCCGGATTCCGCCGAGGGGCCGGAGGGGGGGCCATGAATCGTCTGCTCGGATTCGCGATGGTCTGGTTGGCTGTCATGGGGTCGATCACCTTCGGGGCCGGCGAGTCCGGCGGGGATCGGGTGATGAGTCTTGTCGCCGCGCTTCCCGCGCTGGGTTACTTCGGCTTCCGCTGCGCGCGGGAGATTCGGGGGATCAAGGAAGACAACCGGGTGGCACGCACGCGGAGGGAGCAGGGGAAGCTCATGGGACGGGACGAACTCCTCGATGCCGTGACGCGGTTGGTGGGCCGAGGCCCGCGGTCGCTCGAGTGCGGCGTGGCGGGGCACGCGGCGGGACACATGTGTCTCGGCGTGTCCGAAGACGTCACGCTGGCCGATCTGGTCGAGGGGATCAGCGGCCGGTACGGGTCCCCGCGCAACCTCGCCATGGGCGGCTACGCCGATCCGACGGTGGACGCGACGACAGGATTGCCCCTGCTCACCCCCTTCGGCACGCAGGTGGTGGACATGCGGGCCTGGGCGTACGGGAGTTGGTGGATCGGGGCCGGGACCGTGGACAGCGGTGACGGCGTACGGCGCGTGGTGCTGGTGGCCGAGCGTGCCGAGCCGGTGGTGGAGGGGTTGCCGGCCGACGCCTCGTGGGTGGAGCGGGTCGTCGCCGTGACCGGGTGGGCGGGAGGCGGACGCGTGCGGACGATCGACTGGGCGGCTGTCGAGGACCGCCTCGGGACGGCTCTGCCCGGCGACTACAAGCAGCTCGCTGAGATCTTCGGCGACGGGGCCTTCGACGGTTTCCTCAGCCTGTACGTTCCCGATGCGGGTGTCCCCGGCATGGATGTCGTCGACCACGCCGAGTATCTGGCCCGGTTCGCCTCGCGAGAGGGCACGCGCCTGTGGCGGCCGTACGACATCCACCCGGCTCCCGGCGGGCTCCTCCAGTGGGGTACGTCCGTGCAGGCGGACGAGTTCTACTGGCTCACCGAGGGCGACGACCCCGAAGCCTGGCCGCTTCTCGCGCGGGAGGACATTCCCGACTCCTGGTGCCGGTTCGACGGCTCGGCAGCCGAGTTCGTCTTCCGCATGCTGACCGAGCGGGGGCATTGCTTCTCGACCGCCCGGTACTTCGACACGCACTGGTTCCAGACCTACTCATCGTGACCGGAGATGTCTCTCTCGCGCGCGTCAGGCCGTGGCCTCCCTGATGCGGGCGAGCAGGGCGCGCAACTGGGTGCGGTCCTCCGTGTCCAGCGCGGCCGTTGCCTCGGCGAGTGCCTGGCGGTCCACCTTCTCCGCGTTGCGGTGGCAGCGCAGGCCCTCTTCGGTGAGGCGCAGCAGGAACGCTCGCCGGTCGTGGGGGTGGCGTACGCGTTCCACGAGGCCGTCGCGTTCCAGGCTGTCGACGATGGTCGTCGTCGTCCGTGCCGCGACGCCCGTCATCTCGCTCAAGTCCCGCATCCGCAGGGGCTGTTCCGCCGCCGCCAGCATCCGCATGGCCCGAAGCCGGGCGACCGATGCCCCGTTGGCCCGCAGCCGCGCCTCCACGAACCGGCGCAGCTGGATCGTCGTCTCGTACAACTCGTCGACCAAGATGTCGCTGCTGCCCTGCGTGGCCATGCGCTGTTCACCGCTTTTCCGCTGAATTCCGATTCACTGAGGATCCTCATAGTGAGTATGCTCAGTATGTGTCATCGTCCCGACGCCGCCTCATCCTGCCGTCTTCCCCCGCCCGCCTGAGCCAGCGCGTGGTCGTCCCGGTCGTGTCCGTCGCCGTGACGTTCATCGCGATCGTCGACGGCGCCATCACGACTGTGGCGCTGCCTTCCATCGCCCGTCAGTTCCACCTCACCACGGCCGGCCTGGACGGGGTCGTCGTGGTCTACCCGGTCTGCCTGGCCATGGCCATCCCCGCCTCCGCCTGGTTGGTGGAACGCTTCGGCGCCAAGCGCGTCCTGCTCGCCGCCCTGGCTGGCTTCCTCGGCTCCTCGGTCCTGTGCGGCGCCGCCGCCGACCTCGGTCAACTCGTCGCCTTCCGCGCGTTGCAGGGACTGTCCGCCGGCCTGCTCTTCCCGGCCTCGGCCGCCCTGCTGTTCAGTACCTTCAACTCCTCGGACCAGGTGCGGATCTCCCGGCACATGATCATCCCGCAGCAGATGGCCCCGGCAGCCGCGCCGATCCTGGGCGGACTGCTCGTGGACCACCTGTCCTGGCGCTGGGTCTTCTACGTCAACCTGCCGGTAGGTATCCCGGCCATGCTCTTCGGGCTCCTGTTCCTGACCGAGCACCGCGGCCGACGCCCCGGCCGCTTCGACCTGCCAGGACTGCTGCTGAGCGCGGCCGCGCTGGCCTCCGTGATGTTCGGCATCAGCGAAGGACCCAACCGCGGTTGGTCCTCCACCGCCGTGATCGTCGCCCTGTCGCTCGGCATATTGCTGCTCGCCGCCGCCGTCATCGTCGAACTGCGGACCACCGAACCCCTCCTGAAGCTCCGGCTGTTCACGGACCGGCTCTTCCGCGACACCAACCTGATCAACCTGGTGGGCCTGATCCCCATCCTCGGCGCCATGTATCTGTGCCCCCTCTTCCTCCAGCAGGGCCAGGGCCGTACCGCGCTGGAATCCGGGACCACCACCTTCCCCGAGGCCTTCGGTGTCCTGCTGACCGTCCAGCTCGCCGGAGTCCTCTACGTCAGGATCGGCCCACGGGTCATCATCGGCTGCGGGATGGCCGGCGTCTGCGCCGTCCTCCTCCTCTTCGCCACCTGTGACGCGCACACCAGCCTGTGGACCTTCCGCGGCTACATGTTCCTGCTCGGCATCGCCATGGGCGGAGTGTTCATGCCGACCATGGTGGCCTCCCTGGCCGGCATCGACCGCCGGGACCTCGCGCAGGCATCCACGCTCAACACCGTCGTACGCCAGACCGGCGGCGCACTCGCCCCGGCCGCGGTCACCACCGCCCTGGTCCTGAACACACCCGTGGCAGCCTCCGCGGACCCACCCGTAGCCGCATACCAGCACGCGTACCTGGTCCTCGCCGGCATCGCGGCGGCGACCGCGGTGTTCGCCTTCACCCTCCGCGACGGCCCGGCCCGCGCGGCGGCCCGCGGCACCACCACGACGTCCGCCTCGACACCGGACCGACGACGCGAGGACGCTCACCACTGACGACATACGTTGAGTGCATGACATAGGTGGGGCAAGGTCGAGCGCAGCAGACCGCGGCCGTTCCACGAGCCCCCTTGGAGACCGGGTCCATGCGGTGAGGGCCGGCTCGAACGGTCCAGCCGAGTCAGACGATGTCGAGCAGGTCGGTCACCGGGCGACGCGGCGTCAGGTGGCCCTCGGGGCCGTAGCCGAGGCGGATCACCATCTGTACGTAGCCCATGGCCGAGGCCGGGTCGCGGATGGCCCAGCGCAGTTCGGGCCATTCGAGGGGCTGTGAGGTCACGGACGCGACGAGGCCGTCCGCGGTGGCCCGGAGCAGGACCCGCTCCAGCGCCTGCCCCGCCGCCAGCCAGTCCGCGGGCCGGTCGTGGGCCGTGCCCAGCAGGGCGATCTGGGGGCGCTGCTCGAAGTGCGCCCAGGAGCGGCCGGGCACGGGCCGGTCGGCGGCGAAGTCCCGTACCGGGGTGGCGGCGCCGTGCCGGGCGGGGCCGAACGCCTCGACCGGAATGCCGTCCGGCGCCGCCGGCCCCGTGCGGGCCCAGCGTGCCGTCTCCTCACGCACCGAAGGGTCGGCCGCCTCCGCGCCCTCCGCGTCCCTGACCAGTTCCAGGACCGAGCCCACGTGCCAGGGCCCGGGGAAGACCAGTCCCGCTCCTTCGAGCCGGGCCGCCTCGCAGAGCCGCTCCCGCAGGGGCTGTGGTATCTCGTCCTCGCGGAAGGGGTTACGGCTGGTGCGCCGGCGCCGGAGCGCCGGGTGAAGCTCGGCCAGGGCCTCGTCGGGGTGTGCGGTGCCGGTGAGGTCCACCTCGGCCAGTAGCTCAGGATCGGCGGGGTCCGGCAGCAGCCGGGTCACGGGCTCGCGCCCCGCCGCCGTCGCGGCCACGCGCAGGTTGAACAGCGCGGCACCGCAGCCCAGGTGCAGCTCGCGGTCGTCGGGATCGGTCCTCGGCAGGGTGCGCTCCGGATCGGCGTACAGCCGCAGGATCCCGGTGTCGCGCACGAAGCGGAACTTCCAGGGCTGGGCGTTGTGCAACGACGGTGCCGCCGCGGCGTCCGCGACGAACGCGGTGACGGCGGGCACGTTCAGGGGCGGCATGTTCACCGCGACCTCCTCTCGGAGCCGGATCACCCTCTTTCAGGCTGTGCGGCGTGCGCAGGGGAGTGGGAGGGGTCGTCCGGGCCTTTCTCTAGGCCGAGTGGCCCGCCGTCGGCGCCCGGAACCTGGAACCTGGGGTCGTATTCGGTCAGCAGGGGCCAAAGTGCCCATTGGTTCGCTTCTGCGGCCCGCGTGACGCTGAAACCGACGTCGAAACCGACACTGGAACGGGAACGCGCTGTGCTCGTCCGCAGCGGTACGAAAGGCGGTGGTCGGTCATGCGTCTCCCTCTGGTCGTGGGCGTCGACGGTTCGCGCTCCAGCCTCGGCGCGGTCGACTGGGCGACCGACGAGGCGGCCCGGCACGGGGTACCGCTACGGCTCGTGTACGCGTCGCTGTGGGAGCGTTACGAAGCGGACGGCACCGGGCGCATGGCGGCGGACGACATCCTGGCCACCGCCGCCGAACGGATCCGGCGCCGCAACCCCGACGTCGAGGTCGACGGTGAAGTCCTTCCCGAGGACCCGGTGGACGCGCTGTTGCACGAGGGCCGCAACGCCGCCGCCCTCGTGACGGGCTCCCGGGGCCGCGGCGAGTTGCGGGGCATGCTCCTCGGCTCGGTGAGCCTGGCCGTCGCCGGGCGTGCCTCCGGCCCTGTCGTCGTGGTCCGCGGCGACGGCATGGCAGGCGACGGCACGGCACCGGACGGGGCACACCGGGCCATCGTGCTGGGCGCCGGCGATCCGGGCACGAGCGGCGCTGCCACGTGGTTCGCGCTGCGCGAGGCCACGGTGCGCGGGTGCGACCTGGACGTCGTGCGCGCCTGGCGGCGCCCCGCCCACCGGACCGCCGAACACCCCCTGATCGCCGATGACCCGGCCCACGGCCACCAGGAGCGGGCGTCCCTGCTGATCGACGACCTGCTCCGGGACGTCCTGGCCGACTATCCGGACGTCAGGGTGCGCCGCTCCGTCGTCGAGGGACTCGCCCGCAAGGTCCTGCTGCAGCGGTCGGCCACCGCGGCCCTCCTGGTCGTCGGCGTCCGGCGCGCCCGTGACCACGGCGGCCTCCAGCTGGGCCGGGTGACACACGCGGTGCTGCACCATGCACAGTGCCCCGTGGCCGTCGTACCGGAAGTGCCGTGACCGCCGCGGCGGTTCGAGCTTGTCCTCACCCGGCGGACGCCGTCGGCCACGACAGGGCGCGGGTGATGTCGGCGAGGGTGACGATGCCGACGAGGCGGTCGTCGTCCAGTACCAGGGCGCGGTGGACGCTGCTCTCCTGCAGGCGTGGCAGCAGGTCCACGACCGGGTCGCCGGGGGCGACTGTCACGACGTCCGACAGGGGGTGCATCACGTCACCGACCGTCGTGCGTGTACGGGCCTGCGGCGGCGTCTTGTTGACCATGGCCACCGTGATCAGCCCGACCACCATGCCGTCGGGCGCCACGACCGGGAAGGCGGAGTGCCGGTACGGTCCGAACGGCCCCTCGGCCAGGAAGCCGGCGGCCGTCGTCCAGGACGGGACCGTGACCGGGGCGGGCGTCATCACCCGGCCGACCGGCACGCCCTTCAGCACACCCTGCACCTCGGCCTGACGGGCCTCCGCAGTCGCTGCCGCGATCAGGAACCAGCCGATCAACGCGGCCCACAACCCGGACAGGTTCCCGAGGAACAGGACGGAGGCGAAACCGGTCAGGACCATGAACCAGCCCAGTGCCCGGCCCGCGGCGGACGCACCCTCCGTGGCCCGCAGCCGGTCTCCGGTGCGGTGCCACAGGAACGCCCGCAGCAGCCGCCCGCCGTCCAGCGGTGCGGCGGGCAGGGCGTTGAAGACGGCCAGCACGATGTTGATCGCCGCGAGCCAGGCGACCGACTCGATCCACAGCCCCGAGACGTGCAGGGCGTCCAGCCACCACGCCACCAGCGCCAGCAGGCCGCCGAGCACCACACTGGTCAGCGGCCCCACCCCCGCGATACGCAGCTCCGCGGCCGGCGTGGGCGCCTCGCTGTGCAGCCGGGCCGCCCCGCCGAGCATCCACAGGGTGATGCCGTCGACCTGGACGCCGTTGCGTCGCGCGACGATCGCGTGCGCCAGCTCGTGGGCCAGCAGCGAGGCGAGGAATGCGACCGCCGTCAGGAGGCCGATTGCCCAGTACACCGTGGGGGAGTGACCGGGGTGGGCCTCGGGGAAGCGGCCGCGCGCCAGCGCGAGCGCCACCAGTACGACGATGACGAGCACGCTCCAGTGCAGGCCGACGCGTACGCCGGCGATCCGGCCGAGGGACAGCGTCTCCTTCATCGACTCCCGCCTCGCCCTCCGACTCCTGACCCGCACGCCGCGACCTGGTCGGTGCGCGGTACTTCCAGTGTCCGGCGCGCCGCGTCCCGACGGGGAGGGGCCGCTCGGCTCTTCCCCTGCGGACGACAGTCCCGCCGGGTGGTGAGGGGCCCCGGCGCGGGGCAGTTCGGCCTCTGTGGCCCCGCCGACTCATGGCGGCGCTGTGCCGCCTCCGGCGCCCCACCCGACGGCAGCCGCCTGCCACCACTGGCGCGCGCCCGTCATCAAGCGCTCGATGGGCCACGGCTACGCGGCGGTCGACGACGAGCTCTACATGCACCCGAAGACCGGCATGTACTTCACCGACGCGAAGAATTGACTGGCCGAAGTGAAGACAGCGGTCGACGAGTTCGTCAGCTGTTACGGCGGTAAGGCGCGGCTCTCCCACACTGCGCCCCGGCGGCAAGCGGCCCGGCCCGGCACATCTTCGAGGTGGCGGCACGCGGGGAACGCCGCCGCCGAGCGGGTGGTGCGAGCGCCTGCCACTCTGAAGGTGAGCGACACCGGCCCGCCCCGCCCCACGGCCGGGCGGCGTGGACCGCCGGGTGGATGGAGGGTTGCCATGACCACTCCGGGCGAGGGGCCGGACGGCGATGCACCGGCGACATCGCAGGCCAAGGTCGTCCTGGACGCCGACGGGAAGATCACCGAGTGGAGCGCCCAGGCCGAGACGCTGCTCGGTTACCGCTCCGCGGAAATGGTGGGTCAGCCGCTGACCTCGCTGCTGGTCAGGCCGGAGCCGGGCACCGAGACGGCCGTGCCGCAAGCGCCGCCCGTCAGCGGCGGCTGCCGGGTACGCCTGCGGGACCGGTCCGGGCTGCCGGTGGAGGCCGAGTGGTGGATGCGCCCCTGCCTCGGCGCCGAGGGCCCGGTGGCCTGGGTGGTCTTCCTCGCACGCGCGCGCGGCGCCGATCCCGACGACTTCGACCGGGCGGTCCTTGACGCGCTGCTGACCGAGTCACCCGTCGGACTGTACGTCCTCGACACCGACCTGCGTGTGGTGCGTTTCAACTCCGCCTCACCGGGCGTGCGCGGCGTCCGCGCCGAGGACGTCGTCGGCCGACGGGTCCGCGAACTCGCGCCCACCGTGGTCACCGACACCACCGAGCACCTGCTGCGGCACGTCCTGAGCACCGGCGAGCCGGTCATCGACTTCGTCCAGCAGGGGCGTCCGCCCGCCGACCCAGGAGGCGAACACCTGTTCTCTCTGTCGGCCTTCCGGCTGGGCAACTCCGCCGGGGAGACCCTGGGCGTGGCGACCCTGGCCATCGACGTCACGGAGCGCTTCCGGTACAAGGAGGGCCTCGAACTCCTCAACGACGCCAGCACGCGCATCGGTACGACCCTGGACCTCACCCGTACCGCCGACGAACTGGCCGAGACGGTGGTGGGCCGGGTGACCGACGCCGTCAGCGTGGACGTGTTCGACTCAGTCCACCGGGGCGACGCGCCCGCGCCGGGTCCGGTGCCCTCCGAGGTCACGTTCCGGCGCGCCGCGTTCCGGGCGATCGAGACGGCCGGCTTCGAGGCCGCCTACGCGATCGGCGAGACGTCGTCGTACGGCTTCCCGACACCGATCACCCAGTGCCTGGCCGATCTGCGGCCCCGGCTGATACCGAAGGTCGACGAAGGTTGCGAGTGGTTGGCGCACGATCCCCTCAGAACGGACCGCATGCGCGCCGCGCGGGTGCACTCGCTGATGTTCGTACCGCTGGCCGCACGCGGAGTCGTACTCGGTGTGGCCACCTTCTACCGGTCCGTGACCCGCGAGCCCTTCGACGAGGACGACCTGACCATCGCCCGCGAGATCGCCGCGCACACCGCCCTCGGCCTGGACAACGCCCGCCGCTACACGCGCGAGCGCACAGCCGCCCTCGTCCTCAAGAACAGCCTGCTCCCGGGCCGGCTGCCCGCCCAGAACGCAGTCGATGTGGCGTTCAGCCATCTGCCGGGGCACGCCGGAGGCTCCTGGTACGACGTCATCCCGCTGTCCGGCGCACGGGTCGCGCTGGTCGTCGGGGACGTGGCGGGGCACGGTATGCGCGCCGTGGCCACCATGGGCCGGCTCCGTGCCGCGACCCACGCTCTGGCCGCCCTGGACCTGGCCCCCGACGAGGTGCTGGCGCACCTGGACGACCTGATCGTCAGGTTCGCCGAGGAGGGCCGCCCGCTCGCGGCCAATGACCCCCTGGACGTCCAGCCCACCACCGCCACCTGCTGCTACGCGGTCTACGACCCGGTGGGCAGGCGACTCGTCGTGGCCCGCGCCGGGCATCCTGCCCCGCTCCTCGCCCACCCCGACGGCCACGTGGCACCGGCCGACGCGCCAGGCGGGCCTCCGCTAGGCGTCGAGGGACTGCCCTTCGAGGCCCGAAGGACAGAACTGCCGGAGGGCAGCCTGATCGCCCTGTTCACGGAGGGACTGGTCCGCCAGTGCCGGGACGAAGGCGAGGCCCGGCTGCGGCGCGTCCTGGCCCAGCCGCACGCGAACGTACAGGAGGCGTGCGACGGGGTGATCTACTCGCAGCTGTCCGGGCAGTCCGAGGAGGACGTCGTGCTTGTCCTCGCCCGGACCCGCGCCCTGCCCGAGGACCAGGTCGCCTCCTGGACCTTCCCCGGCGACCCCGCGATCGTGGCCACCGCCCGCACTCTGGCCGACCACCAGCTCGCCAACTGGGGGCTGTCCGACCTCGCGTTCACGACGGAGGTGATCGTCAGCGAACTGGTCACCAACGCCATCCGGTACGCCCCGGGGACGATCCGGGTCCGCCTGATCCGGGACCGCTCGTTGATCTGCGAGGTCACCGACGACAGCAGCGCGGCCCCCCATCTGCGCCACCCGCGCACCACCGACGAGGGCGGCCGCGGACTCCTGCTCGTCGCCCAGCTCACGGACCGCTGGGGTACTCGCCACACCGACCGCGGCAAGACCATCTGGACCGAGCAGCCGCTGCCCGCCGGAACCGGCTGACGGCGCCCCGTCCTCTCCGACCTACGCGCCGGAGTCCTCCTCGGTCAGCATGTCGATGGCGAAGCCCTTGCCCGGGCTCGGCTGGGTGATGGCGATGTCGGGGTCTCGGAGTCGTCTCAGGGCGCCACGAAGAGCGTGGGGAAGCGCGGTGCCAGCCACGGTTTGCGTCCCCAGGCCGTGATCTGCCCCTGGGCGACCGCGCGCCAGGCGTTTCGGCGGCCGAGGGCGATGAGGAGGAAGGTGACGGGGTTGATGCGGATGGTGCAGTCCGGTCGGTCGAGTGGCTGCGGGGTGATGCTGAGCGCGCCGTCGGTCAGGGTGACTCCGAACGCGGTGCCGCGGGGGAGACGGATGGTGTAGCGGGCCGTGAGACCGTTGGTCGTCGCGGTGTTGGTGACACGGGGCATGACGCGGAGCATGAACGGCATGCACAGGACCGCGCGATCGCGGTCGATCATGTGGGGACGGCCGAGGGCGCGGGCGAGGTCGTAGCCGTGACCGAGCATGTGTGTCAGCAGGTACGAGGCGAGCTGGTCCCGGTTCAAGGGGCCCAGCGGCGTGACGAGTACCGGCTCGTCGTCGGCGCCGGCGCGGGACGCGGCGTCCAGGAACACCTCGGCCTGGTCGGCGATCATCTCCGCCAGCGGTTCCGCCCGGCGCTCCGGAAAGGCGTCGAGGGACTGTGCGTTGGCCGCGGCCAGGCTCTGCGGAGTGCCGTCACCGTAGGGGCGTTCGCGCCCGAGCATGAGGTCGGCCATCAGCTCGTTGGCCAGGGCCAGGTGAGCCGCGGCCTCGCCGAGCGTCCACGCCGATCCGGGTACGGCGACGGAGGTGTCGGGTACGCCGCGCAGCAGGCCGGCGATGTCCTCGGTGGTCGCGCGTATCGCCTGCGCGAGCCCGTCGGGCAAGGGTCCCCTGATGTCCTGCTCCGGTGTGGGATGCACGCCACCTGCTCCTTTTCTGCCCGTCGCGCCCAGCGCGCATCCGGCGCGCGGTACCCAACCAGACGCGAGCGATCACGGCAAGCCCTGGCACAGCGCTGAGCTGCGCGGCCGGGAGCACGCGGCTGAAGGTACCGTCACGGAGCCGCGCCAGGCAGTGACAGGATCGCGATCCCGGGAGGGCCACCGATGGCAGATCTCACGCCGACGCTTGCCGTGGGCTACGAGGCGCGCCCAGCCACCGCCGACGACATGGCCGCGATGGGCGTGCTGGAGCCTTAAGGCCAAGGAACTGGTCCACTGCGCCTTCGACGCCGCCGCCAGCCACCTCTACGTGCCCGGTCTCAAGCTCCACATGCGTAACGCGCTGCGCCACGGTGCGACCACCGAGGAGATCATGGAGGTTCTGGAGATCGCCGGCGTGATCGGCATTCACACGGCCACGGTCGCCGCTCCGATCCTGGCCGAGGAACTGGCAGCCGCGGAGTCCGCCTGATCCAGCCGGGGCACCGGGCGATCGTGGTCACAGTGAGGACAGATCGATCGCCCGGTCGACGTCCTGCGGCCGGAGCACCCGCAGGATGCCCTCCAACAGGTAGTAGTCGGCATAGGGGAGGGATATCTCGATGCCGTCCTCGGCAGGCCGGTTCCGGGTGCAGCGTGCCACGACGGCCTCGGCGCGGGCCGAGTTCTTCGTGAGACACGTCCGCGCCAGCGCGGTGAGCAGCCGCAGTGCCACCTGGCGGTACTCCGGACTGCCTGTCGCGGCCGCCAGGTCGAGCAGACCGCACGCCATGATGGCGCCCGCCGAGGCGTCCTTGACATCGTACGGCTGCTGCGGCGCGCGATAGTCCCACACGGGGACGTGGTCCGGACTCAGCGCGCCGATCGCGAAGTCGGCGAGTTTCCGCGCGGTGTCGAGGAACTCCTGGTTCCCGGTGCGGCGGTGGATTGTGACGAACCCGTAGATCCCCCAGGCCTGTCCGCGGGCCCAGCACGAGGTGGGGCTGTAGCCCTGCACGGTGCCGGGGCCGATCGGTGCGCCGGTGGTGGGGTCGAAGTCGTACACGTGCGGGGTCGAGCCGTCCGCACGGGGGAAGACCCGCTGAGCGGTCTTCGCGTGCTCGACGGCGATGTCGAGATACTTCGGGTCCCCTGTCTGCCGGCTCGCGAAGGCCAGCAGGTCGAGATTCATCATCGTGTCCATGATGATCCGGCCGGCGTCGCGTGGGTTGTCGAGCGCGCCCCAGGCCCGGATGAAGTGCCCGTTCGGGTTGTACCGCCGGATCAGCGAGTCGGCCGCCCGGACGGCACCCGTGCGCCAGGTGTCGTCGCCGGTCAGACGCCATGCGGTCACCCAGGACGGGTAGAAGAGGAAGCCCAGGTCGTGGGTGCTGGTGTCGGTCTGCCGGGGAGCGAGTTTCCTGGCGGACTCGAGGGCCAGCGCGCGGAAGGTGTCGTCTCCGCTGTGGAGCCACGCCAGCCACAGCGTTCCCGGCCAGAATCCGCCGACCCAGTCACCGCTTTGGGAGTAGACCCACTTCTCGAACTTCGTGCCGACCGGAAAGGCGGTCACGCCCGGCGCGACAGCGCGGAGCTTGTCCACCGCGTAGTCGGCGGCATCGCGGAGCGTGCGTTCGGTTCCTGCCGGCGCATGACCGTCGGCGGCGCGTGCGGTCGGTACCGGTGCCGCGCCGAGAGCCGCGGCACCGGCCGCCGTGGCCAGCACGGTACGTCGGGACACACTCGGAGCCATCCGTCCCTCCAACTCGACTTCGTCACTGGGAAGTTGACGAAGTCTTACACCGACCACCACGGCATGTACATCCATCTGAGCAATGTTCATGTACGTGGACGGATGGTCGGAGGGACCGAGAGGTTCGTGGGCTACCAGCCCTTCACCGTGGCGTGCATCTCCCAGATCAGGATCTCGGCCTCGGGGGACAGGGCCCGAATCCGCTGGCCTCCGGTCGCCGTGAGGCGTACGGCGTCGCCCTCGGACAACTGCCCGGCCTCCTCCAGGTCCACCGAACCCCGGGCCACGAAGAGATGCGTGAACGGAGCGTCCGGGATCTGCACGGTGTCGTTCTCGTTCAGCCGGGCGACATGCAGTGCGGCGTACTTGTTCTTGATGCGGATGGCCGTCGCGTCCGCATCGCGCTCCATACCCGAGGCGACGGTGGTCAGTTTGCCGCGCAGCATCTCGTCGGGCAGTTCGAGTTGCTCGTACCCCGGCTTGATACGGGACTCGTCGGGCACCACCCACATCTGAATGAAGTGGACCGGCTCGTGGTTGCTCTCCGCACCCTGCAGGCGATACGCGTCGTTCTTCTCGGAATGGAGGATCCCCGTTCCCGCGCTCATGCGCTGGGCGAGACCCGGGTAGATCACCCCGGAGTGTCCCATCGAGTCCTGGTGCACGAGAGAGCCACGCAAAACCCAGGTCACGATCTCCATGTCCTGATGGGGATGGGTCTCGAAGCCCTGGCCCGCGGTGACCACGTCGTCGTTGTTCACCAGCAGGAGTCCGTGATGGGTGTTGTTCGGGTCGAAGTGCTCCGAGAACGAGAAGGAGTGCCTGGACCTGAGCCACGAGATATCTGTCGCGAAACGGTCCGAGGCACGCCTGACGTCGACGGTCGGCTGCAGGGTCGGAGACGCCATGTTGTCCTCAACTCTCCCGGTGGTCAGGAAACTCTTCCGTTTCTCAGTGGCTGCTTCTGGCGTCGAGGGGTACGACGAGTTCGGGCACGTTCTCCAACGTCTTTCCCGGAACGTGCAGTTGCCGACAGTGCTGGTCCGCGATCTCGGCGCAGATCTCTGCGACCTGTTCGGCCACGGGACCGCCGAGGTCCGCCGCGCTGAGCGCCATCAGCATCTTGTACTGCAGAATTTCCGACATTCCTTCTCCCGATGATGGACGGCCATGATGGACGGCCTATGCGTGAGTGAACGCCTGACTGATCCAGGAGGCGAAACTCGTCCAGTTCACTGACGGGTACGACGCCTTGAGTGACGGAATGTCGACCTGGTACCCGCGGTTGTGCAGGAAATCCCACATGGCGCCCATGTCCTCGCTGTTGGCGTACACGGAGGCGATCGGCACGGTCACGGGCTGAACCTGCCGTCCCAGCACGCGGCCCACGTCCGCGGCCATCTCCATCAGCGTCGGCTCGTCGGAGGCGAGTTCGATCCGCTTGCCCACATGGGGTCCGGGATCCTTGATCACCTGTGCGACGAACGCCCCCATGTCGGGCCGCGCCAACTGCTGGAGCCGCTGCGCCGGTTCGAGGGGCAGCGGCAACTGGCCGCCGAGCAGACTGTCCACGTCACCGAGGATGTTGTCGAAGAAGTAGGTGGGCGCGGTGACCGTCCAGGCGAGATTCGTCTCGTGGATCATCGCCTCGATGCGGTGCTTGCTGTCGAAGTGCGGCACCCCGGACTCGCTGTCGGCGCCGGCCACCGACGAGAAGACCAGGTGCGGCACCTGCGCCTTCGCTGCAGCGGTGACGATGGCCCTGCCCTGCCTGACCTCCGCGTCCACACCTTCCTCGAAGGGCGTGGTCACGGCGAACGCCGCCTGGACTCCGGTGAAGGCGGGAATGAGGCTGTCGGCGTCCTGAAGGTCGCCGGCGACCACCTCGACCCCGCGTTGCTGAAGGGCTCTCGCGCGTGCCGATGCGGGCGAACGCACAACGGCCCGCACCGGCAGCTGCTGCGCCAGCAGGGCGTCGACAACCGCGCCCCCCTGTCCGCCCGTTGCTCCGAGGACCGCCACAGGTCGGTTCATGGTCTACGTGCTTCCTTTCAGGGTTGAAGGTCGCTGGGTCGCGAGTGCGCGGGCGCGTCGCAGGTGACGCCGCCCGGGCACGCCTTCGCGTCGATGTCCCAGCCGGCGAGTCCGGCACCGGCCCGATAGGCGCTGCCGAGGAAATCGAGCACGGTCTGTCGTGGCTTCGCAGTGTCGCGTACGTCGTCGTAGCGCAGCACGGCGAGGTGGCTGCCACGCAGGGGAATCCAGCGCGCCTGAGCCGGCGTGATCTCCTGGTTCTCCAGCCCCTTCGGCTCGGGCGCGGTGTACGAGTAGAACGCGGGCTCGGGGAAACTGGGGTCGCCGAACCAGAACCCGGCACTGATGACCTCCCGGGAACAGGCCTCGCGGGTCACCGTGTCGGCCGAGGCGGGGAGTTGTGTCTTCTTGTCCGAGAAACGCGTGACGGCGATGTCGAAGGTGTGCCAGAAGTGATGAACGGGGCTGGTCTTGCCGGACCATTGAGCGGCGTACTCCTCGAGGATCAGATTGACCTGCGACAGGACGATCCAATACGTGTGCGCGTGCTCGGTGTTGTAAATGACGTGCTCGGTGTCGTCGGCGAACGGCCGTGAGGCGTCCGGGAGATCGTACGGAAACGGACGCGCGATGTCGCAGGGAACGCCGATCTGCTCGAGCGAGCCCACGAGACGTCGGTAGAATTCGCCGACGCTGAGCCCGGGCAGCGGAAAGCTCACGGCCGCCCCGCTGGAATGGGTGATCCTCAGCGAGTGGTCGACGAAGTCGAAGTCCATGCAGAAGAACTCGCCGCTGTCGGTGAGCCCCATGGGGCGGGTCGTAATGCCTCGGCCCGTCAGGTGATAGGGCACGTTCCACCAGTGGTTGCGGCGCTGCGAGAAAGCCAGCCGCACCTTCCCCACGATCTGGGCAAACCGGTGGATCGTCTCCTTGGTGGGATTCCACGACGTGTACGGTACGGCCGGAAAGAGTTCCATGATTCAGCCGCGCAGCCGCTCCGCGATTTCCACCAGGTGCCGCCCCTGGTAGTTGGCGGCGTCCAGGGTCGCCTGATCGGGCCCCTCCCCGCCACCGCTCGGCCAGCTGGTGCCGTAGGGATTCCCGCCGGCCGCGAAGAGCACGGGATCCGTGTAGCCGGGTGGGACGATGATGCAACCCCAGTGGTAGAAGACGTTGTTGAGGGACAGCAGCGTCGACTCCTGGCCGCCGTGGCGGTTCATCGCGGAGGTGAAACTCGTGACGGGCTTGTTGTGGAACACGCCCGCCTGCCACAGGCTCCCGGTGGAGTCGATGAACTGCTTCAGCTGCGCGGACACATTGCCGTACCGGGTCGGGGTCCCGAAGGCGTAGGCGCTCGCCCACTCCAGGTCGTCGTGCGTCGCCTCGCGGACGCTGTTCTTCGTGGCGTCGACGTGGGCGCGCCAGGCCGGGTTCGAGTCGATGGCTTTGTCGGGAGCCAGCTCCCGGACGCGCAGGAGGCGAACTTCCGCGTCCCGCCCTTCAGCGCCTTTGGCCAGCGATTCGGCAAACTGATGGACGTTACCGGTGGCGCTGTAGTAGATGACCGCAAGGCGAACACCCATGGGCTGGCTCCTGTTCTTCACGGGTTATGGGTACGCTACGCCCGATATGTAGATTTTTCGCCTCGTACGGCTCATTGGTGCGCTCGCCCCGGCTCAGGGTCCGCCGCGCAGCGGATGACCGGTCACCCGCTGCCCGGCGGGAACAGGTGCTGCATCTGGGGAGGGCCCTCGACCAGTGCCTCGGCCGCCTCCCCGTAGCCGCGGTCGGCGCCGGTCAGCCGGTCCGAGTGCTGGCGCAGATGCTCCTCCCGCGACGGCACCAGGAACTCCTCGACGTACGCATCACTGTCCGTGCTGTCGCAGTGCAGGTCCCAGCGCATCGCTCCGGTCCGGCGCCGGGAGCGCCCCACCCGCTCCATGGCGTCGAGAAACCGCGGCACGTTCTCCTGGCACCCGGTAGGTCTTCACGACCTGCACCGGCCCGTCGACCGGCAGTGGCTCGAACGCCGGCGCGGGCTCGGGCCAGTAACTGACTGGCGTACGGTCCAGTCGTCCCGTGGCGGGATGCAACGGCCACCACCGCACCGTGACCGTACACAGCACCGGCGTCCCCGCCCCGGCCAACGGCGCCACCTGGGCGCCGACGGCCCCCGCGACGAGCGCCCAGACCACGGATCCGAGCGCCTGCCCGCCCAGCGCATCCTCACCTCCGAACGCCGGCCATCGGCCTGCCGACCGACGCGATCCGCGACATCCTGCCCTGCGAAAACCTCGCCTGAAGCCGACGCCCCGCGCTGGACGGCCGCATACCGCTCAGGTTGTTGCCGGGCGAGCCCGCGCCCCCGTCACTCGCCCCCCGGAGTACGACGCGGCGACTGTGACCGCCTGCGCCGCTGG
The DNA here is from genome assembly GCF_042889305.1 of Streptomyces sp. NPDC002619. Taxonomy (NCBI): domain Bacteria; kingdom Bacillati; phylum Actinomycetota; class Actinomycetes; order Kitasatosporales; family Streptomycetaceae; genus Streptomyces; species Streptomyces sp. NPDC002619. The sequence continues at coordinate 67,555 of NZ_JBIAQV010000030.1, read as the reverse complement.
ACCGCCCCGTACGTCTGCTCCAGTGCCGCGGTCGTCGAGTCGTAGGAACGCTGCGCCACGCCGACGAACAGGCAGTCGATGAGCGCGAGTTGGGCAATGCGGCTGACGGTCGCGCCGGAGCGGAACGGGGTTTCCCGGGCGCAGGTCGTCAGCACGAGGTCCGCGCTCTCCGCGAGCGTGGAGCGCGGCACGTTGGTGAGCGCGATCGTCGTGGCACCGCGGTCGGCTGCGGCCTGGAGCGGCTCGACGGTGTCCTCGGTCTCCCCGGAGTGGGAGATGGCCAGGGCGACGTCGCCGGGCCCGAGGAGGGCGGTGGCGGTGAGGGCGGCGTGCCGGTCGGTCCAGACGAACGCCATGTGGCCGATGCGGTGCAGCTTCTGGTGCAGGTCCTGGCCGACGAACGCGCTGGCGCCGATGCCGAAGATGTCGATCCGCCGCGCCCCCGCCACGGCGTCGACCGCGCGGCCGAGCACCTCGACGTCCAGCCCGGCCCCGGAGTCCTCCAGGGCGCGCACCTCGTTGTAGATGATCTTGCTGACGATCTCGCCCAGTGTGTCCGTGGCGCTGATGTCGGTGCCGGGCGCCGGGCGTTCACCGCCGAGCGCGTTCTCGCGGGCCGCGGCCGCCGCCAGCGCAAGACGCAACTGCGGATAGTTGGCGATCCCCACGGTCTTGCAGAAACGCATCACCGTCGCCACCGAGGTCTTCGCCTGCTGGGCGAGCGCGCTGATGGACAGTTCGGAGGCGTGCGCCGGATCGGCCAGGACGGCGTCGGCCACCCGGCGCTCCGAAGGGGGCAGCGACGGCAGTGCCGCGCGGATGCGCGCCAGGGTTCCTGCGGGGGAGGCGTCCTCCGCCGACCGGGCCGGTGTGCGGGGTGGTTCCTGGCGGGCCATGACCGTTCCCTTCAGAGTGACTGGGCGACACGGTAACCACGCGTCGATGACGCGTCAAAAACTTACGAACTGGGTTAAATGAAGTTACTTATTGACGTACGGATGTTGGCCTTCCGATACTCGCTGAACCGTGATCCGCGCCGGTCACCGGCCGACCGGCCCTCGGGCCGTTCTGTGACCGCCCGAGGCGACGGATCCCCGACGACACGAAGGCGTGCCGCATGACAGCAGCAGTGGCCGTGGACCTGGGCAAGACCGGCTGCCGGGCCGTGCTGTGGGACGACGGGGCGCCTTCCGCCCAGGACAGCCGCGAAGTGCCCGGCGCCCCCGGGCTCGCCGCCGACGACGGAGTGTCGATGGCCCGGGCCGCCGTACGCGCCGCCGTCCTCCCGCTCCTGGAACGGCGGCCCGGGCTCCGGCTCGCGGCGGTCTGTGTGGGTGCGGCGGGAGCGGCCTCGGCACCGGAGGCGGCCCGCGAACTGGCCGCCCTGCTCCTCGACGACCTGCCCGCGGACGAGGTCGCCGTCACCAGCGACGCCGTCACCGCCCATGCAGGCGCGCTCGGCGGCCGTACCGGTGTCGTGCTCGCGATCGGTACGGGTTCCGTCGCCATCGGCATCGGCGACGACGGGTCGTACGCCCGCGTCGACGGCTGGGGCCCCTGGCTCGGCGACGAGGGCAGCGGCGCATGGATCGGTGCCGCCGGACTGCGGGCCGCGCTGCGCGCCCACGACGGACGCGGACCGGACACCGCGCTGCTGGCCGCCGCCGTCGCACGCTTCGGCGATCCCGACCGGCTGCCCTCGGCCGTCGGCCGGGACGGCAACCCCGCCCGCACCGCCGCGTCCTTCGCCCCCGACGTGGCCCATGCGGCCGCCGGGGGAGACGCCACCGCCTCGGCGATCGTCCGGGACGCCGCCACCGCGCTCGGCGAGGCCGTCCTCGCCGCCGCCCGCCGCATCGGCGGCGGCGACGCGCTCCCCGTCACCATCACGGGCGGGCTCGCCGGCCTCGGCGAACCGCTCCTCGGCCCGCTGCGCTCGGCCCTCGCCGACTCCCCGCACCCCCTCCAGTTGCGGCCCCCGCTCGGGGACCCGCTGGACGGCGCACGCCTGCTGGCGCTGAACACGTCGGCACCGCACGAACCCCACGTCGCCCGCGTACGGCGGACGACGTCCCCGCCCACCGTCCCCACCCCGCCGGCAACCCCGCCGGCCCCTGTTTAGGAGTGAGCGTGCGCCAACTCGACCTCGTGGTGGTCGTCGTCTATCTGGTCGCGATCGCCTGGATCGGACTGCGCCTCGCCGGACGCCAGAAGACGGCCAAGGACTACTTCGTCGGCGAAGGCCACATGCCGTGGTGGACCGTCTCGTTCTCCGTGGTGGCGACCGAGACGAGCGTGCTCACCGTGATCAGCGTCCCCGGCGGCGCGTACAGCGGGCAGGGCTTCGGCAACGTCGAACTGGCCCTCGGCTATGTCATCGGCCGCGTCGTCGTGGCCACGGTGCTGATCCCCTTGTACAAGCGCGGCGGCTTCGTCAGCGCCTACCAGTACCTGGGCAGCAGATTCGGGCTGAAACTGCAGGGGCTCGCCTCGGTGACCTTCGTCTTCACGCGGCTCCTGGCCGAAGGCGTCCGGCTGTTCGCCTCCGCCATCCCGATCAAGCTGCTGCTCGACGAGTTCGGCGTGCACGCGGGCTACCGCCTCATCATCATCGTGCTCACGGTGATCACCGTGATCTACACCTACCTCGGCGGGATCAAGGCGGTCATCTGGACCGACGCCATCCAGATGGGCCTCTACCTCGGCGGTGCGATCCTCACCATCGCCGTGCTCTCCGGCCACGTCGGCGGCGACGGCTTCGCGAGCGCCCTGCACTCGGGCCACTTCAAGCTCTTCGACACCGACTTCGACCTGGCGCACATCCTCACCAGCCCGTTCGCCCTGCTGACCGCGATCATCGGCGGCGCCATCTTCGCGATGGCCAGCCACGGCTCCGACCAGCTGATCGTTCAGCGCATCCTGGCCACCCGATCGCTGCGCGACGGCCAGAAGGCCATGATCGCCTCCGGTGTGTTCGTCACCCTCCAGTTCGCCGCGTTCTCCCTCGTCGGCGCGCTGCTGTGGTCGTACAACGAGGGCAAGGGCTTCCAGGACCTGGGCCTGAGCAGCTCCGACAACCTCTACCCGAACTTCATCCTGCACGGGCTGCCCGTCGTGATCTCGGGTCTGCTCGTGGCCGGCATCCTCGGCGCCGCGATGGGCTCCCTGTCCTCCGCGCTGAACTCCATGTCGAACTCGACGGTCGCCGACATCATCCACAGCTTCTTCCGCAGCACACCCTCGGAGGAGTTCCTGCTCAAGCTGGCCCGGGTGATGACGCTGGTGTGGGCGGTGCTGATGGCGATCTTCGCCTGCGCCTTCAGCACCAGCACCGGCAACGTCTACCTCACCGGTCTGACCATCGCGGGCTACACGTACGGCGCGCTGCTCGGCGCGTTCCTGCTCGGCCGGATCGTCCGGCGGGCCAACGAAGCCGATTCCATCGTGGCGTTCCTGGTGACGGTCGGTGTGATGACGTACATCGTGCGCGGCGTGAAGATCGACGTCACCGTGGCCGGTGCCACCGTGCCGACGGCGATCGCCGCCCAGTGGCTGGTGCCGATCGGAGTCGTCGTCATGCTCGCCGTCGGCGGCCTGATGAGCCTGTTCCACCGCGCCCCCGAGACCGCCGAGCTCCCGGCCGGCGACAGTACCGACCGTGTCGTGGCGGCCGCCGGCAAGGAGTGACGGCACACTCACCCACTCCGCGCGGGGCCGCCACGTCGGCCCCGCGCCGACATCCACCGAGGAAGAAGCCATGCCGCAGCCCCAGCCAACCGCGCCAGCACGGCGTGCCGCGTGCCAGGAGGCACCGTGCGCGTGATCGGCCTGATGTCGGGCACCTCGTACGACGCCATCGAGGCCGCGGCCGCGGACCTCACACTGGACGGCGAAACCCTGCTCCTGCGCCCGCTCGGACACCTTTCCGTCCCCTACCCGGACGACCTGCGCAGCCTGATCGCCGCCACCCTGCCACCGGCCACCACGACCACACAGGCCGTCTGCGCTCTCGACATCGGTATCGGCCAGGCCTTCGCCGGCGCCGCCGAACGCGCCCTGAGCGAACTGTGCGACTCCGCCGCCGACCTCGTGGTCTCGCACGGCCAGACCATGCACCACTGGGTCGAGGACGGCACTGTCCGCGGCACGCTCCAACTCGGCCAGCCCGCCTGGATCGCCGAGGCCACCGGCCTGCCGGTCGTCTCCGACCTGCGCAGCAGGGACGTCGCCGCGGGTGGACAGGGCGCCCCGCTCGTCGGCATGACAGACACCCTGCTGCTGCGCGCCCGGCCCGGAACACCCGCCGCGCTCAACCTCGGTGGCATCGCCAACATCACGGTTCTCGCGCCCGGCGCCGAGCCCCTGGCCTTCGACACCGGCCCCGCGAACGCGCTGATCGACGCGGCCGTACGGCACTTCACCGACGGCGCCGCAAGCTACGACGAGGACGGCCGCAGGGCCAACGCCGGCCGCATCAGTCTGGAACTCCTCTGTGCCCTCCTCAACGACCCCTACTACCGCAGGCCCGCCCCGAAGAGCACTGGCAAGGAACACTTCCATCTGCCATACCTGCAAAGGGCGTTGGACGCGTTGCCGGGTCCTGGTCCCACTCCCGACGATGTGCTGGCGACCCTGACCCGGCTGACCGCCGTCACCGTGGCCGACGCCTGCCGCGACCACGGGGTCACCGAGCTCGTCGTCTCCGGCGGCGGAGCCCGCAACCCGGTCCTGATGCGGATGATCGCCGAGGAACTGCCCGGCGTACCGCTGCGCCCCAGCGACGACCTGGGCCTGCCCTCCGACGCCAAGGAGGCCCTGGCGTTCGCGATCCTGGGCTTCCTCACGGTCCACGGCCTGCCCGGCTCCCTCCCCTCGGGCACCGGCGCCCGCCGGGCCACGCTCCTCGGCAGCATCACCCCCGGCCGGACACCGCTGCGCCTGCCCGAGCCCGCCGCCGAGCCGCCGCGCCTGCTGCGGATCACCCACTGACACCGGCGAGCCGGACCGCCGTCAGCCGGCGGACGCCGAGGTCCCCGCTTCGGGCGTGACGCGCGGTCGCTCGTCGTGGACGAAGAAGGTGACCACGTCCGGGCGGTAGCGGTCGTCGGCGAACTCGAAGGCCGTCCCGCTCCGGTCCCGTGCCACGCGCCGCTGCCGCAGGAGCGGGGCGCCGGCGGACACCTCCAGATGGGACGCGTCCACGCTGTCCGCCGCGACCGCGTCGATCTCCTGGTCCACCGACCCGAACTCCACGCCCTGCGCGGCCAGCCGCTCGGTGACCGACCCGTGCTCCACGTCGATGCCGAACAACAATCGGCCCACCTCCTTGCGGAAGACCGACCGTCCAGCATCGTCGGCAGCCCGTCCAGGAGACGCAGCCGCAACAGCCGTACGACCGTGGCCTCTTCGTCCACCTCCAGCACCGCGGCCTCGCGCCGCTCCGCCGCCGACGGCTTCCGCCACCGCTACGCGGGCCGGATCAGCTGACGCACACCCTCCCAAGCCCCGGGCGGGTTCGCCGACTTGGCGCGAGCCCGCCCGGGCTTCGAGGGAATATCCCGTGATGTGTCATGCATGGGTTCTCTAGGATCGGAGCCCTAGACAACCGTTCGACCGGTCCCGCCATGAGGGCCGGTCGGGGTCGCCGATGCCGGGGTCCGCTCCCCGGGCTGCGGTGATCTTCCTGTCAAGGAGGACCTTCCGCATGTTCCGAAGTATCGGGAATGCTGTCGTCCGACATCCCGTCTGGACGATCGTGGCATGGTTGATCGCGGCGGTCGCGATCGTCGCCACGGCCCCGAGCCTGCCCTCGAACAGCGACGAGAGCAGTTTCCTGCCCAAGAGCTACGAGTCGATCAAAGCGGCCGATCTCCAGGAGAGGGCGTTCCCCAGCGCCTTCACTCCCTCCGCGATCGTGCTGTACCAGCGCACGGACGGCGGCAAGTTGACCGCGTCCGACCAGCAGGACATCGCCCGGATCACCTCCGAGCTGGGTGAGAAACACATCGATCAGGTACAGAAGGTCGTTCCCGGTCAGCCGTCCAAGGACGGCCGATACGCCCTGACCCTGGTCCAGATGGACAGCAAGAACGCGGGACAGCCCAAACAGTCCGATGCGGCCAAGGTGTTGCGCGAGGACGTCAAGCAACTCACCGAGGGTTCCCACCTCGACGCCAAGCTCGGCGGTTCCGCCGCGCAAGCACTCGACCAGCAGGACTCGTCCCAGCGCGGACAGGCGCTGATCGGCATCGGCACCTTCGTGATCATCCTGGTGACCCTGCTGATCATCTTCCGCGCCCCGATCCTGGCCCTACTCCCACTGATCCTGATCGGTCTGGTGTCCGCCGTCGCCAACGGGCTGATCGCGTACGCCACCAAACTGTTCGACCTGCAGGCCAACAGCTCGATCTCGTCGATCCTGATCGTGGTGCTCTTCGGCGTGGGCACCGACTACTTCCTCTTCCTGATGTTCCGCTACCGCGAGCGTCTGCGTGCCGGTGACGAACCCAAGCAGGCCATGGTCAACGCCGTGGCCCGGGTCGGCGAGGCCATCGCGTCGGCCGCGGGGGCGGTCATCATCGCCTTCCTCGCCCTGGCGCTGTCCACACTCGGCTTCCTCAAGCAGATGGGTCCGGCGCTGGCCATCGCGGTGGCCGCCACCCTGGTCGCGGGCCTGACCCTGATCCCGGCCGTGGTCTCGCTCATCGGACCGAAGGTCTTCTGGCCCTCGAAGTCCTGGCAACAGGAGCCGGACAACGCGCGGTTCGCCGCATTCGGCCGCGGGGTGCAACGCCGCCCGGCACTGACCGCCGCGGCGTCCGGCCTCGTCCTCATCGCGCTGTCGCTCGGCACGTTCGGCTACAACGCGACGTTCGACCTGGCGTCGGGTTCCATGCCCAAGACCAAGGAGTCCATGGTCGTCCAGGACGAGATGCAGAAGGCGTACTCGGCCGGCGCCGCCGCGCCCACCGACGTCTATCTCTCCAGTACCGACGGCAAGCCGCTGGACAAGTCCGCCTTCGACGCGTACGCGAAGCGACTCGGCACCGTGGACGGAGTGGCCGCCGCCCGGTTCACCCAACTCAACGCGGCCGGCACCACAGCGGACTTCACCGTCACCCTCAAGTACGAGGCCTCCACGGACAAGGCGATCGAAGCCGTGGGCAGGGTCCGGGATGCCGCACACTCCGACGCGCCGGACGGCACCGAAGCCCTCGTCGGAGGCATGTCCTCGATCTACAAGGACATCGACACCGCGGTCAACCACGACTACCGGACCGTGTTCCCGGTGGCCGCTGTCCTCATCATGGTGATCCTGGGCCTGCTGCTGCGGAGCGTGGTTGCGCCCTGGTACCTGATCGCGTCGGTGGGCCTGGGCTTCGGCGCCACCCTCGGCGCCACCGTATGGATCTTCCAGGAGGGGCAGGGGCACTCGGGCCTCATGTTCATGCTCCCGGTGATCATGTATCTCTTCGTGGTCGCCATCGGCACCGACTACAACATCCTCATGATCGCCCGTCTTCGCGAAGAGGCCCGTGAGGGCCGCGACCCCCGCGAGGCCGCCGGCATGGCGCTACGACACGCAGGACCGACCGTGGCCGCCGCGGGCTTCATCCTGGCGGCGACCTTCGCCACGATGATGCTGGCGGGCAACGCCCTCCTCACGGAGATGGGCTTCGCGGTCTCCTTCGGCATCGCCGTCGCCGCCTTCGTCATGGCGATGTTCTTCACCCCGAGCCTCACCGCACTGATCGGCCACGCAGCGTGGTGGCCGGGCCACGGCGACAGAGCCGAGGAATGGGCAGTCGGCGCACGGCCCTTGAGCCCCGACCCCGACCAACTCACCGACCAGGGCCGGGACACGATGGCACACGACCCTTCGGGTCGTCGCGGCTAGGCCGGGTTCAGGGGCCCCGGCACGAGGAGGAGGGCAGCCGAGCCACGCGGCTCGGCTGCCCAGCTGAGGTCGCCGGCGTAGGGAGTGAACAGTTGCCGTCTGCGGAGCACTGCACCGCCGGCTGGTTCGAGTACGAGCCGGAAGACGGGCACGGTACTCGACGCGAATATTGTTTCCTGGCACCGGATGATCATTGATACGGTCCCGCCATGGTTGAAGCGCAGGGATCACCGAACGACCCGGTCACCGCGGCCGACATCGAACACGCCGTCCGCTTGGCGCTTGCCACTCTGCGCGGGGCGGAAGCGCCCGACTGGAGTGTCAAGGCCGGTTCCCTGGAGTGGGACTGTTGGGAGACCGTCGAGCATCTCGCCGACGACCTGTTCTCCTACGCCGTCCAACTGAGCCCGGCGAACCCGCCGTTGGACACCCACGTCCCCTTTGCATGGAGCCGGAAGAGGCCCGGCGGCCCGGCCAATGCCATCTTCGCGGACCGCGAGGCCGGTCCGGCCGGTTTGCTGCAAGTACTCGATGCCAGCGGCGCCTTGCTGACGGCAATCGTCCGCACCACACCGCCCACGGTCCGGGCCCACCACATCTTCGGCGCGGCCGACCCCGAAGGCTTCGCGGCGATGGGCATCGTCGAGACCCTGGTGCACACCCACGACGTCGCCGAGGGGCTGGGCATTCACTGGATGCCGCCGGCCGACCTGTGCGACCGCGTGCTGGTCCGGCTCTTCCCCGAAGCCCCGACCGATACCGACCGCTGGCCAACCCTCCTCTGGGCCACCGGTCGCACGGAGCTCCCCGGCCGGCCGCGCCTCACCAAGTGGCGCTGGTACGGCACCCCGCGCTGACGGAGGGCCGTAGAAGATCTTCTGCCGTGCCGGGGGCTCCACCCGGCGCACCATCGGAGTGCGGTCGAAGTCCGTCCTGATGTCGGCAAGAGCCTGCGCAGCCAGTCCTCGGTGGCGCCGACCAGGCCGTACCCGGCGTTCCTCGCCACTACGCCGAGCCGCCCGAACCGGGCGCGCCGCGTCCACCGCCTCCCGGCCCGCTACGCCTGAGGCCGAGGCCGGGTCGCTGACCCTCCGTCCACGATTGCGCACGGCCGGGCTGGAAAGCCATCGGCCGGCGCGCGGGTAGCCGCCGTGTCGGCGCCGGTGCCTGCGAGGGGAATCGTGGGGAAGTGCCGGGTGCACTGTGCATCCGGCACTGCCGGGGTCCACCACGGAACCGCCTGGCGCACCGCGCCTGTACTACGCGACCGTGTCGTGGCTGGACTCCCTGATGACCGACTTGGCGCGGATCGCGCGCGGGGGCCCGGACGCCGAGAAGGAAGGCATGACGTCTGCGCACTGACCGGCGGGGGTTGGTGCCGCCGTATGTGGCGCGCTGCCGCTTCGTGAGGAGGTTGTTCGTCCACAACGGACGAGAAAAAGGAAAGGCAAGGAGGTCACCGGCTCCTTGCCACTCTCAACTTATAGCGCACAGGGGGGCTTGCGGCAAGGCCCCGGTCATGCCGCAGAATCGTCGGCCGAGGCCAGAAGCTGCGGAAATAGGAGATTCACGGAGTGCGTGTGTTGTTGTCGTTTCATGGGGCGTGCGGTGACGCCGAGCCCGCCGAGGTGCTGGTGTGCGTGGCGCCGGACTTCGTAGGCGCGACCTCGGATCGGAGCTGATGGCATGAAACCCCTGACCATCAGTGCCTTTGACCTTCCCGCCCAGCTTTCCCTCAAAGCCGACCCGATGCTGATCGCCGGTGACGAGCAGCACTTCGCGGCCATCGCCGAGAGCCTCGAGCAGGCGATCGCCGAACTGACCGACTGCCTCGATGCCGAACTCAAGGCGCCCGGCGGCCTCGGCCGGCAGGCGATGGACCGGGACATGGAGATCCACCGGCTGACCGGACGTCTGCGCGCCCTGCGCCGCTTCGGTCTGGATCTGTGCCTCGGACACATGGTCGGCGCGGACGACCCCGAGCCCATGTACGTCGGACGACTCGGCCTCACCGACAGCACGGGTCGTCGGCTGCTGGTCGACTGGCGCTCGCCGGCGGCCGAGCCGTTCTTCGCGGCGACCCACGCCAACCCGATGGGCCTGGCAAGCCGCCGCAGGTATCGCTGGACCCGCGGCCGGATCAGCGACTACTGGGACGAAGTGTTCACCGCCGACGGGCTCGAAGGGCGCGCCGCGCTCGACGACCAGTCCGCCTTCATCGCCAGTCTGGGCGGCAACCGGTCGGCCCGGATGCGAGACGTGCTCGCCACCATCCAGACCGACCAGGACGCCATCATCCGGGCGGGCTCCCGCGGCGCTCTCGTCGTCGACGGCGGTCCGGGTACGGGCAAGACCGTCGTCGCTCTGCACCGCTCCGCCTACCTCCTCTACTCCGACCCTCGCCTCGGCCACCGTCGGGGCGGAGTGCTGTTCGTCGGTCCGCACCGGCCCTATCTGGCCTACGTCGCCGACGTCCTCCCCAGCCTCGGCGAGGAAGGCGTGCAGACCTGCATCCTGCGGGACCTCGTCGCCGAGGGTGCCGCAGCGGCGATCGAGACCGACCCGGATGTGGCTCTTCTGAAGTCGTCCGCGGACATGGTGAAGGCGATCGAGACGGCCGTCAGGTTCTACGAGGATCCGCCCACCGAGGGGATGACCGTCACGACCCCCTGGTCCGACATCTGGCTGAGCGCCGACGACTGGGCCGAGGCGTTCGAAGCGCCGGAACCAGGTACGCCGCACAACGAGGCGCGCGACCAGATCCTGGACGAGCTGCTCACGACCCTGATGGACAAGCACGACGGTGCCGTCTCGGCCGACGTGCTGCGCAAGTCGCTCCTGCGCGACAAGGAGCTGATCGGAGCCCTCAACCGAGCATGGCCGCTGCTGGAAGCGGCCGACCTCGTCTCAGACCTGTGGTCGGTACCCGCCTACCTGCGGATGTGCGCTCCCTGGCTCGGCCCCGACGACGTTCGGAAGCTGCAGCGCACGGACGCCCAGGCGTGGACGGTGTCCGACCTGCCGCTCCTGGACGCGGCACGGCAGCGACTCGGCGACCCGGAGGCGTCGCGACGCAAGCGCCGGAATGACGCAGCTGTCGCCGCCGAGCGTGAGCGCATGGCCGGCGTCATCGACAACCTGCTCCAGGCCGATGACGACGGTGAGGGCGCGGTGACGATGCTGCTCGGACAGGACCTGCAGGACACCCTCGTCGACGAGACCGCACTGGCCGGCACCGAACCGGACCTGCTCGCCGGCCCGTTCGCGCACATCGTCGTGGACGAGGCTCAGGAACTGACCGACGCCGAGTGGCAGATGCTGCTGCTCCGCAGCCCGTCGCGCAGCTTCACCATTGTCGGGGACCGCGCCCAGGCCAGGCACGGGTTCACGGAGTCGTGGCAGGAACGGCTCGAGCGGATCGGGCTCGACCGGATCGACGTGGCCTCCTTGAGCATCAACTACCGCACGCCGGAAGAGGTGATGGTGGAGGCCGAGCCGGTCATCCGAGCCGCGCTCCCGGACGCCAACGTGCCGACCTCCATCCGCAGCAGCAACCTCCCCGTCGTCCACGGATCCGTCGCGGATCTGGACTCGATCCTCGGCAGCTGGCTCGCCGCACATGACGACGGGATCGCCTGCGTCATCGGCGATCCCACGTTCCCGGCAACGTCGCGCGTGCGGTCACTGACGCCGGAGCTGTCGAAGGGACTCGAGTTCGACCTGGTCGTCCTCGTCGACCCGGAGACGTTCGGCGAGGGCGTCGAAGGAGCGGTCGACCGCTATGTCGCGATGACCCGAGCCACCCAGCAACTCGTCGTCCTCACGAGCTCGTGACGCCGGCCAGGACAACGTGATCGACCCCGACGACAAAGCCGGTTGAGACCGGTCGCATGTTGGGGGAGGGTCTGTGGCCATGGAGTTCTTCTGTTACCACCGTGATCGGCCCGGCTCCCTGCCGTTGCGCGACGAACTGCTCGAAGAGCACTGGTCGTACATGGACCAGTACGCGTCGGAGCTGATCGCCCGCGGCCCGACCTTCGACGGAGACGGCGACGGAGACGGCGATGGCGACACGCCCACCGGCAGTGTGCACATCGTCGATCTGCCGGATACCGCCGCCGCCCGCGCGTTCGCCCTCGACGAGCCCAACTACCAGGCGGGCGTGTACCGGGACGTGCTCCTGCTCCGATGGCGCAACGCGCTGGGACGCACCATGTGGGAGTTCCCGGGTGGCAGCACGGGCGGCAACCGGTATCTGGTGCTGGGCCTCGGCACGGGGCAGGAAGCCGCCGACCTCGCCGTGCCGCCCTGCCTGGACGACCTGATCGCGTACGGGCCGCTGCTGTCCGACAGCGGCACCGCATGGCTGGGCACGGCGGCGCTGGTCCGAGCGCCGGACCCGGACACGGCACGAGCCGTCCTGCCCCCGGACCGGTACGCCCACGTCGAGGTCCACACCTGGCGGTTCGGCGGGCGGCGGTGATCAGCGCGGGCGGCACCGGTCCGCCTCAGTGCGCCAGTCGCTGTAAGCAGGCCCGGACCAGCTCCGTACCGTCCGTGCAGCGGCGCGCTCCCCGGGAGCGGGCCGAGAGATCCTGCCCTCTCTCGGCGAGCAGCGCGGACCGGACACCGTAGGCGCCGCACGATCGGCTCAGCCCACTCCATTATTACATGTAGTATTTGGAGAAACTTCCGCTGTGGACGGGGCGCCGAGCGCCGTGACGTAAGTCGGGGAGAGGAGGCTGTCGGTCATGGCCGGTGGGCAAGAGGCAGAGCGGGAGCCGGAGTTGTCCCCGCGTCGTCGTGCCGTGCTCGACGCGGTGCGGGACGCCGCCATCCCGCCGGGCGTGACCGAAGTCGCCGGCCTGCTGAGCGTGCATCCCAACACGGTGCGCTTCCATCTGGACGCACTCGTGGCGCGGGGCCGCATCGAGCGGATGGAGGAGGAGCGGTCCGGGCCGGGACGGCCGCGCACGATCTACACGGCGCGGCAGGGGATGGACCGCGGTGGCGAGCGCCGTTACCGTCTGCTGGCCCGGATCCTGCTCAGCCAGCTCGAGTCGACAGGGCCCGACGCCGAGGCCGCGGCCACTTCCGCGGGGCGGGCCTGGGGACGGTATCTGGTCGAACAGCCGCCCCCGGTCCGGCGGCCGACCGTCCAGGAGACCCTCGACAAGCTCGGCGAGTTGCTCGAAGACCTGGGCTTCGACCCGCAGATCGCCGGTGACGACGGGTCGGCCGACGGCATCCGGCTGCGGCACTGCCCCTTCCTCGAACTCGCCGAGGAATTCGGCACGATCGTCTGTCCATTGCACCTGGGGCTGATCCGGGGCGCACTGGCGGAACTGCGCGCCTCTGTGCAGGCCACGCGGCTGGAACCGTTCGCCGAGCCCGATGCCTGTCTGGTACACCTCGCTGTCTCCACAGCCGCATAGACCGTCATGCCAACGCGTTCCGAGAGGGGTTGGGGGCCGAGATGCTGTCCAACGGGCTGTCGCAAGGATCCGTGCCCAGGCTGGGGCGCCCACAGCCGCTGCGTGACCGCGTGTACGAGGCTCTGCTGGAGCTGATCAGCACACGGTCGCTGCGCCCCGGCCAGCACCTGGTGGAGGCCGAGCTCGCGGGCCACCTCGGGGTCTCCCGGCAGCCCGTACGCGAAGCGCTGCAGCGGCTGAACACCGAGGGGTGGGTGGACCTACGGCCCGCCCAGGGCGCCTTCGTCCACGAGCCGAGCGGGGACGAGACCGACCAGCTCTTCGTCGTACGCGCCCTGCTGGAGACGGAAGCGGCGCGCCTGGCCGCGGCGGCGTCCTCGGCCGAGGGGCTGGAGCGGCTCGACGAGCTGTGCGCGACGGGCGAGGCCGCGGTCGCCGCCGACGACGTGGACACGGTGGTGGTCGCGAACGCCGAGTTCCACGCACACGTCATGGAACTCGCCGGGAACACCGTGCTCGCCGAGCTGGCCGCCCATGTCGAGCGCAGGGTGCGCCGGTACTACACACCCATCGTCCGCCAGGCCTGGGTCGAGCACCGCGAGCTGATCGAGGCCATCGCCGCGCATGACGAGGGCCGAGCCCAACGGGTCATGCGCGCCCACACACAGGACGCCAGGACGCGCTTCTCCCCGAGGCCGATCACTTGACGAAGGGACGCCGGGAGCGTCATTCGAGATGCTGTACGTCCTTCAGCGTCGCCTGCCGCGGGAGCCCCGCCACACCCGGCACGACGGGGCGCATGGAGACTCGTGATGCCCTTTCGAAGCGGCTCGGGAACGGGTACTTCAGCTCCAGGAAAGCGCGGATGGCGCCCTGGGCCGCCGCTCTGTCCGCCGGGGCGGTGTCCACGTCGTTGAGGCAGAAGAAGTCGATGTCCTCGCCCGCCGCAAGCCGGGCCAGGCGCCGCCGCATGTCCGGCGTGCCCAACTGCACATAGCGAAAACGGTAGTCGGCCGGAACGGCCCGGCCGGTCGCGATCGCCCAGTGATGGTGGAGCGTGGATGCCGGAGCCACGTCGGAGGTGGAGCGGAAGCGTGAGTACGAGGTCCGCTCCAGCTCCTCGATCCCGAGACTCTCCATCTCCCGCATGACCGACAGCAGTTGGGGATGCGGAGTGTGCAGCGACTTGTGCGTGATGTGTCTGCCGTGGAAGCGCCTGATGACCTCGCGGGCGTTCTTGCCGGCGGAGTTCGGCGCCGGCTCCAGCGGGTGCGGGGCGCCGACGCCGAGCTTCAGCGGGGACAGCGGGATGCGGGCGATGCCGTTGCCGTGGAAGAAGTGCTCGGCCCGCACCGGGCGGTTGATGAAGACGTCGTCGTTGAAGTAGAGGTAGTGCTCGGACAGTCCCGGTATGTGATGCAGCCGGCTCTCTATCGCGTGCGAGTTGAAGACGGGAAGCGCACCGGCCGGAAGGATGACCTGGTGGTCGACCACGGTCAGCCCGTCCGTGTCCGGATCCAGCCAGGCGGGGATCTGGGCGTCGGTCACGAGGTAGACGTGCCGGATGAACCCGGCGTACATGTCCAGCGAGCGCAGCGCGTACTTCAGTTCGTCATGGCTGGTGTAGCGGGAGGCACCGGTCTCGCGCGCGGCGATGACGTTGTCGGAGAACTCCAGATGGGCACGGCGCTTGGCGGCCATCGCCGGGTCGTCGCCGTCGACCCAGGTGTACACGACATCGATGGGGAAGCGCACCTCGTCGATGCCCGGCTCGGCGAACGGAACGAACGTCGGCACACTACGGCGGCGGCCCGCCATCGCGGCCGGCTGCCGCGCCGCCGCCGGGAACACCTCAGACACGGGGTTGCGGCGCGGGGCGACGAGCGCCGCACCGAAGATGTCCTCCAGTCGGCTGCCGGGCACGGTGAGCCAGGCGGGATCGGCGCCCGGGGCTGTGCCCAGATCCCGGCCGTGCCGCCAGAACTCGATGTCGCAGCCCGCCTCGAGACCACTGAGCACCTGCCTCCCGGGGCCGAGGCGCACCACGCCGGTACGCAGCACCGTGGCCCGTCGTACCGCCCGTGGCAGCTTCCCGTCTGCCCACAGCACGGCGGTCGTCACCGCGCCGTCGGGACCTACGGCGCCGACGTAGCCGGCCGTGCCGGCGAAGCGTTGCGCGGCCCGGGCGAGGACCGCACCGCGGTACGTCTCCTCGACGCCGATGACCTTCCGTGGCGCGCCGGTCCCGTGGTCGGCGGGGACCAGGAAGTACGGGACGCCGATCGCCTCGAGCAGGGCACACACCCGCTCGAGGTCTGCTTTGACGGCGTCCGCGGCCGTGTAACCGGCGACCGTACGGCCGTACAGCCGCGTCCGGCCGAAGGCGATCGGACGCAGTCCGGGGACGGCGGCCCGCAGGCGCCGTCGGGCCCGGGCCGCACCCAGTGCCCAGAGCCGGGCCGACAGCGAGAGCCGGAGGCCCACCAGGAGGTTCCGGGCGGCGCGTATGCCCGCGAGCGCCGCGAGGCGGTGGCGGATGTCCATGGGCGCGGCCCCGTCAGTTCTGCTTCTCGAAGGGACTCGGGAAGGGGAAGTAGTCCTCCAGGAACTCGTTCATCTGGATGCCGACCTGTTCCCGCTCCTCGGGCGGTACGTCGACGTCGTTGAGGCAGAAGAAGTCGAAGCGGCGATTACGGCGCAGATCCGCCAGGCGCCCCTCGGCGTCCGGCCGGCTGATGTTGACGTACCGGAAGCTGAACCTGCCCGGTACGCCGCGGCCGGTCATCAGCGCGTACTGGTAGAGCAGCGGGGCCGTCATGGCGATGTCCTGCGGCGAGCGGAAGCGGGACGCCGTGGTGCGGCGGACGTCCTCCGCGAAGAGCTCCTCGATCGCCCGTAGTGTGCCGCGCTGCTGCGGCAGCGGGGTGTGCATGAAGTTGTTCGTCGTCATCCGCCCGAACTTCTCCAGCAGGAGCCGCCGGACGTTCTTGCTCGCGGAGTTGGTGGCCGTCTCCTCGGCGTGCGGCTTGCCGATGCCGATCTTGAGCGGGGACACCGGGATCTTCATGAGACCACTGCCGTGGAAGAAGTGCTCCGCGGCGACCCGGCGGCCGACGAACACGTCGTCGTTGAAGTACAGGTAGTGCTCCGACAGGCCCGGGATGTGGTGCAGCCGGGTCTCGATCGCGTGCGAGTTGAACACCGGCAGGACGCCCTGCGGGAAGATGTCGCGGTGATCGACGACCGTGATCCCCGGGGCCTGGTCGTCGAGCCAGTGCGGCTTCTGGCCGTCGGTCACGAGGTAGATGTGCCGGACGAAGTCGGCGTACATCGCCAGCGATCGCAGCGAGTACTTCAGCTCGTCGTGGCTGGTGTACCGCGAGGCGTTGATCTCCTTGTCCAGGATCTCGGCGGTGCCGCGCTCCTGAAATCGGGCGCGCTTGGCCCGCATCTCCGGCTCCTCGCCGTCCACCCACGTGTAGACGACGTCGACGGGGAAGGTCACGTCGTTCACGGTCTGCAGGGTGAACGGGACGAAGGTCGGCAGCTCCCGGTCGCCGACCCGCACGCCGGCCGGCTTCTGCTCGGACGCCGGGAGTACGTCGGTGATGCCATTGGTCCGCGGCGCGATCAGGGACTCGGCGAAGATGTCCTCGGACGCCTGCGGCTGCACCTTGGCCAGCCGGCGGGGCCCGTCCTCGGAGGCGAGGAGCTGTGCCCCGTCCTCCCAGAACTCGACGTCGCAGGCGAGCTCCGGCCCGGCGAGCAACTGGCCCGAGGGTCCGAGGTGGTTCTCCCCGATCCGCAGTGCGGGCGCCGCACGCAGCGGGGTCGGCAGCACACCGTCCAGGAACAGGGCGGGGTGCTTGAGATGTCCGCCGGGCAGCGGTCTGCCGATGAACACCGCCTTCCCCGCGTTCTGTTCCTCGAGAGCGTCGAGAAAACGCTCCCGGTCGACGGCGTTCACGCCGAGCGTGTGGCGCGTACGGGAGGCCGGCACCAGGAAGTAGGAGATGCCTTCCCGCTCCAGCGCGGCGACGACCAGGCCGAGGTTGGCGGCGGCCGCCTCAGCAGCGCTGAACCGGGTCACGACCCGTCCGTACAACTGCTGACCGCGCACCGCCACCGGGCGCAGCACCGGGTCCATGACCGCCGCCCTCCGGCGCCGCCGCATGGTACGCAGCTGCCACACCCTCTCGGCGGCCTTCCGCTCGACTCGCGGTCGCATCCGCCGGGCAAAGGAACGCACGGTCACGTTCGGAGCTCCTCTTCATCAACCCATCGACATACCTGCGCTAACCAGACCGACGTGGATGGCGAAAGGTTGTAGAAGACTTCGCCGAAATTTAACCGTGCACTCAAGTTGCCAATTGCTGGGCGTGGTAGCACACGTGGGCCCGACCCGGATCGAACGATCCTTGGCCGGGCCCGGATGCGTCCGCCGGTCAGTCGCGTTCGAGCGTGGCGAACATGCCCGGCTCGTACGAACCCCCCTGCTGCCGCACGATCACGTTCATTCGGGTGGCCGCGTTGATCAGGGAGACCAGGCAGACCAGCGCGCCGATCTGGTCGTCGTCGAAGTGCTTGCGCACCTCGGCCCAGGTCTCGTCGGACACGCCGTGCTGGGCGTCCCCGAGCCGGGTCCCCTCCTCGGTGAGCGCGAGCGCCGCCCGCTCGGCCTCGGTGAACACGGTGCTGTGGCGCCAGGCGGCGACCAGGTTGAGCCGGAGCGCGGTCTCACCGGCGGCCGCTGCCTCCTTGGTGTGGATGTCGACGCAGAAACCGCAGCCGTTGATCTGGCCGACCCGCAGCTCCACCAGTTCCCGCAGACTCTTCGGCAGCGTCGACTGCTCCAGGGCCAACGAGGTGTTGTAGAAGCGCTTGGCGACTTTCGCGGCGGTCGGGCTGTCGAACAGGTTGAAACGGGGTTCCATCAGTTCGTCCTCACTTGTGGTGTTGTGCGCTGCCGCACGGACGAACACAAGATGCCGACGACCCGGCCCTTGTGACGGCCGGTGGATGTGACGTGCGCCACCGGCCGCGGGTGTCACAAGGCGATGGCCCGCGTGCCTCGTTCTGCCCTACGACGACTTGGCGCGTCGCAGGGTTGCCGAGAGGTGGTGCTGCAACGGCTGGCCGACCGCCGCCAGGTCGTGGACGAACTCGAGGGTGTCGCTGTCGGTCAGGGTGTAGCGGCGGCGCGTGGCGTCGACCTCCTTGGCGGTGGGGGTGAGGGCCACTTCGTGGGTGGAGAGGTCGATCGTGCCCTCGGCCGCACGGCCGACCGCGATCTCCGCGATGCCCGTGGGCTGGGTGATCAGCGCCTCCACCCGGCCTTCGGGCTGCAGCCGCCACCAGCCGCTCTCCCGGGCCGCCGGACGCAGCGGTGCCCCGTCGGCGTCGACCAGCCAGGCCCGGGCCTCGTAGCGCAGGAAGGGCCGGCCGTCATGGCTGAACGTCACTTCCTGCGCGTACGCGAAGTCCCCGGCGAGTGTCGGGTACCCGCCTCGGCCACGCCCGTGCCACGTCCCCAGGAGTCCGAGCACGGGCGCGAGGAGCTCGTGCGGTGTGGGCGCCTCGTCAGGCCGGTGGCCGTCGGGGTACGGGTGCTCCGGTACGGTGTCGAACACGCTTGCGCTCCTCGGGTCGTGCCGCTGCCGGGTGAAAGCCTAGATGATCTAGTCCAAGGGGTCAGTGATCGTAGGCGATCAGTGAGCGTAGGACGGTTTGTCCGGTGGCGTCGTTGTGCCAGATCGCGGCGGTCAGCGCGAGGATGCGTTGCATGACGCGGGCTATGACACCTCCGGGTGTGCGCCCTCGGTGCCGTTCGAGGTCAAGCTGTCCCTTGAAGGTCTCGTTGATCGATTCGATGACCTGTCGAACCGGACAACCGCGTAGTAGCGCCTGTCCTCCCCCTCGGGCCGCGCCAGGCCACTCCCCGGTGACCGGTGAAAGAGGCCGCTTCCGTCTCGATCCCGTGCGCCCGTTCCTCGAACTCGGCTTCCCTGCCGGGCTTCACCTCCCAGGTGAAGACCACCGTCACCGCTTCACGGGCCTCCAGCGCGCTATCGCTTATGACGGAATCATACGGTTGCACCAAATATGTGTCGGTACGACGATGAAGAAGGCCGTTTCTGGAGGTAACTCATGTCTGTACGCGGTCCGTCCCTCACCGAACGTGGACAAGTCCTCGAGGAACGAGGCCCCGGTCCGGTCAGGATCTCGTTGATCGTCAACGGCGCCGAGCATGCCCTGGAGATCGAGCCACGGGTCAGTCTGCTCGACGCGCTGCGTGAACACCTGCACCTGACCGGTGCGAAGAAGGGCTGCGACCAGGGCACGTGCGGCGCGTGCACCGTATGGGTCGACGGCCGTCGCGTGCTGTCCTGCCTCACGCTGGCGATGGCCTGCGAGGGGCGCGAGGTGACCACCGTCGAGGGACTCGCGGAGGGCGGCGACCTGCACGCCATGCAGCAGGCCTTCATCGCCGAGGACGCCTTCCAGTGCGGCTTCTGCACTCCCGGCCAGATCATGTCGGCCGTGGCCCTGCTCAAGGAGGGCCACGCCGCCGACGACGCCGAGATCAAGGAGTGGATGAGCGGCAACATCTGCCGCTGCGCCGCCTACCCCCACATACGGGCCGCGATCCGCGCCGTCCGTGACGGAGCCTAGGAGCCCTGCCATGCGGCCGATCAGCTACTCCCGAGCCACCGACACCGCGACCGCGGTCGCCGCCGTCAGCGCCGATCCCACCAGCGACTTCCTCGCCGGCGGCACCACCGAGATCGATCTGCTCCGGCAGAACGTCCTCCATCCACGGCGGCTCGTCGACATCAACAGTCTTCCGCTGACGGGCATCGCGACGACCCCGGAGGGAGGTCTCAGCATCGGCGCCCTGGCGCGGATGAGCGAGGTCGCCGCCGAACCCGTCGTACGCGAGCGCTTCCCGATGATCTGCCAGGCCCTGGAGCTCGGCGCCTCCGCGCAACTGCGTCACATGGCCTCGATGGGCGGCAATCTCCTGCAACGGGTGCGGTGTTCGTACTACCGGGACGCCGAGTCGCCCTGCAACAAGCGCGAACCGGACACCGGCTGTTCGGCCATCGACGGGTTCAGCCGCGGCCACGCCGTCCTGGGCACGAGCGAGCACTGCATCGCCACCCACCCCTCGGACGTAGCGGTGGCGCTCATGGCCCTCGACGCCCGGGTCCACACCCTGGGCCCCCGCGGCGAACGAGCCTACGCGTTCGACGACTTCTTCCTGCTGCCCCGCGACACTCCGCACCGTGAGCACCCCATGGAGCACGGCGAGCTGATCACCGCGATCGAGGTGCCCGCGACGCCAGTGGCGCGCCACTCGCTCTACCTGAAGGTCCGGGACCGCGAGAGCTACGAGTTCGCGCTCGCCTCGGTCGCGGCCGCGCTGTCCGTCGTGGACGGCACGATCGCGGACGTACGCGTGGCTCTCGGCGGGCTGGCCACCAAACCGTGGCGGGCTCGCCGGGTGGAGGACTTCCTGATCGGGGCTCCGGCGAACCGGGTCAATTTCGACCAGGCGGCCCGCGTGGAACTGGCCGACGCCCGGACGACCCCCATGAACGCCTTCAAGGTGGAACTCGCCAGGCGCGCCGTCGTACGCGCCCTCGAAACCCTCAGCGGCGACGGAAGCGAGAGCCCGGCATGACGACCGCACCAGCAATCGGACGGCCCCTCGACCGCGTCGACGGCCGCACCATAGTCACCGGCAGCGCCCACTTCAGCGCCGAGATGCCCATCCCCGGCATGACCTACGCGTGTCTCGTGGGCTCACGCATCGCCAGTGGCCGTGTCACCGGCATCGACGCTACCGACGCCCAGGCGGAAGAGGGCGTACTCGCCGTCCTGACCCATGAGAATCTCCCGAGAATCGCGGAGCAGCCACCGCTGATCCCCTCCCTGGCCGGTACCGCCGCACCCGGACAGACCTTCTTCCCGATGCAGGACGACACCGTCCACTACGCGGGCCAGCACATCGCGGTCGTCGTCGCCGACACCTGGGAGCGGGCCCAGCACGCGGCGAGCCTCCTGCGTGTCTCCTATGAAGAGACGCCGCCGGTCACGACGCTGGAGCAGGGCCGTGCCCAGGCGTTCGAGCCCGATAGCATCTTCGGCGGCTGGATGCCGGGCCGGTTCCAGCGCGGGGACGTCGAGGCTGGGCTCGCCGAGGCGGACGTACGGGTCGAGGCCACCTTCACGTACGCCGCGAACAACCACAACCCGATCGAGCCGTCGAACACCACAGCCGAGTGGGACGGCGACGAACTGGTGCTGTACGACGCCACCCAGGGAGTCAACGCCACCCAGATCACCGTCGCCCGGCAGCTCGGGATCCCGCTGTCGAAAGTCCGTGTGATCAGCCACTACGTCGGTGGCAGTTTCGGTTCCAAGGCCATGATCCACAGCCATGCCGCGCTGGCGGCGATGGCCGCGCGGGAGGTCGGCAGGCCGGTCAAACTGGTGCTGACCCGCGAGCAGATGTTCACCTCGGTCGGGCACCGTGAGGAGCAGGAGCAGCACCTCGTCGTCGGCGCCACGCGTGACGGCAGGCTCACCGGGATCCGCCACCACAAGCTGTCTCCGACCTCGCACTTCGACGACTGGGCCGAGCCCTCGATCGGTGTCTCGTCGGAGATATACGCGTGCCCGAACTTCGAGGGCGTCTACTGGATCTTCCGCGCCAACACGATGACGCCGACGTTCATGCGGGCGCCGGGCGAGGCAAGCGGCATGCTCGCGCTCGAGTGCGCGATGGACGAACTGGCCCATACGCTCGGCATGGATCCGATCGAGCTGCGACTTCGCAACTACGCGGACGTGAGCCCCTCCTCGGGCCTGCCGTGGTCCAGCAACGGACTGCGGGAGTGCTACCAACGCGGCGCCGCGCGCTTCGGCTGGGAGAAACGCGATCCACGGCCGGGTGTGCGGCGCGAGGGGAACTGGCTGATCGGCACGGGCATGGCCGGCGCCGGTTTTCCCGTCGCCCTGCCCGGCAATCCGCAGCGCGCCCGCGCCCGCCTCTACTCCGACGGTACGGCGGTCGTCCAGGCCGCCACTCCCGACTTCGGCACGGGGGTCGCCACGGTCATGACCCAGGTCGCCGCCGACGCCTTGGGTATGCCGGTGGAGCGCTGCCGGTTCGAGTACGGCGACACGGACCTGCCCAACATCGCGGCCGCGGTGGGCTCCGAGGGATCGGGCATGATCAGCGCCGCCGTGCACAGCGCCGCGACCGCTCTGCGCAACCAGTTCATCTCCCGTTGCGTCGCCGACGCCAACTCGCCGCTGTACGGCGCCGATCCCGTCGACGTCGTGGTGCGGGACGGGGTGATGACGGCCGGGACCGCGTCCGACTCGTACACCGACCTCCTGCAGCGCAACTTCCAGCCCGATGCCGAGGCGTCCGGCGTGTGGGATCCGCCGGGCGGCGACGCCGAGTTCGCGATGTTGACCTTCGGCGCGCAGTTCGCCGAGGTGGCCGTGGACCGAGACCTCGGTGTGGTCCGGGTGCGGCGCATGACCGGAGCCTTCGCGCCCGGCCGGGTGCTCAACCCGAAGACGGCCCGCAGCCAGCTGATGGGCGGCATGCTCTGGGGCCTGAGCCAAGCGCTCCTGGAGGCCAACTACACGCATCCGCGCACCGGCCGCTGGGCCAACACGAGCCTGGGGGAGTACCTGGTCGCGGTCAACGCGGACGCGCCCGATGTCGACGTCGAGCTGATCGAGGTCGAGGACGACGTGGTGAATCCGCTGGGCGTCAAGGGCGTCGGCGAGATCGGGCAGGTCGGTGCCGCGGCCGCGATCGCGAACGCCGTCCACCACGCGACCGGACACCGGGTGCGGAAGATACCGATCACGATCGAGGACCTGCTGTGACGCCGGAGCCCGCACGCACGGGCGGCGTCGGTCGTGGTGGGGACGGCCGGCACGGCGATCGCCGCGGGGATGAGCAGCCGTGATGAGCCCCGAACGCGGCGAACTTCCCGGCTGGTGAGGCAAGTTGGAAGGGTTCGTTACTGACGGCCGAGCGATGTCATACCGCGCTGCCCGCGCCGTCGAGCGGGTTGACTCGAGCCGTGGCGCCGGCGGTTGCGATCACGGCGTCGTCTGCGTCGAACAGGGAAGCTTCCAAGTAGGCGATGTCGCCTACGCGGTGCACCACGCGGCCGTTCGCGAAGAGTCGCCCGGGGCGTACCGGGCGGAGGAAGGAGGCCTTGAGCTCCATGGTGGACTGGAACTGGTCCGGCTGGAGTGTGGCGAGCAGGGTGGGGCCGACGGTGTCGTAGAGCATCGCGGCCAGAAAGGCGCCCAGCACGTTGCCTGACGGATTGGTGAAGTCCTCGCCCGCGTTGAACGCCAGACGAATCGTGCCGTACTCGACGTCCGCGTCGATGAATTCCCATCCGAGGGTGGCTGCCCCGCGGGGCATCGGCGAGTGCCCCTCCACCGCGTCCCAGAACGGGCCGGACCGTCCGCTCATCACATCTCCCTGGGTGAATGGCCGAGTTTTCCATCCTTGCCCTCTGCGATCCCGTGAGCCATCGGTCACCGGCGTCGGCTCACCCGAACGGCATCGGACACGAAGAAAGGTGGCCGGCTGGTCGCCGTCCGCGCCGGCCGGATCGTCGAGCGGCCGGTGACGTCACCGTCAATTCACCTGGCGGTGTCATGAAGTGCACCGTCCACGCCAAAGATTGGGACATGAGCGAATCTGAGCGGTCCGGCCACCGGCCTGGCGTCCGCGGCATCGTCGAGCGGATCAACGAGCACCATGAGCAGGCGGTGCGACGCCGGGAGGAGGAGGCCCTCGACGAGGCCGCCGAGAGCGCCGCCTTCGATCTCGCCACCGACATCGCCCACCCCGCACCGGGACACAACCCGGTGGGCTACGACGTCGAGGCCGACCTGGGCTTCGACGAGGAGCCCCCGGAACTCCGCTCGTAGGCCGGCAGGCCCATCAGACCTGCTCCACGGGCGCTCTCTAGAGACCCAGGTCCGCCGCGAAACAGGAGAAGTTCATCCACGAGCCCTCGGGGTTGTACGCGTCGCGCGCCGGGTCACTCGGGACGGCGGGCTTCTCCTCGACCATGTCCGAGTAGGAGATGCGCTCGGGCAGCTTGCCGAAGCGTGCGTGGCGGGCCATCGCAGCGCTGTCCATCGTGCTGTGGGTTTCCATCGTCAACCTCCGCTTGATCCGCGGCGGACAGTTCCGTCGTGTTCAGGTGCCGCAAGTCTGACCTGTGCGGGGTAACCTGTCAAGCAGGTGACGATGTCTTGTTCTGGTTGCGGCCACGGCCGGAACCGATACGGTCCCGGCCGTGGCCCCTGCTGCGCCAGACGGGCCGGCACTCGCCCCGCCCGACGGGCACCACCCGCTCCGTGTCAGCGCAGGCCGAAGGCCCGGGTGATCGTCTGGGAAACGGTGTTGCCGTCGTCGTCCCCGGCCGTGACCCGAAGCGTGGCGAAGTCCGCCGACTTCGGTGCGCTCAGGCTCGTCCCCCATCCGTCACCGGTGCGGGTCAGGCCGCTCCGCTGCCAGGTCCTGCCGTCGTCGTAGGAGACCTCGAGGGAGGGCTTCCCGATGGCGGTGGTGGTACCGGGCAGGTGCGAGGCGGTCACCGTCAGCTTGGCGTGCCGGTCGGCCCGGCCGGTCCTGTCCGTGTCGATGCCGTAGTCGAGCTGGATCAGCGGCAGGGACTCGGTCGACTCGGTGCCCGTGGCCGCGGAGGTGAAGCCCCACTCGGTCAGCGTGTGCGTCGAGTACGGGTTGGCCCAGGTCCCGCGGTCGTTGTCGACCACCAGACGGTACGGCAGCCGCTCCGGGGCGAGCCCGGCGACCGGCAGGTATTCCGAGTTGCCCCAGTCGAGCTGCTGATCGCCCTGGTACAGGGACATCCAGTCCTTGACGTCGAAGTTGCCGTGCGCTTCGCCCACGTGCCCGGCCCCGGAGTCGCCCCAGCCGGGCGCGGTGATGTACATCGTGTCGAGGTAACGCACCGGCTGGTAACCGATCGGTCCCATCCGGGGCCGCTGAATCGGCCCGAACCAGCTGACCTTTCCGGTCTTCCGCGCCGGGTAGCGAAGTACGTCGATGGAGTGCTGCCCGGTCTCGCCCGGGATGAAGGCGTCGTCCAGCCAGGCGGCATCGGAGGTGACCCAGTCGGTCCGCGCCCCCTGGGCGGGGGTCGTGAGCTGGTTGCCGACCGCCCAGCCCCGCCAGACGTCGGCACGGAACTCCATCGCCTTGCCGGGCCGGTGGTTACGGAAGGAGACGTCGACCCTGCCCAGATCCTTCGGCTCCTCCCGCCAGGTCGGGTCGGCCGGGACGGCACCGGACCAGTGGTGCACCACGTCGAAGAGGTAGTCGGTGGTGGGGTGCGAGATGACCTTCAGGTCGACCGTTCCGTGCTGGAGCGCGTCGATCAGGTCGGTGCCCTGGTCGGCGTTGAGGGTCGCCACGGTCAGCGGTGCCGGGCTCTCGGGGCTCCAGGGAGTCTCGTTCCAGGGCCGCAGCCGGCCGATGCCGTCATGGGCGACCAGGAGCAGCTGAGCACCCCCGGCCGCGGCGGCCTCCGCCTGTGCCTGGATCGCGGCCGGGCCGTCGCCACGGACGACCACTGCCTTGCCACGCACGTTGTGCCTGGCCAGTTCCTGCGCCGTGCCCTCGCCGGCGTAGACCGCGGTGAGCGTCCGAGTGCCGGCCGGCAGCGGCTTCGCCGCACGCTTGACCAGCGGGTCCGCGTACGTCTCCGACCTCGTGCCCACGGTCAGCGCCGGCTGCTCCAGACGGAAGCGGGCACCGAACTCGAACTCGCCGGTGGTGACCTTCTTGCCCGTCGGGAGCGCCCAGATGCTGTCGTACGACTCGTCGGGCAGCATGGACGACTCGACCAGGCTGTCGGAGAACGAACGGTGGACGTCCAGGCGCGGTGCGACAGCGGTGGTCTGCTCCGGTACGCGCGCCAGGACCTGCCGGGCCTTCCGACCGTCCAGCGAGACGGTACGGTCCTGGTCCAACTCCACGTCGTTGAACGCGAGCAGTGCCATGCCCAGCGAGTGCGGCCCGTTGGCCCCGCGCACATCGGCGGTGAGCCATCCGCTGTAGTTGCCGACAGGCAGCCGCACCGTGCCGGTGCCGGAGTCGTCGAGATCCAGCACGGTGAAGAGATGCTCGGCGGTGAGGAGGACCCGGCCGGCCAACGGCCTGCCCGACCGGTCCTTGGCGACGACGGTCAGATTCTGCCGCTGCCCCTCCTGGGCGGCGCCGATCAGGGTCCGGGCCCGTACCGAACCGGCGCTGTCCGTACCGGTGACCATGGCGCTGACCGGCTGATCGGCCGTCAGACGGTCCAAATGTGCGGTCAGATCGACCGAGGCGGTGCCGTGCGCGGGCACGGTGATCCGGTCGTCCGACAGCGTGAACAACCCTGCGGGGACGGTGCCGTCCACCGCCAGGTCCAGGCTGACCGGCGCGTCACCGACATTGGTGTACGTCACCTTCCGGACATCGGTCTCTCCCGGCTTCGGGGGCCAGGTGTGGAAACCGGAGGAGGCACTCGCGGTGGCGAAGACCGTGGCGTGCACCGCCTTCAGCGCGTCCAGCCGACCTGCGCCCGCCTGGTACGGCGTGTACGACGGGGTTGCCTTGACGCTGCTGACCAGTGCCTCCTTCAACTGTGCACCGCTCCAGTCGGGATGCTCGGAGGCGAGCAGGGCGGCGGCGCCCGCGACATGTGGCGTCGCCATCGACGTACCGCTCATCGTGGTGTAGTAGCCGGAACCCCGCCTGTAGTGGGAGCGGGCGGCGAGGATGTCGACGCCGGGCGCGGTGAGTTCGGGCTTCAGCCCCGCGTCGCCGCCGCGCGGGCCCTGGCTGGAGAAGTCGGCCAGCCGGTCCGCGGAGTCGACGGCGCCGACGGTCAGCGCGGCGTCGGCGGCACCGGGGCTGCTGATGGATTTCGGGCCACCGTTGCCCGCCGCGATGACGAACAGTGCGCCGGTCTCCTTGCTGAGCCGGTCGACGGTCTGGCTCATCGGGTCGGTGGCGTCACCGCCGCCGCCCAGGCTCATGCTGATGACCTTGGCGTGCTGGTCCTGGGCGGCCCACTCCATGCCCGCGATGATCCAGGACTCCTGGCCCCTGCCCTCGGTGTCCAGCACCTTGCCGATGGCCAGCCGGGCACCGGACGCGACGCCCCGCTCCATGCCGTCGGAGGCGCTGCCGGTGCCGGCGATGGTCGAGGCGACGTGGGTGCCGTGACCGTTGTAGTCGGTGACGTCCTCCTCGTAGGGGACGAAGCTGGCGCTGGTGTCGACCTGTCCGGCCAGGTCCGGGTGTTCGGCGTCCACGCCGCTGTCGAGCACCGCGACCTTCACGCCCTTGCCGGTGTTCCCCTCCGCCCAGACCTGCTGGGCGCCGATCTGGGCCGTCGATTCGGCGAGGTCGGCCGTCACCTTGCCGTCGAGCCAGACCTTGGCGATACCGCCGGCGAAGGCGGGCTTCGCCGAACGGGCCGCCTTCTGACCGCCGGTGAGCGCGGACCAGAACGTCGGGGCCTGCTTGCGGCTTTGCGTGAGGGCCGCACCCTGGATGCTGTCCAGCCGCCGGACGACGTCCGAGCCGGCCACCTCGGGCCGGGTTCGTGATCTGGCGGCGGTGTCGGTGTAGCGCACGATGAGGGGCAGCCGCGAGGCGTGCGCGTCGTCGTAACCGTCGGCGATCAGCCGGGTCACGTTGAACAACTGCTTGTCCAGCTTTCCGGTGCTGACGTACGGCAGGACGGCATCGGGATACACATACGTCGCCCCGTCGATGACGGCACGATGGAAGCCCGCGGTGGCCCCGCTCGCGGCTTCGAAGGACCGGACGACGCTGCCGTCGGCCGCGGTGCCGATGGTGACCTTGTCACCGGTGATCAGGGTGACGGTGTGCGTGCCGCCGTGCCCCGGTGGTTGCTGCGCGGCCCCGGCCGGCACCGGGGTGCCTGGATCCGTGGACACGGCGGCGGTGGCCGGTATGACCCCGAGTGCCAGGGCGGCGACCGCGCCGAGCGCGATCAACCGTCGTCTGGGCACGGGCATGTTGGGCATGAAGAACCTCTGAAGGGTGTGAGGGACGGAAGTTGATCCGGATCATGGATGCGCCCTCGGCCTCCAGCAATGGCTAGGGCTGTCGTGTATGCGTCATGGCACAACTGCGCAACTCCGTCTTCAAAGATCATCGGATGCCGGATCACGGCTGGGTGCTACGCCGCCATGAACTCACCGGGCCGGAGTGGGAGTTGCTCGCTCGGCTGATTCCTCGGGCCTCGACTGAACGGCCGCGCGCGGAGGACCGGCAGGTCATCAACGGCCCGGAACCGCCGGCAGTCCTGGGCGGGCGCATCGCGCGGGCTGCGCCGAGACTGGAAGTACGCCCTGAGGCACGACACGCACGCGATGTCGCGGAAGGAGCCCGGTATGGCTGACC
Source organism: Streptomyces sp. NPDC002619 (assembly GCF_042889305.1). NCBI lineage: Bacteria > Bacillati > Actinomycetota > Actinomycetes > Kitasatosporales > Streptomycetaceae > Streptomyces > Streptomyces sp. NPDC002619. The sequence continues at coordinate 38,718 of NZ_JBIAQV010000030.1, read as the reverse complement.
TGAGGGGAAAGACCGCCCTGGTGACGGGCGGCTCGCGCGGCATCGGCAGGGCCATCGCCCAGCGGCTGGCCGCCGACGGCGCGCGGGTCGCCATGCACTACGCGCGCCAGGACGCGGATGCGCTCGAGACCGTCTCCGCGATCGAGGAGTCCGGTGGCCGGGCCTTCCCGCTGAAGGCCGAACTCGGCACTGACGGTGACGTGGACACGCTCTTCGCCCGTCTGGCGGAGGGGCTTGCCGGGGAGCGGCTGGACGTCCTCGTCAACAACGCGGCGATTCTCGCGGGCGGGACGCTCGAGCAGACCACACCCGAAGACTTCGACCGCATCTTCGCGGTCAACGTCCGGGCGCCCTTCTTCATCGTCCAGCGGGCGCTGTCCGTCCTCCGCGACGGCGGGCGCGTCATCAACGTCTCCTCTGCCGCCACGCGGATCGCTATGCCCGAACTCGTCTACGCCATGACGAAGGGCGCCATCGACGTGATGGGCCGTTCGCTGGCCATGCAACTGGGCCCGCGCGGGATCACCGTCAACACGGTCGCGCCGGGGGTCACCGCGACCGACATGAACGCCAGGATGCGGGATAAGCCGGAGATGGTGGGTGACATCACCGCGGTGACCGCGCTCGGCCGGATCGGGGAGCCCGCCGACATCGCCGACATCGTCGACTTCCTCGCCTCGGACGACGCGCGCTGGGTCACCGGCCACGTACTCGATGCCACAGGCGGCCTCTTCCTCGGCCCACCAGGGTTCCGGCCCGACTGAGACGGGTCTCTCCGACCCGTGCGCTGCACCCCGGCATCGGCGCGCCGGATGGTGTCCCACATGGCCTGGTCTCCCAAGCCCTCAGGCCTTGTCTGCGTCCGCAGCTGCCAGGATTGAGCCGAAGACGGAGCGCCCCAGGATCTCGGCGCGCGCCTGGTCGACGCTCCTCCCTGTGTAGTCGGGGTGTCGACCGGCCCACACGCGGGCGCTGCGGCCGCTGGTGAAGAAGTTCAGGGCGCCGCAGGCGATGTCGGCGGCAGGGCCGGTTCGGGCGCGTTGGCCGATGAAGACGACGGCGGTGGAGGGCTGCCAGGTCATGTGTCCGCCGGTGCACGTCACGGTGACGGTCTCGCCGGTGACAGGGTCGGCGGAGGTGATCACGGCGTCGGAGCCGAGCATGCCGGGGATGCCCAGGGCGTCCACCGCGCACATCGACCAGACCTCGGTGCCATCCGCGAGCCGGACCCGGTGGGCGGTGGGTACGGCGGAGAAGGGGTAGGCAGCCTGGATGCGGCCGTGGTCGTCGAGGGTGAGGAAGTCGTGGGCTGCCAGGTCGGCCAGGATGGCGTCGGCGGCGCGACCGTGTGCGGCGGCCGTAGCTCGAAGGTCATCTGCCGAAGGTGCGCGTCCGGTGGCCGCGAAGTGACGCAGCACGGCTTGCTGGACGGCGCGCAGACCACCGGCCGCGGGTGCGAGACGACCCCGACCTCCGCGGCCGACCGCGTCGTCCGCCCGCGGGCACACGCAGTCCCCGGTGGCGGCAGCGGCGTCCAGGGCACGCTGCAGATCGGCCACGCTCGGCGCCCCCTCGGCTCTCCCGTCCGGGCCACGGTAGAGGCGACAGGAAACAGAAGCCGGGGCGCCGGCGACGGCGAAGGGATCCACGCCGTCGATCAGGACCGTGGGCGAACCGGTCATCCCGAGCCTGGCGGCCTGCTCCTGGTCGGCGACCTCGACCGTCTCCATGTCCGCGCCGCGGCCGTCGAGCGCGCGGATGATGCGGTCCTCGATCACGGGTGCGTTGGGGCAGTCGGGCACAGTCAACACGGTGATGCGCACTGCATGGTCCTTCCACGTCAGGGTCGCTGTGACTGACGCTAGACCTTCCAGCGCACTGGAAGGTCAAGACGTACGCTGGCCGGTATGCGCATCGGTGAACTGGCCGCCGCGAGCGGACTGACGACCAAGACCATCCGCTTCTACGAAGAGGCCGGACTGCTCCCTGCCCCGCCGCGCACACCGGGCGGCTATCGGGACTACCCGCCGCAGACCAGTACCCGGCTGGCCTTCGTTCGCGACGCCCAGTCGGCCGGCCTCACGCTCGCTGAGATCCGCTCCATCCTGGCCCTGCGCGACTCGGGTCAGGCGCCCTGCACCCACGTCACCGGCCTGATTCAGCAGCATCTGGCGGACATCGAGCGGCGCCTGGCCGAGCTGCGCACCACCCGCACCGCCCTGCGCGCCCTGGCCGAGCGGGCCGTCACGACCGACCCGGCCGGCTGCGCGGACGCCGACATCTGCAGCATCATCGGCTCCGCACCACAGAATTGACAACGAGGGATTGTCGGCGCGCGGGTGACAATCTACGGTTGTCGGTATGAGCCCAGAGCCCACCGTGGAGCAGCTCATCGCAGCGGCCCGCGCCCGCGCCGCAAGCGACGACGAACTCGCGCTGCTGGATGCCGTCATCGCCGTGACAAAGGACCTCTCCAGCCACGCCGACGAAGCCGTCGACCAGGTCGTACGCCAGGTCCGCGCCGCCGGACACTCCTGGACCGTGATCGGCGAACGCCTCGGCGTCTCACGGCAGGCGGCCCGCCAGCGGTATGCGGACCGCGTCGAGCGCATCCGGGAGGCGGCGGCCACGGGCAGCGTCATCCACGGCCGTGACCTGGAGAGCAGCCTGTCCTCCGCGCTGGCCGCCGCCCGCGCCGACGGACTGGCTGAGGCAGGCACCGAGCACCTGCTGTTCGGACTGCTCACCGACGGGGTGGCCGCCGCCACCCTGGAGCAGCTCGGCGTCACCCGCGACAAGATCCGCGAAGCGAGCCACCGCCTCTTCGAGCACCCCACGGACCGGCCCGGCGGGGGAGTGCCGGTGTTCTCGGCCGAGGTCGAGGCCGCGCTGGCCGCCGCCCGGCAGTTGGCAAACGAGCGCACCCCGGACTGTGCCCCGATCATCGTCAACACCCCCCAACTGCTCGCGGTGATCGCCACCAACCCGGGCTCCCGAGCCCGCCGGGTCCTCAACGACCTCGGCGTGGACGTGGCCGACATCAAGCGCCTGCTGCACTGCTACATCAACGTCCCGCGCACGCCCTTCGGCCGGCGCTCCCGACGTGGACGTGGGGGCAAGAAGCAGCTCGACCGCTGCTCGTTCTGTGGCCATCCCCGCAGCGAGGAACGCCGACTGGTGGCCGGGCCCGACGTGTGGATCTGCGCCGAGTGCGTCGCCCTGTGCGCAGAGATGCTCGCCCGACCCGCCGACGGGGGAGTGTGACGGTCTCTGCCAGTTGTCGAGCAGGTGGCGCGTGCCGGGGGACGAGGCCCTCGCGCAGCCACCAATCTGCCGCTGGAAGTCCTGCTGCACCGCCTCAACCGGGTGCTGCGGGGCTGGACCGCCTACTTCCGTTTCGGTGTCTCGCATGCCACCTTCCGATACCTGCGCCATTTCGTCTGGCAGCGGGTCATGAAGTGGCTGCGAGGGAAGTTCCGCCGGAGCAGCTGGAAGGACCTGCACCGCCGCTACTGCGGGGGCCGCTGGTGGCCCGTCACGGACGAGGTGCGGCTGTTCGACCCCGCCAGGGTGAAGACCATCCGCTACCTCTACCGAGGGACGAAGATCCCCGCCCCGTGGCCCAGCACCGGCTGAAGAGCGCCGCCCAACCGGGGCTTGTGGAGCGCCCGTTGCTCGGGAACGGGCACGACGGGTGCGGAGGGCGGCCCGGGGAAACGGTCTGGTCGCAAGGCCGGCACCGCGCCTCCGGCCGCCCCTACTCCTGTGGGTGAAGTAGCGGCGGCGGACCCGGCACAAGTGGCCGGGGTGATCAGCGACTTCAGGACCGCGCACCGTATCCCGCACCGCGTCTCGTGTCGCGCCCTGGGCGTGAGCGAATCGTGGTCCTACAAGCACCGCACCCGCCGGCTGACCCAGCGTGAAGTAGGCTGCCGACAGCTGGCGGAGGCGGTGCGGCAGGAGTCCATCAATTCCGGTGGCACCTACGGCTCGCCGAAGATCTGGATCCAGCTGGTGAGGCAGGGCTGGCGAGTCTCCGTGAACACCATCGCCAAGTGCTCCTACTCCGATTCCGGCCGTGGGCGCCATGTGCCGTCGAGCGGAATGCCGGCGGCCGCCGCGATCCGGTTGCGTGATTCGACCAGTCGGGTCCTCAGTGCTGCCAAGTCCACGCCCACCAGCACGCCGTCGCGTTTGACCACGCGGCCGGCGACGAGGACCGTGTCCACGAGGCCGGGATGGCCGGCGCTGACGATGGTGGCGACCGGGTCGGTGACCGGGAACACGGTCAGGTCGTCGGTGCGCAGAAGGATGACGTCGGCGTCCTTGCCGGGCGTGATGCTGCCCGTTCGGGCGTCGAGCCCGCACGACTGGGCGGCATCGACGGTGGCGAACTCCAGCAGGTCCCGGGAGCGCAGGCCGCCGTCCAGGCCGCGCTGCACGGCGAAGGCGGTACGCATCGTGGAGAACATGTCGCCGCCGACCGACGGGACGTCGTCGATGGACAGCGTCGGGCGCAGGCCGACGGCCAACGCCCGGCCGGTCATCGGCGATCCGAACCCCATCTTCAGCTCGACGTCCGGGCTGATCGACACCGAACTGCCCGCGTCGGCGAGCATCCGCAGCTCTTCGTCGCTGATCCCGTTGGCGTGCACGAACGTGGTGGTGTCCCGCAGCAGACCGTGCTCGCGCAAATCGGCGACCGGGCGCCGCGTCCCGCCGGCGTCGACATGCAGGCTGGTGCGCAGGCCGAGTTCGGCAGCCAGCTTCAGTTCCCGGGCGACGGTGTCCATGCTGGTGTCCTCGGGCCCGCGCAGCCCCAGCGCCATGGTGACCAGGCCGTCCCCGGCCAGGTCGGAGCGGACGCGGCGGATCTCGGCGTCGACGGGGTCGGGGGTGCCCCATCCGGCGCCGAGGCAGAAGATCGACCGCCCCGGCGCGTCCTGCAGCGCGGCGACGGCGGCGTCCTCGTGCTCGTGGCTCTGCGCGACGTGACACCAGTCCAGCATCGTGGTCACGCCGGAGTGCAGGGCCTCCAGGCGGCCCAGCAGGGTGCCCACATAGACGTCCTCGGGCTGGTAATGGGGTTTGACCGTGCCGTGCATGGCCACCGCCCACTCGGGGAACGTCCAGTCCGCGCCGACGCCTCGGAACGCGGTCTGCCAGGTGTGGCGGTGGTTGTCGACGAAGCCGGGCATGACGATCCGGTCGGTCGCGTCGATCACCTCGGCGTCCGGCGCGTCGACGCGCTTGGCCACCTCGACAATCACGCCGTCCTCGATCAGCACGTCGCCGCGGTCGAGATCGCCGACAGCCGGGTCCATGCTGACCACGGTGCCGCCAGTGAGCAGGGTCTTCATCGGATGAACTCCTTCACAGACGCTTTCGGATTGTTCAAGATCATGTTGTGACGGCCGCCGCGGCTCTGCTCACGGCCGCGCAGATCAGCCGCGGGCGCTCAGGGCCTTCTGCCGTAGGTGGCCGACGAGGGAGAGCGCCACCGCCAGGCCGCCGGTGAAGTACAGCTGCACGCCGGTGACGGGCTGGCGCGCGCGTCGACGTGCGCCGTGAGTCGGTCTCCGGTGGCCTGTTGGGCAAGCTCCTGGACCTTTGGGGGCCGGTTGTGTCGGAGCGTTGTGGTGCACCGTGTGCGCCGACGTGTGGCCGTCGCACACGGTGCGGTGCACGCTGTCGATGGCGCTCACGCCGTCCTGACCCAGCCGTGGCCTCGGCCACGATGAGGGCGGGGCGCCCGAAGTCTCGGCAGGCGTGCAACGGCGTCGCCGCTGCAGCGCAAACGGTCGCTCAGGTGGTCGCAGCTTCTGCGAGCACCGCGTCGGCCGCGGCGAGCGCGTCGGCGACCAAGTCGGCCGTGTCCTCCGTGCCCGCGGCCAGCCGGACCAGGCCCAGCGGAACCGATTCCGCGATCTGTTCCTCGCTGAGCATCCCGCGCCACATGGACGCCGGATGCACGGCCAGCGATTCCACGCCGCCGAGGCTGGCCGACCGGCGCGGGTAGCGCAGCCGGCCGAGGAAGGCGTCGGCCATCTGGAAACCACCCGCGAACTCGATGCCAAGCACCCCGCCGAAACCGCTCATCTGGCCGACGGCCAGCTTGTGCTGCGGGTGGGTCGCCAGACCGGGATAGTGCACCTTCGCCACTGCTGGATGCTCGTTCAGCGCCTCCGCGAGCGCCAGGCCGTTGGCGTTGTGCCGCGGCACCCGCAGCGGCAGGGTGCGCATGCCGCGCAGCAGCAGCCACGCGTCGATCGGTCCGAGCGTGGCACCGGTGAGCAGGCCGACGTCCCAGATTCGGTCCAGGATCTTCGCCGGCCCGGCCAGCACTCCTGCGGAGACGTCCGAATGGCCGTTGAGGTACTTGGTCGCGCTGTGCCAGACCAGATCGATGCCGAAGTCCGCCGGTCGCTGGTTCAGCGGAGTGGCGAAGGTGTTGTCCGCCATGGTCAGCACGTTGTGCGCGCGGGCCAGGTCCGCGACGGCGCGCAGGTCGGTGATCTGCAGCAGCGGATTGCTCGGGGATTCCACCAGGATCAGGCGGGTCTGCGGGGTCAGTGCCTTCGCGAACGCCTCCGGGTCGGTCTGGCCCACCAGGGTGGTCGACACGCCGAGGCGCGGCAGCAGGTTCAGCAGCACCGACGCCGTGCCCCCATAGGTGGACTTCTGCCCGATGACGTGGTCACCGGCGGACACCAGGGCCAGCACGGCCGTGGTGAGCGCGGCCATCCCGGACGCGGTGACCATGGCCGCCTCGGTGTTCTCCAGTTCGGCCACGACTGCGGCGACCTGTGCGTGGTTCGGGTTGCCGAAGCGGGTGTAGAAGTCCTTGCCCCGCGGGTCGACGGCGACCTGCGCGAACGTCTCCGCGTCCTCGGCCCAGAACGTCGCCGTCTGGTAGATGGGCGGTGCCACGGCACGGCTGGGATGGACTTCGCGATCGGCGTGAACGGTGATGGTGCTCTTGCCCGGCATGGCTGCCCTTCCGTGGACCGTCGGTGCGACTTCATGAAGCGTGGCCGACCGCCACTCCGATGTGACCGGATCTCAGCAACTTTGGCAGCAAATTGCGCTCAGAGCAGGCGCACGATTGTGGTAGGCAGGCATTGGGAGCAATAATCTGCCGTCATGGATCAGGTAGACCGGTCGATTCTGGCCGTGCTCGAACAGCACGGTCGCATCAGCAACAGCGAGCTCGCCGCCCGGGTCGGGCTGTCGCCGTCACCCTGCCTGCGGCGCGTGCGTCAGCTGGAGGAAGCCGGGGTCATCCGCGGTTACCGGGCGCTGATCGATCCCGCCGCGGTCGGCCGCAGTCTGCGGGTGTTCGCGGGTGTCCGGCTGATGCGGCACACCCGCGCGGACGTGGTCGCGTTCGAGCGTGGGGTCACCCGGCTGCCCGAGGTGGTCGCCTGCCACCACATCACCGGCAACTTCGACTATCTGCTCCAGGTCGAGGTGGCCGACCTGCCCGCCTATGAGGACTTCCACGCCAACCAGTTGGCCACCCTGCCCGGCGTGGCCACGGTGACCAGCTACGTCAGCATGAAGACGCTCTCCGCCGACACCACATGACGGTCCCGTCCCGACCCCGGTGGTCCGGCGCATGGATCGCCGCGTAGCTGGCCGCGCTCCGGCAACTACGGCGGGAGCGCGGGCGGTGGGGCGGTGGGGCGGTCAGAGAGTGATGGTGCCGCGGATGCAGACGGTGGCGGCGCCGCTGACCCAGACGGTGCCGTCCGTGTCGGCGGTGATCTCGATGCTTGCGGCCCGTCCCAGTCTCGTGCCCTGGGAGACCCGGTAGGAGGAGGGTGCGGCGCCGGTGGAGGTGAGCCACTGACCGACGGCGGCGTTCATGCTGCCGCACGCGGGATCCTCGGGCACGCCGGCGCCGGGGGCGAACGTGCGCATCTCGAAGTGGTGTCGGTACCCGTGGGGGTAGGCCCCGATCGCGCCGACCATCGCGGTCGGGATGAGGGAGAAGTCAGGTTCGAGGGCGAGGACCTCCTCGGCTGTGGGCAGTTGGACCACGGCCCAGCCGGGACCGTTGTCGACCCACTGGTGGGCCACGACTCGGTCACGCGTGATGCCGAATGCGGCCACGATCCGGTGCAGATAATCGTCGTCGAGCGCGCCCTCACGCACACGAGGCGGGGCGGCAAAGGACAGAGTGTCCTCGCCACGGCGCACGGTGACCAGGCCGGCGGCGCACTCCTGCACGATGCGGTCGGCGTGCTGCGGTATGCCGCCGCCGTCCAGCCAGGCGCGCGCGGAACCGAGGGTGGGGTGCCCGGCGAACGGCAGCTCACCCTGCGGAGTGAAGATCCGCAACCGGTAGTCCGCCTCCGGGACGGTGGGGGGCAGCACGAACGTGGTCTCGGACAGATTCGTCCAACGCGCCAGGCGCTGCATCTCCTCATCGGTCAGGTCCGTCCCGTCCAGGACGACCGCGACCGGGTTGCCGGAATAGGGGCTCGTGGAAAACACGTCGACCTGCACGAACGAGCGGATGCGCGGCATGGTCATCAAGGGCCTTTCAAGTTGCTGCAGCGGATTCTGCGCTTCCCACCCGTCGGCGGAAGCAGGTCCATCCCAACGGGCGCCCGCACGGCCAGGACAGGGCCAGCCACAACAAAGTGGATTGATTGGCCGGGACCTGAAGAAGAGTCGTAGACCCGTAGTGGTCCAGGACAAGCCGTTTGCAGTGGGCTACCGCAGGCGCTCGCGCCCGCGGTAGCCACGAGTTCGGTCCCAACACCCGCACCGTCCTACTTACCACTCGCCGGTGGGTGCGACCAGGAGGCCACCGACGAAGGTGCGGGTGGGGTTGAGGTCGCGCAGGGCGTCGCTGGGGCAGTGGGCGGGGTACTGGTCCCAGACGATGAGGTCGGCGAAGCGGCCCGGGGTGAGGGTGCCGCACAGGTGTTCCTCGTCGCGCAGACGGGCGGCGTTGACGGTGTGCAGGGCGAGGGCCTCGTCATAACTGATGGCGTGTTCGGGGCCCTTGATGCCCGATGACGGTCTGCCGGGTGGTCATGCCCCAGACGGAGCGCATGGCGCCGAACTGGCCGACGGGGAAGTCGGATCCGGCGCTGACCTGGACGCCCAGGTCGACCCAGCCGCGGGCGGGGAAGAGGCGGGCGACGCGTTCCGGGCCCCAGAAGCCCTCGTCCACCTCGGCGGTGTCGTGCAGCAGCGGGCTGTTGGATGGTGACGGGGATGCCCAGGGCGACGGCACTCCCAGCGTGAAGCGAAGGGGACGCAGCCATTCGTTCCAGAGCGCGAACCGGCCGGCGACGGTCAAGGAGTACAGCCGGTCCGCGGGGTAGATGGTGGCCAGCAGGACGAGGAACTCGGCCCAGTGGGGCATGGCGGCACGGCGGAAGAGGCGCTTCACGGTCGGCTCCTGTCTCAGCCGAAGTGCCGGATGCGGGCGGCCGTGGTGGGCGTGTAGGGCAGCCAGTCGTTCACCGATCCGGTCGTGACGAACTCGGCGACCGCGGTTGCGAAGGTGTGGCCCAGGGCCCGTACGGTGTCGGTGGGCCTGCCCAGCATCGGGCTGTCCGGGTAGGCGTCGAAGGTGTTGAAGAGGAAGGGAAGTTCGGCACAGTGGGTGGCGCCCAGGGCGTGCTCGTCCTCGGACGGCTGGTAGTCGAACTGGTAGACGTAGGTCGCGTTGCCGCCGGCCGCGTGGTGGTCGGCGATCCGCAGCGAGCCGTTGCGGAACAGCTCATCGGTCTGCACCGCGGTGAAGACCTGCGCCGCAGTAGGCTCCTCAAGCCGGGCGGCGTACCGCTGGTAGACCTCGTGGGCCTGTTCGCCGAGCCGGCCGGTCAGGAGGTCCAGCGCGCCGGCGGAGGTGAGGTTCTGGATGTGCGGGTCGAAGGCAGTGAAGGCCGTCGCCTCGTCCCGGGTGGTACCGATCAGCAGCGACTTGCCCTCCAGGGCGCCGTCCGCGAGCGCCCGCTGCAGGTCGCGGGGAACACCGGGGCCGCCGAGCACCGGATACATGGGCGGGGCGGCGTCGCCCGGACGCGCGAGTTGCCCCGCGAGCCGGCCGTAGGCGGACAGCAACTGCTCAGCGGGCAGCGCGCGCAGAACCTTTACGGCATCCGCTCCGCCCGGCACATCGAGCAGCCGCAGGTAGGCTTCGGCGTTCTCGGCCGCGTTCTGCGGGTCCTGCGGCAGCAGGCCGAAGGGACCGCTCTGCAGCAGCACCCGGGTCACGAGTCCCGACGTCTGCGGATCTAGCGCCAGCGACAGCGCCGAATACGCTCCGGCCGACTGCCCACCGACCGTCACATTGCCCGGATCGCCGCCAAAGGAGGCGATGTTGTCCCGCACCCAGGCCAGCACGGCGGCCTGGTCCTGGGGGCCGAGGTTGGCAGCGCCGATCTCCGGCAGGTACAGGTAGCCCAGCGGGCCCACCCGGTAGTTCGCGGTGACCACCACGATGTCGCCCAGTGCGGCCAGCCGGCCGCCGTCGTACCAGTCCCATCCGCCGGAGCCGCTGGTGAAGCCGCCCCCGTGCCACCACACCAGGACCGGGCGGGACGCATTGCCCTCGAACGCCCGTGACGGAGTGTGGACGTTGACGGTCAGGCTGCCGTCCTCGTTCCAGTCCGGCACGCGGGGCCCCATCACCCGTTCCAGGCGGGAGGCGGCCTGCGGGACAGCCGGTCCGGCCTGCACCGTCTCCCGCACCCCGGTCCATCCCGGGTGCGGCTGGGGCGGCGCGAAACGCAGCTCACCGACCGGCGACGCGGCATAGGGGATTCCCCGGAAGGAGATCACCTCGCCCTGCGTGATGCCCCTGACCTTGCCGCGGTCCGTCTCCGCGATCCGGTCTGCGATACCCGTCACCGTGCTCACCTCTTTCGTCTCGGTTGCACCCTCGAGGTCACCCCCATCGTGAGCGGGGTCAAAAGGACCGGGCTGGTCCGCCCCGGCAGCCTCTGAACCGACTACACATGGCGACAACGTCACCGGCACCACAGCGACGCACACGTGCCCGATGGCATCACGGCAGACATACCGCAGCCTTGATCCGCAGGGTGGGCCCACCCCGTTCCCGTCATGGAGATGGCCGCGCTGCTGGGCCACCTGGCACTGCGGCTTGCGGATCGGCGCGTTCCTGGCCGCCGCCCTGCCTTCATGCCCCCGCGCGGCCATAATCACCTGAACAGCACGCCCGTACGCAACCCCCAGCCCCACACTCGGTTTCGAGAAGCTCTCCGAGTGCAGCTGCGTCCATGCCGGCTGGCGATTGCCGTCGCAAGCGGGCCACCGACCTGCCGGGCCTGCCGTGAGGCAAGAGTGGCGCTGCTGCGGCCAAGTTGTATCGTGGAAAAGTCTCTCCGCCGCGACATCTCCGCCGCTCCGTAGCGGGCACGGTGGCTGTCGGCCCTTGGCCGTCTCGGATCCGGTCGGCTTCGCGCAGCCTCCCGTCCACGAACCTCACCAGATGTTCCACGAGCGTGATTTCCACGGGCGTGATCCACCACCGCGTTCCGAAGCGCCGGAGTGGTGTGGCGACCGGCGGTTTGCACAGCTGTCAGGAGGGCTCCATCGTGGATATGAGGCTCGAAGTCGTGGTGGTCCCGGTCGCCGATGTCGACCGGCCGAAGAGTTTCTACGAGTCACTGGGGTGGCGGCTGGACGCTGACTTCGTCGCCGGTGACGGCTTCCGCGTGGTGCAACTGACACCGCTGGGTTCCGCATGCTCGGTGATCTTCGGCGACGGGGTCAGTTCGGCCGTCCCGGGGTCTGCCGAGGGACTGCATCTCGTGGTCTCGGACATCGAGGCAACACGGGCGGAACTGGACCGAATCGGGGTTGACGTGAGTGAGGTCTTCCACGACGCGGGCGGGGTGTTCCACCACGCGGACACCAAGGAACGGGTGCCCGGCCCGGACCCCGAGCGGGGCAGCTACGCCTCGTTCGCCTCGTTCACCGACCCGGACGGCAACGGCTGGGTACTCCAGGAAATCACAGAACGGCTTGCGGGCCGATGACGCTGCTTGACCCGGAAGCAGACGGGAGAGAGGTCCATGTCTGTGAGATTCGCTTCCGCGGACGAGTTGGCGCAGGCTCTCATGCGCGCGGAGTCGGCGCACGGGCGGTTCGAGGAGGAGCTCGGACACCGTGACGACGACTGGCCGCTCTGGTATGCGCGTTTCATCGAGGAAGAGCAGACCGGGGAACCGGTCGCCGGGTCGGACGGTTCCGGTAGCTGATGGGTTGTTCGTCCCGGAACCCGGCGGCGATGGGAGAGACACGTATGACTGCAACAGTGGATCCCGACCGTTCGGCTTGGGATGTGATCGTTCTCGGTGGTGCCGCTGCCGGTGAGAACGCGGCACAGTACGCAAGCCAGTTCTCCGGCCTGTCTTCGGTGCTTGTGGAGAACAGCCTCCTCGGAGGTGAGTGCTCCTACTGGGCCTGCATGCCCAGCAAGGCACTGCTGCGGCCGGTCGAGGTGGTGCACGCGGCCGCACAACTGCCGGGAGTGTCAGCCCAGTTGGAAGCTGCCGAAGTTCTCGCCCGGCGTGACACTGTGATCAATCAACTGGACGACACCTCGCAGATATCCTGGGCCCTGGACACAGGTATCGACGTCGTGCGCGGTTATGGACGGCTGGCGGGTGAACGCACCGTCGTAGTGAGTCGTCCGGACGCTTCAGCCAGGACGCTGACAGCCGGCCACGCCGTGGTCGTCGACACCGGCTCCTGCCCGGCCGTGCCTGACATTCCTGGATTGCGTGCCGCTCTGCCATGGACATCGCGCGATGTGACCACGATGCGTGAGGTGCCGCGTCGGGTGGTCGTGCTGGGTGGCGGTGTGGTCGCCTGTGAGGCGGCCACCTGGCTGCGTGGGCTGGGTGCGAGCGAGGTGTCCGTCGTGTACCGCGGCGAGCGGTTGCTGGCCCGGCAGGAGCCGTTCGCAGGCACGCTTGTCGGCCAGACGCTGCAGGACAGTGGCGTGCATCTGCACCCGGGACGCAGCCTGTCCCTGGTGAAGCGGTCCGATCCCCGTGACACCGGGCATGGTCACATCCATGGCGGGGAGATCAGCGTGACACTCGACGACGGCACGATCGTGGTCGCCGATGAACTCGTCGTAGCCGCCGGGCGCATTCCGAACACCGAGGACATCGGTCTCGACACCGTGGGCCTCCGCCCCGGTGGATACCTCCGGGTCGACGACCACCAGTGTGTGCAGAACGTGGGCGGGACCTGGCTGTACGCCATCGGCGATGTATGCGGCCGCGCGCTGTTGACACACATGGGCAAGTACCAGGCACGTATCGCCGGCGAGGTTATCGCTGCACGCGCACGAGGCTCCTCCGAACTGCCCTCCTCCGCTGCCGGGCACATCGGGCTGCCCCAAGTCGTCTTCACCGATCCGGAGGTCGGCAGTGCCGGGATGACCGAGCAGGAGGCACGAGAAACCGGCATGGACGTGGAGGTGGCCGAGTACGACCTCGCCGCGCTGGCGGGAACCTACGTCATGAGCGCGCACTACCGAGGGCTTGCCAAACTCGTCGTCGACCGCGCTGACGACGTGGTGGTGGGGGCCACCTTCGTCGGTGCGGGCATCGCCGAACTGGTGCACTCGGCGACCACAGCGATCGTGGGCCGGATTCCTGTGTCCACCTTGTGGCACGTCGTCCCCAGCTATCCGACAGTCAGCGAGATCTGGCTCCGGCTTCTGGAGACCCTCCGCGCGCAGCGGCGTACGGCCGACGAGAGGTGAAACGTCCTCTCTGCTCCGTCTGGATCAGATGCGAACGAGGAGGTGGCTGTCCGATGGCGAAGCTGCTTTTCGTGATGACCGGGGCGACGTACTGGACGCTCAAGGATGGCACCAGGCACGCGACGGGTTACTGGGCCGAGGAGTTCGCGGCCCCCTACAAGGCGCTCACCGAGGCCGGCCATCAGGTCGTGGTCGCCACACCTGACGGGGTGGTTCCGAACGTGGACATGATGAGCCTGCGCCCCGAGATGGCGGGCAGCGCCGAGGTCGCTCTCGATCTGGAGGCGATCATCCGCTCTGCAGAGGTGATGCGGCGGCCGATCCAGTTGGCGGACGCCCGCCTGGAGGATTACGACGCCGTCTACTTCCCGGGCGGCCACGGTCCCATGGAAGACCTGTGTGTCGACGCGGACGCCGGCCGGTTGCTGACCGCGGCGCTCGCCTCCGGCAAGCCCCTTGCCATTGTCTGCCATGCACCGGCCGCGATGCTGGCGACCAGGATCCACGGTGCATCGCCCTTCGCCGGCTACCGGATCACCGCGTTCACCAACGAGGAGGAGAACGCGGTCGGGCTCGGCCCGAAGGCCCGCTGGTTGCTGGAGGACGAACTCATCGACATGGGTGTGGACTTCACCAAGGGCGAGATGTGGAAGCCCTATACGGTGGTTGACCGCAATCTGCTCACCGGTCAGAACCCTGCGTCGGCAGCTGTCCTGGCCGAACGACTGCTCAAGGTCCTTTAGGGGCAGTGTCGTTGTACCGGACACCTGCTGTGGGCTGTGCCCGGTGTCCTGAGCAGCCTGCTTGAGATCGCTCCCTTTGCGAACGGGCGAACAGGGGACGCTCGTGGTCGGCTCCACCCCAGGAGGAGTTATGAGTTCCGATCCGTCGGCGACGCACAATCCCCGCGACCCGGCCCTGCTCGGACAGACCCTCGTAGTGATCGGCGGGAGCGCGGGCATCGGGCTGGCAACCGCCAGACACGCCCGTGCCGAGGGCGCCACGGTGATTCTCACCGGACGGGACCCCGAACGGCTGCGCGCCGCGGCTGCGGAGACCGAAGCGCTCAGCACCGCCGCCTTCGACGCCGGCGACCCGGCGCAGTTGCAGCAGTTCTTTCAGGAGCTGCCCGGCCCGATCGACCACGTGATGGTCACGGCTGGACACCCGTCCTATGGGCGCCTCCTGGACATGGAATCCGATCAGGCGCGCCGGGCGATCAGCGAGCACATGGTGCTCGCCCTCGAGGTCGCGCGTCATGCCGTCGGTACGGTACGACCGGGCGGCACGCTGCTGTTCATGGGCGGCACGGGCGCCCGTCGGATCCGTGCCGGCCTCGGGATCGCGCCGGCGGTCACCGGCGCGCTACCCGCGCTCACCGCCAGTCTCGCGCTCGAACTCGCGCCGGTCCGGGTCAACCTGATCGCTGCCGGCTTCGTGGACACGCCGTTGTCGGCCAGGCTTCTCGGCGACGGACTCGACGCCCGCCGCGAGGAACTGCGCGCCACGCTGCCGATCGGCCGCATCGTCGTACCGGCCGACGTCGCGGCACTCGCCGTTCACATCATGACCAACACGGCACTCACCGGCGCGACCTACGACATCGACGGCGGCCAGCAATTCGTCGGCTGAGAGCGGAGTGGCCGAAGAGATCATCGAAGGCCGACCGGGAGGCGCCGGTCTTCGATCCAGAGGCGGCCGCGTGCCGGAGGCGCGAAGGTGGATGTAGGCGGGCGATCGAGTCGTCGCGTCCACCGCGGGACGACCGAGCCCATGCGTCTGAGGCGAAGGATGAACCATGGACATCAAAGGATCGGTGGGCCTGGTGACAGGCGCCAACCGCGGTATCGGCCAGGCGTTCGGCCGCGCATTGCTCGACCACGGCGCCGCCAAGGTGTACGCCGCCGTCCGCGACCCGGACAGCGTGACCGACGAGGACGTCACGCCGCTGCGTATGGACGTCGTCAACCACGAAGAGGTCGCCGCGGCCGCCGCCACAGCAGGCGACGTCACCATTGTGATCAACAACGCCGGCGTCGGCGGTTGGGGAACCAAGCTCATCGAAGGCTCTTTCGACGGCGCGCACGAGGCGATGGAGGTCAACTTCTTCGGCACCTGGGCCGTCTCCCGAGCCTTCGCCCCCGTCCTCGCGCGGAACGGAGGCGGTGCCCTCGTGAACATGCTGTCGGTGGCGTCCTGGGTCGGCCGGTCCGGCTGGCCGGGGTACGCGGCCTCCAAGGCGGCACAGTGGTCGCTCACCAGTGCCCTGCGCGAGGGCTTGCACGACCAGGGAACCTTGGTGGTCGGGGTGCACGCCGGCTTCGTGGAGACGGACCTCGCCGCCTGGACGGACGAGCCCAAGATCACTCCGGCGGACGTGGCCGAACAGACGATGGAGGCGCTGGCCCACGACCGGGTCGAGGTCCTCGCCGACGAGCGCACTAGGCAGGTCAAGGCATTCCTGTGCCGCCCCCTCGACGCCGAAGCCCTTTGAGGGAGGAGCATTCACCAACGCGCCCTCGTGCCCAGGCTGTGGGCGGATCACGCGAGTCGGCAGTGACCGGCTGCAAGGCCGGCACGTCGCGCGCCACCCGGAGTTGCTGGTGGACCGGTACGGCCGCTTGACAGACGTGATCCGGAGCAATAATCGCTGGTTCTCGAAGAACGGACTTGGCGTCAGAGTGCTGCGCATCGTTCAGGAATGCCTGATGGACGGCGCGTTCCCGGGCGGCGCCTGTTTGCTCCGGCGTTCGTCGACCTGTGCACAGATCGCCGAGGAAATCGGTCGCGCCGCCGTGGGGTGAGCCGTTAGCTTCCGCCTGAGCGCAGTGAGGTACGCGACGCGATGGCGAGGGGAACCGGGCATGGAGATCGAGGGCGTGCGGACCGACCGTTTGGGCTTGCTGCTCGACCAGTTCGACAAGGCCAGGGAGATGGCCCAGGTGCGGCTGACGGGGCTCGGCGACGAAGAGTACCTGTGGGAGCCGGTGCCCGGTTGCTGGTCGATCCGGCGCCGGGGCGAGGCGGCGACGCCCAGGGCGTTCGGGCCGGGTGAGTGGGTGCTCGATCTGGGGGCCCCGGACATCCCGGCGAACGAGTACGCCGAGGTTGCCCGGCAGGCCGCCGGCGGCATGACCGTCGCCAAGATCGCCGATGACTGGAGCGTGAGTGTTGAGCGGGTCGAGCAGATCCTCGCCCACACTGGTGCGCCGGAGCCTGACGAAACGCCGGTCACGACCATCGCGTGGCGGCTGGCGCACCTGCACTTCTGCTTCGCGGGCGAATGGGAGTGGACCTTCGGTGAACGGCGGCAGGAGCCGAAGCTGCTGGTCGACTTCACCCCCTCCGCCGCCTTGGCACTCGAGCGGTTCTGGGCGCTGATCGACCGCTGGCGCGACAACGTCGCCGCCGTCACCGAGGAGCAGCTCGACACGGTCGGCTTCTCGCAGTACCCGTACGGCTCCGCCCCCGACGACCCCTTCATCACCGTGGTGTCGGGGGCCAACCTCGAATTCATCCACCACATGGCCGAGATCGCGCTGCTCCGCGACCTGTGGCGGACCCGCTTCACTGCGGCGTGAGCTTGCCGGTTGAGCTGACACTGCAGTGAAGCCAACCGGCTCCCAGGCCCTGCTCGCTCCGGCCTACCTGCCCTGACCTATGCCGGAGGCAAGAAGGTCCTGCAGAGCCAGGAGCAACGCTTCGTCCGCCGCTCGCCACATCAGTGGGAAACCTGACCCTCGAGGCGCTGCTTCAGTGCTGACCGGTTGGCTGGCATCTCCTTTCGGGCCTCGCGGCGGACCATCAGCGGAACCAGGATCTTGCCGATGCCGTGGCCCTCGAAGTCGACGTCGATGGTCAGCCGCGAGCGGGCCGAGGTCAGCGGTTCGACGGTGACGTCGACGGTGGCCCGGATGTGGCCGTCGATGCCCCGCACGCCCCACGTCCTCGGTGGGTCGAAGTGGGTGAGCTCGGAGGTGATCTGCCGGTCGGTGAATCCGATGCGCCGTGTGGTCAGGCACCGGGCTCCCACCGCCGGGGTGGCCGGGCCGTCCATATGGCCGCTGATGAGGTCCTGTTGCCATTCGCAGAAACGACTCGGCCGTCCCGCACCGGTCCGGTCGTTGGGGATCAGCCGCCCTACTTGGAAGCTCCCAGAGTGGGGTCGGTGGGCCTCGGCAGCAGAACGCCGTCGACGTACAGATCGACGTGCTCGTTGTAGAACGCGGCCAGGCCCGCGATGCGGTTGGCGTGAATGGTCGGGAAGTCGTACGCCCAGGCGATGTCCTCGTGGGAGGCGGTGTCGCTGTCGAACGACCAGTAGCCGCTCGTTGTCCCCTTGTACGGGCATCGCGTCACGGTGTCCGAGTGCCGCAGTCGGGTCCAGTCGACGTGCATGCGCTCGATGTAGTAGCGGGTCGGTAGGCCAGTCTCGAACAGCTTCACGCAATGAGGTGCCTCCGCCAGCACGACCCCGTCCAGCTCCACTCGGACGCCGCTGGACGAACGCAGTGCGTCCACTCGAGAGTAGGGGCTCCTGGGGTGCACGAAGACCGGCTCGTCCTCCACCACGCCCGAACCCCCGCCCGGGCGCCACCTGTTCACCATCGCGCTCTGCAACGACATCCACATGGGCGAGACCCAGGCCGGACTTGTCGGCGGCCAGCCCCAGTACATAGGCATCCAGCAGGAGCCGGGCCTGCCGCCGTACCCGGAGGTGATGCTGGAGTCCCTGGTGCGGGACGTGACCGCGCTCGGCGCCGACTACCTGCTCGCCGCGGGCGACATCTCCGCCGAGGCCGTGCCCGTCGACCTCAGCAAGGCCCACCAGCTGCTGGGCAGGTTCGGCGGGTACCGGGACGACTACTTCGTCACCCGCGGCAACCACGACCGGGCGCACCTGGGCGATCCGTACGCGAACTGCCGCGCCGGGCAGTGGCAGGGCAACGACTGCTTCGCGGACCGGTTCTTCCCCGCGCAGGCGGAACGCACCTACTTCACCCGGACCCTGAACGGGCTGCGGGTCATAGGGATCGACAGCTACGACAAGCCGGGCAACGGCGGTGACGCCGGAGCCCTGTCGCCCGACCAACTGGCGTGGTTCCGCGACCAGCTGCACCGTGACCAGGACCGGCCGACGATCGTCTTCGGCCACCACCCGCTTATCGTCCAGGACTCGGCGTTCCCCATCAGTCCGAGCAACTCGCTGGACGCCACCCAGGCGGCCACGATCCTGCAGGACTACTCCCGCATGCCGGGCCTCTTCCTGCACCACGCGGGGCACACGCACCGCAACAAGCGCACGATCAGCCTGGTGGCCCCGCACGTCACCCACCAGGAGATCGCCGCCGCCAAGGAGTACCCCGGCGGGTTCTCCCTGCTGCGCCTGCACACGGGCGGCTACGCGCTCGACTTCTACAAGAGCCGCAGCGAACTGGCCCGCCGGTGGAGCGAGCGCAGCCGCATGGAGATCCTGGGGTACTGGCCGCAGTTCGCGCTCGGCGCGAGCGTCGCCGACCGCAACACGGTGGTACGGCACGACCTGTCCGGCCTGCGTCCCGTCCGTCGCGGCCACGGATCGCACGGACACGACGGCGGGCAGCTCAGCCTCGTCTGACGCGCCGGCGCGGGGGGGGCCGCGGGGGGGCGCGCCCCAGGGCCCAAGGTCGCCCCCCCACACCCCCCCCGGGGCCCC
>NZ_JBIAQV010000030.1:0-19245 GCF_042889305.1 Streptomyces sp. NPDC002619 | reverse complement strand
GGGGGGGGGTCGGCGCGGGCGGGGGCCGCGAGCCCGGCCGCGCGCGGGGGGGGCGCCGGGCGGGGCTGGCGGGGGGGGGGGGGCGCGGGGGGGGGCCCCCCCCCCGCGCCGGGATGTTCATGTGCCGCATCTCTGAAGGTCACTCAAAGCACGGTGCGGCAACACCAACGGCGCATCCACTGAGCGCCGTCCACGACGCCACGTACGGAAAGAAGTCCGCCAGTGCCGCTTCCCTCTGCCCCCAGCGCCCCGCGACCGCGCCACGCGGCACGGCGCGGTGCCGCTGTCCTCGCTCTGGCCACGGCGCTCAGCATCGGCGCCGGGATGATGACGACCGCTCAGGCGCTCACGCCCGAACAGCTCGTGTCGGCCCCCGTCGAGGCGGCGAAGCCCGGCAGCCCCGGCCACGGACTGATCCCGAGCACTCCCGGACAGTCGATCGTCACCCGTGAGACCCGCACGCCGATCGCGCCCGGCCTGAACCTCACCCGCTTCGACCGTTTCGAGGCCGACGGGTGGGTCCGGGGGCAGGTACTCGTCGCGGACCTCGCCGACGACCGGCTCAGCGTGGACTACATCTCTTCCGGCACGGTCACCGGGAAGTCCCGAGTGACCGAACAGGCCGGGCGCACCGGTGCCGTTGCCGCGATCAACGGCGACTACTTCGACCTGAACGACACCGAGGCGCCGGTCGGCGCGGCCGTCTCGCGCAAGGACGGCCTGGTCAACTCGCCCACTCCGGGCCGCAATCAGACCGTCGCCATCGGCGCGGACGGCCTCGGCAGGCTCGCCCAGGTGTTC
Source organism: Streptomyces sp. NPDC002619 (assembly GCF_042889305.1). NCBI lineage: Bacteria > Bacillati > Actinomycetota > Actinomycetes > Kitasatosporales > Streptomycetaceae > Streptomyces > Streptomyces sp. NPDC002619. Next base: position 18,444 of record NZ_JBIAQV010000030.1, on the reverse strand, counting down.
CTGGAGGGCGAGGTGACGGTCGGTGGCACGCAGCACCTGAAGCTGTCCGGCGTCAACTCGCCGGTCCTGGCGGCCGGCGGCATCGGCCTGTTCACCGACCAGTGGGGGCCGTCCCCGCGTACCAAGCCTGTCAGCGGCGCGGACCGGGTCACCGAGGTCTGGCTGCGCGACGGCAAGGTCACCGAGGTGCACACGTCCGTCAGCAGCGGCCCGATCCCGGCGGGCACCAGCGTGCTGCTGGGCCGGGAGGCGGGCGCCGACGCGCTGGCCGGACTCGTACCCGGGGACGCGGTCAACGTCGCCTACCGCCCGCGCGCCGACTTCGGCGACGTGGCGGTGGCCGTGGGCGGCGGCCAGGTGCTGGTCGCGGACGGCGAGGTGAAGCACTTCACCGACGGCGACACCGTCACCGCCACCTCGCGCACCAGCGTGGGCTTCTCCGCCGACGGCCGCACCATGTACCTGGTGGCGATCGACGGCAAGCAGACGAACAGCCGCGGCATGGACCTCAACGAGCTGGGCGCCTTCATGAAGGGCCTCGGCGCCCAGAACGCGCTGAACATGGACGGCGGCGGCTCGACCACCATGGCCGCCCGGCTGCCCGGCGAGAGCACGACCGGCCTCATCAACAGTCCCTCGGACGGCTCGGAGAGACAGGTCGCCAACGGCCTCGGCCTGTTCGCGGAGCCCGGCTCCGGCACGGTGCGCGGCTTCCGCGTCGTGCCCGCACTCTCCGCGGACCGTTCCGACAGGGTCTTCCCGGACCTGCACCGCACCGTGCGGGCGCTCGCCCACGACGAGACGTACGCGCCGGTGCCCGCCGGCCGGGTGCACTGGCGCGGCGACGACCAGGTGTCGGTCCGGTCCGGACAGGACGCCACCGCCGTCGTCACCGGCAAACACGACGGCACCACCCGCCTGGTGGCGTCCTCGGGCAACGGTGCCACCGGCTCGGCGGAGCTGACCGTGCTGGCGCCCGCGGTCCGGATCGCCCCGACCAGCAGCCTCGTGGCGCTCGACGGCGTCGAGGACACCGCCCGCCTGACGGTCACCGGCTATGACGCCCTCGGCGACTCCGCCCCGATCGAGGCGTCCGACGTGAAGGTCACCGGTGGCGACGCAGTCGTCTCGGTACAGCCCGCCGACGACGCGACGTTCGCCGTACGGGGCCTGGCCGACGGTGCCTCCACCACGCTGCACCTGACGGTCGGGAAGATGACCACCGACGTGGCCGTCACCGTCGGCCTGGCCGAGAAGACCTTCGCGGACCTCTCCGACGCCGCCTCCTGGACCTCGGCGAACGACCGCGCCCCCGGCGGCTCGGTCACCCCTGCCGACGGCCACGACGGAGCACCGGGCCTGAAGCTGACGTACGACTTCACCAAGTCCACCGCCACCCGCGGCCAGTACGCCGTGCCGCCGCAGCAGATCCAACTGCCGGGCCAGCCGCAGGCCGTCACCATGTGGATCAACGGCGACGGCAACGGTGAGTGGCCCCGGCTGCAGTACCGCACGGGCGCGGGCGTGACCGCCAACCTCGACGGGCCGCTGATTACCTGGACCGGCTGGCGCAAGGTCGAGTTCCCGGTGCCCGTCGGCACCCCCTATCCGCTCACGTTCCAGCGGGTACGGCTGCTGGAGACCAGCGCGGCCCGCTCGTACACCGGCCAGGTCACCGTCAGCGACCTGAAGGTCAAGGTCGCCCCCGACGTGGAGCTGCCCGCCCAGCCGAAGGTCGCCGACCCGGTGGTGGTGACCAACGGCACCGTCGACGGTCGTCCGCTGCGCGTCGCCGTCATGTCCGACGCCCAGTTCGTCGCCCGAGACCCGAACAGCCCGCAGGTCCAGGCGGCCCGCCGGACCCTCGCCGAGATCGCCGACGCCAAGCCGGACCTGCTGATCATCGACGGCGACCTCGTCGACGAGGGCTCACCGGCCGACTTCGCGCTCGCCCGCACGCTGCTCGACGAGTTCGACGCCCGCACCGGCGGCACCGTGCCGTGGCACTACGTCCCCGGCAACCACGAAGTGATGGGCTCCGGCACCACCGTCAACTTCAAGGCCGCCTTCGGTGACACGACGTCGGTCTTCGATGTCGAGGGCACCCGCTTCATCACCCTGGACTCTTCCAGCGGCACTCTGCGCGGCGGCGGTTTCGCCCAGCTCCAACTGCTGCACGACCAGCTCGAGGCCGCGGCCGCCGACCGATCCGTCAGCGGTGTCGTGGTGTTGGAGCACCACCCGACCGAGGACCCCCTGCCGGACAAGGCCAGCCAGCTCGGCGATCGCAAGGAGGCCGCGCTGGTCGAGCAGTGGCTCGCCGACTTCCGGGCCGACGGCCACAAGTCCGCCGCGTTCGTCGCCGGCCACGTCGGCGCGTTCTCCGCGACCTCGATCGACGGCGTCCCGTACTTGGTGAACGGCAACTCCGGCAAGAATCCCGCCAGTACGTCCGACAACGGTGGTTTCACCGGCTGGACGATGCTGGGCATCGATCCGGCGGGCGGACGCATCAAGGACCCGTTCGACGTGCCGTCCGACGACTCCGAGACCTGGCTGCGGGCGGAGGTGCACGCGCGTGCCGACGCGGTGAACCTCAGCGCGCCGGACACCCTCACGGTCGGCGACCGGGCCGAGGCGTCCGCGACGCTCACGCAGGACGGCACCCGTACCGTCCCGGTGGCCTGGCCGGTCAGCGCCAACTGGTCCGGCACCCGCGTCCACGTGGCGGACCCCGACGGCGAGCAGGGCAACCACTACGGCGATCAGGTCGTCTCCTACGACCCGGCCACGGGAGCCCTGACCGCGCTGCGCACCGGCACCGCGGTGCTGCGTGTGACGGTCAACGGCGTCACCGCCGAGCGGACGATCACGGTGCGACGGCCCTGATCGTGCGGGATGCCCTGCAATTGTTCGCCGACTGTTCTCTGCACAGTCCCCCTCGCCGTGGAAACGAGAGGAAATCATGATCCACAAGAACATCCGGTCCGCCGCGCGGACACGCGTCCTGCTGAGTACCGCCGCCGTACTCGCCGTCGTCACCTCGGGCGGGATCTGGGAGACGGCGCAGGCCGCCCCGCCCGCCCCCACGACAGCCGCCGCAGCCCTGAACACCCCCACGTGGACGACGCAGACGGTCGCGCCGGGCGTGCAGGTGCGCAGCGCCACCATCGACAACGCCGCCGCCGAGCCGTTCTGGACGGTCACCGTCCAGGCCCCGACCACCGGCCGCCTCAGCGGCGCCGCGACCTGGGCGGCAGTCGGGCCGCAGCCCTGGGCCGACACCACGGCGCAGCAGTTGCGTGCCGGCGGCTTCGAACCGCGGGTGGAGACGGTGCGCTGGCCCGGCTACGCCGACACCCCGCGGGGTGTCATGGGCGTGCGGGTGAGGATCGGCTCGTACGCCACCCAGGCGGACGCCCAGGCCGCGGCCCGGGCTGTCACGGCGGCGGGCTTCCACACCTCGGTCGACTGGACGGGCTACGACGCCGAGCAGCCCGCCGACCGGGAGAACGTGCACGTCGCGGTCATCGATCCGCATGCCTTCACCGGCACCGTGGAGGGCACCCATGACGGCAACGTCGCGCAGCGAGTGACCACGTCGTCGGTCGCTGCGAAGCTCGGCTCTCTGGTCGGCGTCAACGCCGGGTTCTTCGTCACCTCCAACGCGGATGGCGTCCAGGGAACGCAGTCGGGCCTCAGCGCGGATCGCGGGCGGCTGGAGTCGATGGCCGCCGGATCGCGGGCGGCGCTGATCATCGGGGACGGCGGCCGGCACGTGCGGGTGGCGGACCTGACGACGACCGTTACGGTGCACACGGGCGCGGCCCGCTACCAGGCCCAGGGCATCAACCGGGTGCCAGGCCTCATCCGGGACTGCGGACGTCCGGGAGGGACCCCGAGCGAACTGCCCTGGCAGGACGTCACATGCCACGCAACGGACGATCTGGTGCTGTTCACCAGCGAGTTCGGGGCGCCGCTGCCCACGGGACCCGGCACACAGGTCGTGTTGGACGGCGCCGGACGTGTGGTGTCGGCGGGTTCGCGCGGGGGCACGGTTCCGGCCGACGCAACGGTGCTCCAGGGCATCGGATCGGCCGCCGACTGGCTGACCGCTCACGCCCGGACCGGACAGCGGCTCGGCGTGTCGGAGGTCATCCGCGACACGGAGGGCCGACGCGTGCGGCTCGACGGCGACGACAGCATCGTCAGCGCCGCGCCCACCCTCGTGCGTGACGGTCGTACCAGCATCGACGCGGCGGCCGAGGGCGTCGTCGACCCGTCCGACCTGTCCTTCGGCTACGCCTGGGCGAACACCCGCCAGCCGCGCACCATGGCCGGTGTCGACTCCAGGGGCCGGCTGATCCTGGCCACGGTGGACGGCCGCCAGTCCGGCGGCAGCGAAGGCTTCACCCTCCAGGAAGCCGCCGCCTTCATGCGCTCGCTCGGCGCCGTGGACGCACTCAACCTCGACGGCGGCGGCTCGACGGCCATGGCCGTCAACGGCGCCCTGGTCAACAAGCCCTCGGACGCGACGGGGGAGCGGGCGGTCGGAGGCACGATCCAGGTACTGCCGGGCCAGACCGACTGACCCGGCACCACGACGGCTCCCCGCAATCCTCGCCACGGTTGCGGGGAGCCATCTCCGCGACACCGCGGTACCACCCGTTCGTTCATACCGGGCGACTCCGATGACGGGAATCCGGCGAGGCTGCGTGCCCGCCTGTTCGCGCGTTTCGACGAGTTCCTCGCGGAACGAGACGCCGGAATCCGCACTTGGCCTGACTTGTCCGTCGGCCCGCACACCGCCCGCCGCAGCCTTGTGGGTGCCCGCTGCTCAGAACGCCCACCGGGTGTGGGTGTATACCCCGTCGTCCCGACCGAAGCCGTACGCGGTGGCCGGGGCCACGGCGAACACCACCGCGTCCCCTTTCCGGATTGCATCCCCGATCCCGTGGAAGGTGCCCTCGGGCGAGGTGATGTGCGGCCCGTACTTCGCCTCGTACGCGGCGATCACCTCCTCCAGCACCGCCGGATCGGCAACCGGCTCCGCTGTGCCCTCGATGACGAGGTCGAGCCCTTCGGTAAGCGCGTTTCCTCCGGTGGTCACCGCGCAGTGCGCATCATGGGCGAGGTTCCTCGCCTTCTGCTCTCCCGGGCCGGTGGAGAAGTACAGCACCCCGTCGTGCCACGCGGCGATCACGGGAGTGACGTGGAGGCGGCCGTCGGGCCGCACCGTGGACACCCAGAAGATCTCGGCGGCCTCCAACTGCCGCTGAGCCTCGGCCCACTCGGTGGCGGTGACGTCCGCGGCACCCGGCCGCGGATTGAGCGCGGAGCTGTAACGGGCGTCGAGCTCGGCCGTGGGTTGCTTCGCGGGTCCCTGTGTCGGCATGGCGGAACTCCTTCCTCACTTCCCCCGATAACGACCGGCTGCCCGCGCCGAAATCATCGCCACGCCCGTATGCGTCCGGCGGAAGTGTTCTGGGTTGGCTCACGTGACTGTGCGGGGGCGGAGTTATCGGGTGAATGAGAGCAGTGGGTCCCAGCCGGTCACTGATGCCGCGACGAGCCCGGTCGCCGCGTAGCGGACCGCCGGCCTGTTTGTTGTATCTGGGCCTCGGCGCGGTGCCTCCTGAGGCGATTGGCGCCGACTCGACCGTGTGCCAGGCCTTGTTGTCCTCGGGGTCGGACTTCGGCGGACAGCCGCCAGGGATGCCGTCGGTGCGGGCCGCCAGGATGTCGTGGACCGCGGCGGGCAGCGCGGGCGGGGCCCACGGCAGGCCTCCGCAAGGATCGACTATCACCTGCACGTTCATCCCATTGCGATGACGGTTGCCAGAGTCGTATGGCCGGTCGGCAGCGATTCGGTCGATGGGCAGCAGCGTGCGGTCCCGACGCGGAAACCGGCGGTGAGCTGGGCGCAGCGGTCCCTGCGCCGCACCGTCTCGCGAGTTGAGGCCGCGGCCGCACAAGTTGGCCCCCGCGCGGCCCGCCGCCCCGGGATCGGCGGGCCGGCGCTCCGAAGAACGCTCTCGCGGGGTAAACGGAACGTACGCTTCCGGAAGTCGAAACGGAAGACCCCAGCCCTATTGACCCTCAACAAGCACAGACGCACCCTGAACCCCACGCACCGCTAGGGAGCACAGCATGAGCCGAGCCACCAGCACACATCGGGTCGTCGAGTACTGGACGGACAGGGGCACCCACGTCATCTTTCCCGTCGAACGAAGTGAAGAAGTTGACCGCATGAGCGACGAGCAGCTGATCAGAAAGTACGGAGACCCCGAAGACGGAGCAGTCACGCGCATCGTCCAGTAGGTGACTGCTCCGGGGTCACGCCTCAGAGCGGCCACCACCACGCCAGCGTCTCCCTCGCCGGCGCACCGTCGCCCGGACTTCCCCGGGCGGCTGAGAGCCATCTGAGCACCTGTCTGTCGTGGCTGTACCAGGTGCCGGTCGGTCACTTTCCGGTGAGGTGTGCGGTCAGGCGGGACAACAGGGCAACGCAGTCGCGCAGTTGGTCCTGCTCTTCGGGGCTGAACGTGTCACGGACGGCGGCATTGAGGGCGCGGGCGCGTTGCGCCCGTTCCCGCTGCAGGCGGGCGCGGCCGCTGTCCGTGATGTGCAACAGAAGTTTGCGGCCGCGCATGCCGTCATCCACCCCGACATCCCGCGCATGGCCAACATCGGATTCCTCGTCGACGATGTCCTCTTCCACCCCGGGGACGCGCTCACCGTCCCCGACGCCACCGTGGATACGCTGCTGCTTCCGGTGCACGGTCCCTGGTCCTCCACCGGACAGCTGATCGACTACGTGCGTGAAGTCGCCCCACAGGACATCTACGCCATCCACGACGGTGCCCTGAACGACGTGGGCAACGCGATGGTCGGCGGCTTCCTGGGTGAACACGGCCCCGGAACCACAGCGCGCTACCACCACCTGACCCCAGGCACGACCACCCACATCGTCTGAGCCCCCAACAGCGCCACCCTGCCGAGTTCTGGGCAAGGAGTCGTTGTTGCGGGAATCCCGGCGGCTGACAGTGAGCGCTGGACTGCGGGTAGCCCACGGAGCGGCCCTGCGACGAGCGGTCCGAACGGGCGGCGGAACCGTAAAATTGCCTTAAGGGCATGAACTGGTCGCTTGGGGTGCATTGCACCACTGCATCTCCGCTTGCCCGGCCGGGTTTCCTTTCCCAGGGGTATCGTGACGGTCCCATGTCGGGGTCCAATGGTGATGGACAAGCTCTTCCGCACCTGCACCGGTCAGAAGAGGCACGCGATGGATCTATGGCTGATCTGGTTGATCGTCGCAGCCGTGTTGGCTGTGGCAGAGATCTTCACCCTTACTGCTGCGCTCGGAATGCTGAGTGCGGCCGCGTTGGTCACGGCGGTATCCGCCGCGGTCGGGCTGCCGCTGCCCTTCCAGTTCCTGGTGTTCACCACTGTCGCTACAGCCACCGTGCTGTTCGTGCGCCCCATTGCACTGCGCCACGTGCTCCAGCCGCAAGTGCAGCGGTTTGGCGTAGACGCGCTGGTCGGCAAGGCTGCCTATGTCGTCTCGGAGGTGACGGGCCAAGGCGGCAGGGTCCGTATCGACGGCGAGGAATGGACGGCCCGCGCATACGACGACACGCTGGTGATTCCTGCTGGAAAGACCGTCGACGTCATAGAGATCAGCGGTGCCACCGCGATCGTCTACCCCCGGGACTGAAACCATGGAAACCTCGGCGTTCCTCGTTGCCGGACTGATCGTCGCGCTCTTCGCGGTATTCACCGTGATGCGGGCGGTCCGTATCGTGCCCCAAGCACGCGCACGTAATGTCGAGCGACTCGGCCGCTACCACCGGACCCTGAACCCTGGCCTCAGCCTTGTCATCCCTTACATCGACCGCGTTCATTCGGTGATCGACCTGCGGGAACAGGTCGTCTCCTTCAAACCGCAGCCGGTCATCACCGAGGACAATCTGGTCGTCGAGATCGACACCGTGTTGTACTTCCAGGTCACCGACCCACGAGCGGCCTTCTATGAGATCGCGAACTTCCTTCAGGCGGTCGAGCAGCTCACCGTCACCACCTTGCGCAATGTCGTGGGATCCATGGACCTGGAAAAGACGCTCACCTCACGGGACACCATCAACAGCCAGCTCCGTGGCGTGCTGGACGAGGCCACCGGCAAGTGGGGGCTGAGGGTCAACCGGGTGGAGATCAAGGCCATCGATCCGCCGCAGACCATCAAGGACGCGATGCAGAAGCAGATGCGAGCCGAGCGTGACAAGCGGGCCGCGATTCTCGGGGCCGAGGGGCAACGCCAGTCGCAGATTCTCATGGCCGAAGGCGACAAGCAGGCCGCTGTCCTGCGCGCGGAGGGTAACCGTACCGCTGCGATCCTCCAGGCCGAGGGCCAGTCGCGGGCCATCGACGAGGTGTTCCAGGCCGTGCATCGCAACGACCCCGACCCCAAGCTGCTCGCCTACCAGTACCTCCAGATGCTGCCTCAACTCGCGCAAGGCTCGGGCAGCACCTTCTGGGTGATCCCCAGCGAGGTCACCTCCGCACTCCAGGGCGTGTCCCGTGCCTTCAGCGAGGTGCTGCCGCAGTCGCCGGCCACGCGCGAGAAACCCTCGGACGACATGGCCGCCGAGGCGGCCAGTGACACGGCGCAGGCCGCAGAAGCCGCTGCCGCGGCCCTCGCCGACGCGGCCAAGGCCGAGGGCGTCACCTCCGACGCCTTCCGGTCCGCCCCCCTCGCTGACGGCGGGTGACAATCACCGGGCATCCAGCACGCCATCAGCCGACGCGAGGACAGGGTGTCGGGCCCGATCGCTGTGTGGAGCACGGGCCGTCCACCGGAAGGAGTGGGCTCTCTGTACTGCTCGCGCACCGATGCGGCCCGTGCATACTCAACTGGAAGCGGCCGTGGCCGAGTTGGCCGGGGTCCAGAGCGGTCCGCTCACTCTGGAGCAGGCGTTCGCACACCTCGTTGCGCCGGCCGCGGCCCTGGTGCGGCTCTGACGCTGTCACATCCCAGCCGCGCACGCGTCCGGGAGGAGTCGCAGGTGGAAGGACCGAGACCCTTGTTCAAGGATTGAGAGGAATGAACGACGCGATCGGGCGGCTGTGGTCGGCGTCACGACCGCCGAACCCACACGATGCGAGGTTGGCATGGCCTCCCTGTCCGACGACTACACGGGGCAGACCGCGTGCGGCAAAGACACGCACACCCCGCTGCGTGACTTCCTGCGCACCGAGACGGGGAGCGCCGCCGTCCTGGTCACAGCGGCGCTCGTCGCGCTCGTCTGGGCCAATGCGGCACCGCACGTGTACGAGGCGTTCTGGCACACCCACCTCTCGGTCCGGCTCGGCTCCCACGGGCTCTCGCTCGACCTGCGCGAATGGGTGAACAGCGGGCTGATGACCGTGTTCTTCCTCGTCGTCGGCCTCGAGGCCCGCCGCGAGTTCGACATGGGCGAGCTGCGCGACCGCAAGCGACTCGCGCTGCCCCTCGCCGCGGGTGTCAGCGGAATGCTCGTCCCCATCGCGATCTACCTCGCCGTCAACGCCGGCCACGGCACCGCGCAGGGCTGGGGCGCGGCGATGTCGACCGACACCGCCTTCGCGCTGGGCATGCTGGCCGTCGTCGGACGCCGTATGCCGGCCGGGCTCAGGGTCCTCATCCTCACCATCACCGTCGTCGACGACTTCCTGGCCCTGAGCGTCATCGCCGTCGCCTACAGCGACCGCATCAGGGTGCCGGCGCTGCTGGCCGCCGTCGGCACCTTCGCCGTGATCCTCCTCGTACGGCGGCTCGGCGTGCGCCGCGGCGCCGTGTACGCGGTCCTGGCGGTCATTGCCTGGGTGGCCCTGCTCGAATCGGGAGTTGACCCCGTGGTCATCGGCCTCGCCATGGGACTGCTCACCTACGCCTACCCGGCCTCCAGAAGCGACCTGGAACGCGCCACCAGCCTCTTCCGGCTCTTCCGCGAACAGCCCACCCCGGAACTGGGGCGCTACGCACGCGCCGGAATCGTCTCCGCCGTCTCCCAGAACGACCGGCTGCAGCGCATCTACCACCCGTGGGCGAGCTATGCCGTCGTCCCGCTGTTCGCCCTGGCCAACGCCGGCATCGAGATCAGCGGCGACCAGCTGTCACGGGCCTTCGGCTCGCCGGTCACCCTGGGCATTCTCCTCGGCTACGTCCTGGGCAAACCGCTCGGCATCGTCGGAGCCTGCGCCCTGGCCACGGTCCTGTCGCGCGGCCGCGTACGGCCGCCGGTCGGCTGGGGAGCCGTGATGACCGGAGGCACACTGGCCGGCGTCGGCTTCACCGTCTCCCTGCTCATCGCGACACTCGCCTTCGACGGCACTCGGCTGGAGGACGCCAAGACCGGCATCCTGAGCGCTGTGCTCGCCTCGTTCCTGGTCAGCCGCCTCGTCACCGCCGTGGTCGGGGCCCTTCCCGGGCCCGTGCGACTGCGGGCCCTGCTCGGCAGGGCCGAGACCATCGTCGACCTCGCGGTACCGGTGGACCCCGACCGCGACCACATCCGCGGCCCGCGCCGGGCGCCGGTGACCGTGGTGGAGTACGGCGACTACGAGTGCCCGTTCTGCGGGCAGGCCGAGCCCGTCGTGCGTGAACTCCTCGGCGACTTCGAGGACGTGCGCTACGTATGGCGTCACCTCCCGCTCACGGACGTCCACGTCCACGCCCAGCTCGCCGCCGAAGCCGCGGAAGCGGCCGCCGCGCAGGGACGGTACTGGGACATGCACGATGTGCTGCTCGGCCACCAGGGCGCCCTGCGCCTCGACCACCTGCGGGGCTACGCGGCGGAGACCGGGCTGAACGTGGCCCGCTTCGAGCGGGACCTGCGTGCCCACGCCGGTGCGGCACGCGTCGCCGAGGACGTCGACTCGGCCGATCTCAGCGGTGTCACGGGCACACCCACGTTCTTCGTCAACGGCCGCCGGCACCATGGCGCGTACGACATCGCGAGCCTGTCGGCCGCGGTACGAGCGGCCCGCGACCGGGCAGCCGTGGCCGCCTGACGCGACCGCCCGCAGCCGGTCCACGGCACGCCCCAGCCTGTTGTGGTTCGTGCGCTAGGACCGCAAGAACTCGAGGAGGTCGGGGTTGAGGATCTCGGGATGGGTCGACAGCATCCCGTGCGGGAAACCTTCGTAGCTCTTCAGGGTTCCGTTCTTCAAGAGCCTCACCGACAGCGGTCCCGCATCCGCATAGGGGACGATCTGGTCGTCGGTGCCATGGGCGACGAGAACGGGGACGTCGATCTGCTTCAGGTCCTCGTTGAAGTCGGTCTCGGAGAACGCCTTGATGCATTCGTAGTGGGCGTTGGCGCCACCCATCATGCCCTGTCGCCACCAGTTGTCCACCAGCCCCTGTGACACCTTTGCGCCGGGCCGGTTGAAGCCGTAGAACGGGCCCGAGGGGACGTCGATGTAGAACTGCGAGCGATTGGCGGCGAGAGCTGTACGCATCTCGTCGAAGGCCTCGATCGGCAGGCCGCCCGGGTTGGAGTCCGACTTGACCATGATGGGCGGCACCGCGCTGACCAGCACTGCCTTCGCCACACGGCCCGGCTTGGCGCGGGCGACGTAGCGCGTAACCTCGCCACCGCCGGTCGAGTGCCCGACGTGGAAGGCGCCCTGGAGATCGAGCGCGTCGGTCAGAGCGGCCACGTCGGAGGCGTAGGTGTCCATGTCGTGGCCGGTCGCCGTCTGGGTGGAGCGGCCGTGGCCGCGGCGATCGTGAGCGATCACCCGGTAACCGTGTCCCAGGAAGAACAGCATCTGGTTGTCCCAGTCGTCGGCACTCAGCGGCCAACCGTGGTGGAAGACGATCGGTTGACCGTCGCGGGGACCCCAGTCCTTGTAGAAGATGACCGTGCCGTCGTCGGTGGTGACTGTGCCCATTGCTGAAACCTTCCGCTTGATCAGCTGAAGTCCGCGGGAGCGTACGCGCCGCGAGCAAGGAGGACGTGATGCAGCATGTCGAGGCGGCGGGCCTTTCCCCGTGCTGAGCGGCAGCCGCTGCACCCTCGGCAACCGTACGCTCGTCTTGGCCACGGGACACTTCGGGCTGGTGCCCTACCTGGTTTCGCCGTGGCCGTGACGTCGGGCGGCGAGCGCGAGGACCAGCCGGTCCGGAAACTCGGGCAGGAGGGTGGGGACCTGGCCCAGAGCGGGGGAGACCTGGCCGTCGGTTCGGGTGAGCCGGCCGAGGCGGGGCGGGCGGTGGACGTCAGGCGTGGCGGGAGCCGGGAACGACGAGTCCTGATTCGTACGCGGTGATGACGGCCTGGGTACGGTCGCGCAGGCCGAGTTTGGCCAGGACGCGGCTGACGTGGGTCTTGACGGTCTCCTCCGTGACGATCAGCCGGGTGGCGATCTCCGGGTTCGACATGCCGTCCGCCACCAGCCGCAGGACCTGCGTCTCACGTGGTGTCAGCGCGCGGAGCGCGGGAGGCGGGGGAGTCGGTGCCGGTCGGGTCCGCGCGAACTCGCTGATGAGTTTTCGGGTGACCGACGGCGCGAGCAGGGCCTCGCCCGCCGCGATGACCCGCACCGCGTCGAAGAGCCGCTCCGCGGTGGCGTCCTTGAGCAGGAAGCCGCTGGCCCCTGCGCGCAGTGCGTCGTAGACGTATTCGTCGAGATCGAACGTCGTCAGTATGAGGATCCGAGGTTCGTCGAACCCAGGCCTGCCATCTGCTTCGCTCAGTCGGCGTGTCGCCTCGATTCCGTCCATCCCCGGCATACGGATGTCCATCAGTACCACGTCCGGTGCGAGCTCGCGGCAGATGCGCACCGCCTCGATCCCGTCGTGCGCGGTTCCTACGACAGTGAAGTCGCCCTGCGTGTCGAGCAGCGCCGCGAAGCCTGCGCGCACCACCTCGTGGTCGTCGGCCACGACGATCCGCACGGCCTGGGCCGCTCCAGGGTCGTTCATCGGCTCGTCTCCGTCTTCGTGGGCAGCCGTGCCTGGACGAGGAATCCGGTTCCCGACGCGGCGCCGGCCCGCAGTTCGCCGCCGACGGCCGCGGCTCGCTCGCGCATGCCGAGCAGTCCGTGGCCGGTGGCTGCGTCCGCGGAATCCGGGCCGGGGCCGTTGTCGCGGATCCGCAGGTGCAGGGCGTCTGCGGTGTAGTGGACTTCGACGTCGACGGCCGCGCCCGGTGCGTGGCGTCGGGCGTTGGTGAGGGCTTCCTGGACGATGCGGTACGCGGCCAGCTCGACGCCGGGGTCGAGCGGCACCAGCGGGCCACGGAAGATGAGGCGTGCGGTGGTTCCCGACACGTCGCGCGACTCGTCGAGCAGTTCGATCAGCTGGCCGACGCCCGGCTGGGGACGCAGGCCAGCGGCGGCGGGGCCGGTGTCTTCGCGCAGCACACCGAGCAGTCGGCGCATCTCCGTCAGGGCGTCGCGCGCGGTGTCGCCGATCGCCGACAGGCGTTCGGCTCCGGCGGCGGGCATCCCTGGCGTCGTCAGCCGGGCTGTCTCCGCCTGGACCGCAAGTATGGAGATATGGTGTGCGACGACATCGTGGAGTTCGCGTGCGATCCGGGCGCGTTCGCCGCGCGCGGTGTGTTCGATCAACGTTCCGGCAACGGCTTCGCGTGCGGCGATGTGGATGCGGGCCTCGCTCTGGGCCCGTCGCGCCAGACCCGTCAGCGCGACTGCCGGAGCCAGGGCCGCGAGCGACGCGGTCAGGAACGCCACTTCACTGGACGTGGGACGCGGCCCGGTGAGAGCGAGCACGAGGTACGGCGCGGCGAGGACCAAGGAGAGCCACAAGGCGCTCGCGAGGCGATACAGGCTCAGCAGCAGGGCGCATGCACCCGCGATCGGCAGCGTGTGGAACAACGAGAGCGACAGGACGGTCGTCACGGTCGAGGCGAGGGCAGCCGCTCCGGGGCGCAGCACCGCAAGCGGCAGCGTCGTCGCCAACGCGAGCAGGACAAGGACCGTCGCCTGCTGCAGAAGTGCACCACTCGTCGCGGCGTGCGCGATCGCCTCACCGACTGCGACCGTGGCAAGCAGGACGCCGGAGACGACCGGCATCCGCGGGTCGCTGAGAATCGGCCGCCGGGTCACGCGCCTTATTGTTCCTTGAACGCCAGGGCTCATGCGTCCCTACAGATCGGGACCCGCGTGTCCCTCGTGTGGGGGATGCGCGGCTGCCGCCATCCCCCCTGCCAGCCACGCGAAAGATGGCTGCAAGGCGTGACGTGACCCGCCTGCTGCGTCCCTAGCCTTCTGAGCATGGAAGCCACGATCGAAGTCAACGGGCTGTACAAGCGTTTCGGCCCGACCCGGGCGCTGGACGGGATGACGTTCACTGTCACTCCTGGCACCGTCACCGGGTTCGTCGGCCCCAACGGAGCCGGGAAGAGCACCACGATGCGGGCCGTCCTGGGCCTCGACGCGGTCGAGGAGGGCCGCGCGCTGGTCGGCGGGAAGCCGTATGCGAGCCTGCGTCGTCCGCTGAACCACATCGGATCGCTCCTGGACGCCGCCGCACTGCACCCGACGCGCAGCGCCCGCGGCCACCTGCTGTGGCTGGCGCATTCACAGGGGTTGGGCGCCAAGCGCGTCGACGACGTCGTGGCCGCCTGCGGTCTCGAGCCGGCGATTCGACGCAGGGCCGGCGGATATTCGCTGGGGATGCGGCAGCGGCTCGGAATTGCGGCGGCGCTGCTCGGCGATCCGCCGATTCTGATGCTCGACGAGCCCTTCAACGGTCTGGATCCCGAGGGGATCGTCTGGATCCGTGGTTTCCTGCGGGCGCTGGCCGCCGAGGGACGCGCGGTCCTGGTGTCCAGCCATTTGATGAGTGAGCTCCAGGACACGGCCGGGCACCTCGTCGTCGTCGGACGAGGACGCGTCGTCGCGGACACGAGTGTCGCGGAGCTGATCTCGGCGGCGTCCAGCGGGAGGGTCGAGCTGCACACCACGGCGAGGTCCGAGGCGATGACCGCGCTGGCCAACGCCGGGGCCACGGTCGCCGTCACAAGTGCCGACACGCTGACCGTCGCCGGGCTCGCCCCCGAGCAGGTCATCGCGGCTCTCAGCCGACGGAACCTGCCGTTCTCGCACGTGTCGTCGCACCGCGCGACCCTTGAGGAGGCATACATGGAGCTGACCCGGGACGCTGTCGAGTACCGCGCAGCCCCCGCCGACCTCTCCGGGGATCGCGCGGCCGAGGAGCCGACGCGATGACGACGAATACGGAGACGTCAGCTCCCTATCGCTCGACGGTGGTGACCGGACGTGACGGCTTCCTCCCACTGGTCCGCTCCGAGTGGACCAAGTTCCGTACAGTGCGCGGCTGGGTGATCGGGATGGCCTCCGCGGCACTGATCACCGTGCTGATCGGCATCCTCGGGCCGCTCGGGAGCAACTCGCAATGCGTGTCGAGCACCGGCCACGCCTGTGGTCCGGCCCAGTCGCCGCCGCTGGGGCCGGACGGCGAGCCGGTGACCGACGACTTCTCCTTCGTGCATCAGGGCGTGACCGGGGACGGGAGCATCACCGTCCGCCTGTCGTCGATGCTCGGCTACCACTTGGCGTTGAACGCCGCCGGCCCAGCGAAGTCCTTGGCTGACATGCCGCGGGGCTTGCAGCCGTGGGCGCGCGGCGGGGTCATCGTCAAAGCGGGCACGACACCCGGCGCGCCGTACGTGGCGGTCGTGGCGACCGGCGCCAACGGCGTGCGGATGGAGTCGAACTTCACCTCGTCCAAGCTCGCGCCCGGCGGCACCGCCACGGGGAGCGCCATCTCGCCATCGTCCCCGCAGTGGCTGCGCTTGAGTCGAACGGGTGATTCGTTCACCGGCTACGAATCGGCCGACGGAGCGCACTGGACCGCGATCGGTACCGAGACCGTCGCCGGGATCCCGGCGAGCGCGCAGGCAGGGATGCTCGTCTCCTCGCCGGACCACGGCTCGATCACGCACCAGTTCGGCTTGCCGAGCTTCGACAGCTCCCCGAGCTTGGCCGTGGCGACGTTCGACCACGTCGGATTCACCGGCTCATGGACGGGTGGCACCTTCACCGCGCCGCCCGCGGGCCAACAGGACAACGGCCCGGCGGGATCCGCGCTCATGCAGAACACGTATACACGGTCCGGCGGCGTATTCAGCGTGCATGGCTCCGGTGACATCTCGCCGGACACTTCGGGATCGGGGGGCGACAGGAAGTCGATCGAGAGCGGTCTGATCGGGGCGTTCGCCGGACTGATCGCGCTGGTCGTGGTCGCGACGATGTTCATCACCTCGGAGTACCGGCGCGGCCTGATCCGGACGACGTTGAGCGCTACGCCGAGACGCGGGTCTGTGCTCGCGGCGAAGTCCGTGGTGATCGCCGCGGTGGCGTTCGTGGTCGGCCTGGCGGCAGCCGGGACCGCGGTTCCGCTGGTCAAGTCGATGGAGATCGGCAAGGGCAGGTACGTGCTACCGGCGTCGACGGCGACCGAGCTGCGGGTGATCGTGGGAACAGCAGTGCTGCTGGCCCTTGTCGCGGTGTTCGCGGTGGCAGTCGGGACGCTGCTGCGGCGCGGTGCCGGCGCAGTCGCGGCAGTGATCGCCATGGTGGTGCTGCCGTATGTGCTGGCTGTCGCTTCGGTACTGCCGGCGGGGACGTCACAGTGGCTGCTGCGGCTGACGCCGGCTGCCGGGTTCGCTGTGCAGCAGAGTCTGCTGGAGTACCCGGGCTACGCCCAGGCGACGTCCGGGTACACGCCCGCGGCCGGCTACTACCCGTTGGCACCGTGGGCCGGGCTCGCGGTGACCTGCGCCTACACGGCCGTAGCGATGGGGCTGGCTACGTATGTGCTCCGCCGGAGGGACGTATGAGTACCCGCCTCGGCACCGGCGCGGGTGCGGTTCCTCCAAGGACGCCGACCAGCAGCACGACGTCCCTCGCCGACCGATGCCTGACCCTCCGCGACGCCCTCCACGCCGAGTGGACCAAGTTCCGCACGGTGGCCGGGATGCTCTGGCTCGTCGCGGCCGCGGTCGTCCTGACCGTCGGTCTCGGTGTCGTCGCCGACTCCTCCGTCGCCTGCCCGAGCACTGGCTGCCAACTCGACACTGCCAAGGCCAGCTTCACCGGGGTCATGCTCGGACAGGCGATTGTTGCGATGTCGGCCGTGCTGGCGATCGGCGCCGAGTACAGCAGCGGCATGATCCGCACGTCGCTCGCGGCGACGCCGCAGCGCTTGACCGGGTTCGTCGCCAAGATTGTCGTCGTCGGCGGTGTCGTGCTGGCGGTCGCGGTCGTATCCGTCGCGGGAAGCCTGGTCGCTGGACGGCTCATCCTCCCGCACAAGGGCTTCACCGCGGCCAACGGGAACGCGTTGCCATCCCTCACGGACCCCACCCTGCTCCGGGCCACCGTCTGCGCCGTGCTCTACCTCTGTCTCGTCGCTTTGATGAGCCTCGGGATCGGCTACGTCGTCAGGGATTCCGTGGCGGCGATCGGCATCGTCCTCGGCTTGCTGTACCTTTTCCCGATCGTCGCGCAGGTGATCAGCAACCAGACCTGGCACAGGCGTGTGGAACGGCTCGGCCCAATGACATCCGGCCTCGCGGCCCAGACGACCCAGAACATCGCCTCCCAGCCGATCACGCCCTGGCACGGCATCGGCGTGGTTGCGCTCTGGGCTCTGGGAGCGTTGCTCGTCGGTGGGGTCGCACTTCGCATGAGGGACGCCTAGGAGCGTGGGTCGGGCGCGAACAACTGCCTCACGCCATGGCGCTCACGAAGAGCGGTGCGGTCCAGCCGCAACGAGATCGATCCCCAGGTCAGGAATCCGACACCCCAGGGCCCTGCGGTGCCCGCGGACCGGATCTGCCACGCCCAGCAATCGGCTGAGTGGCTGCGAGTTGGGAATCTCGACTGGACACCAATGGGGGATGGCGCAACGTCAGAGCGGTCCGCGGTCGGCGATATGCCAGCGCGTGACGTCCTGGGGGCCGGGCACCGCGGCGTTCAGAGCCGCGTAGACCGTCGGAACTGCGGCCGCGGTCAGGGACCGGAGATCGGGCAACCCGGTGTGCTGGTATCCGTCCTGGGTGTCGCCGATGATTTCCTTGACCACTTCGGAGTGGCGGCCGTCCCAGCCGAAGACCTTCCGCGCGACGGTTCCCGGCAGATCCGGTGCTTCGAGGAAGGCTGCGAAGACGTGCTCCACGTTCACGACCTGGTGACGGGCGGTATTCGCGACGGTCGCCGCGGCCTGCAGCAGATCCATCCCTGTTCTCGGCAGGGGACGCCCGGCTTCAGCCGGGTGGGGAATGCCGTCCTTGGACCTGCGTTGCGGAGCGACGCAGCGTCGCTCCGCGACGCTGCGCTCCCACCCAGGTGCCCGCAGGTGGGAGCGGGTTGTCAGACCCGCGGGCTAGGTTCGTGACCACCGCAGTGCTA
>NZ_JBIAQV010000029.1:0-98890 GCF_042889305.1 Streptomyces sp. NPDC002619 | reverse complement strand
GAACCGCGTCATCACCGACCTCGGCGTCCTCGACATCACCGACCACGGACTGCACCTCGTCGAATGCGCACCCGGCGTGAGCACCACGGAGATCATCAACAGCACCGACGCCGAACTGACCATAAGGACGTAGGTGCTGCCCGAGGGGCCGAATGGCACCCGTGAGAACAGGGCCGGATCCGACTGAGTCGGACCCGGCCCTGTTCTCTCTGCTCCGGTCAGGAAGCATCCTGCCGGCGGGCGTAGTCGGCCTGCGCCATGTACTCGGTGTCCGTCGACTCCTGCTCGGGGAGCTCTATCCCGCAGACCCGGCGCGCCAGGTCGGCGATCGCCCCGCTCGGAGACAACTCGGCCCGCTTCATGGTGAGCGTCCGAATGGCAAGCAGCGGAGTGCCGTTGAAGTTCTCGAACACGGCGATCCGGTTGCCCCAGTCGGAGAGGAACAGGTCGCGGATCACCCGGCTGATCTTCATCCGGTCATGCGGCCGCCCGACCGGGCCCGTCTGCAGCGCCTGCAGCCACGGCCTGAGCTCGGGACGCTGCCACTGTCCCTCCGTGGGGAAGATCAGCGACGCACGGCCTGCCAGGTCGATGATCTCGTCCACCATGCGGCCGACGTTCTCCAGGTAGAAGGCACGGCCGAAGTCGAACATCAGGACGTTCGGCTTGTAGAGGCCGCCCGGAGTCGTGAAGCCCTCTTCCTCGGAGGCGACGACATGGGCCTTGAGGGTCTGGTGGAACTCGGCGAACTGGGCCAGCCGAGTCTGGACCGGAGGCAGCTGATACGTGCCGATGTGCTCGGTGATCAGCAACGCCAGTCCCAGCATCAGCTCGGCGCGCACCATCTGCCGTACCAGCGCCTGGTAGTGCAGCCAGTCGAAGACGCGCTGCGGGTACAGCGAGGCGTGCTTCGGGTTGCCGATGTGGAACACACGGTCCCAGGGGATGAGCACGTCCTCGAACAGCAGGACGGCGTCGAGCTCGTCCCCCTGCGACGCGAGGGGGTGCTCCTGCTCCTCGCCGTCCCTGACGTTGCTCTCACGGCAGACGACGGTCACACCCGGGGCGTTCGTGGGGACGGCCCCGAAGATCACCTGCTCCGGCTGGATCCCCGGCCGGAAGAACACGCCGATGTGGATCCAGTCGCCGAAGGCCGCTCCGGTGCTGATGGCCTTCACGCCCCGGACCGTGATGCCCTCCTCCGAGGTGGCGACGACGCGGAGGGCCGGCGACTCGGCCTGTGCCGATTCCCGGGACCGGTCCGTCTGAGGGTCCACGAAGGCGGGCGTGGTGTTCAGGTCTCCGTCCCGGACAAGGTCCCAGAAGTCGGCGATGCCCTTGGTCAGGTCCCGGCCGTCCGTGCCGACGGACTCACTGCTCCAGGGCTCCGGGTCGTCGACGTAGGTGATCAGGACGTAGTTGTTGACGTCCGGCGTACGGGGCGTGGATCCGCCACCGAGCTCCCGGAGCACCGTCTCGATGTACCGGCGCTTGCGTCGCAGGTCTTCCTTGGACCGGTGCTGGAACCACATCATCGACCGGCGCCGACCGTCGTCGTCCACGAAGGTCATGACGTCCGTCAGGTCGGACCTGTGGTGGAGATCGTAGAACTCCGCGATGCGCTGTGCGTACGCCCGCGTCTTCGGGTGAGTGGCCACGTTGTCGATGAGCTCGTCGCCCACCCACACCTTGCGGCCGTCGTTGAGGGATGCCAGGTAGTCCTTGCCGGTTCGCAGCACGTCAGGCTCCTCGGGCTCGTCGGGAAGGGAACGGCTCGATGGTGGACGCCGATGGGGTGACTGATGCGCCCCGGCGCCGTATCACCCGGGTGATGTGCGGCGGCCGCCGCACATCGGGCCGTGCTTCGCCGCTATAGGAGGCCTCGTTCACGGGCCCGGGCAACAGCGCCGGGACGGTTGTGCACGTCCAGCTTGCGGAAGATCGCCCTCACCTGGGTCTTCACGGTGTTCCGGGAGAGGTACAGCTCCGCGGCGATCTCACGCAGGGTCAGCGGACCGCACAGAGCTCGCAGGATGCGGCGTTCGGCGGCCGACAGTTCCTGTTCTCGAGGTTCTTCCGACGGAGTGACCACCGTGCCCGATGTCACCGAGGTGACCGGAAGAAGGCCGCTGAGAATCCCCGGGGACTCGCACCGCGTGGCGGTGACCGCGGCGCTCCGCAGCGCTTCTCGTGCCGCGTCACGGTCCCCACGCCGGTCTTCCAGGCGGGATCGAAGCAGGCCGCACAGGGCGCGGGCGTGCGGTTCGCCGGGCGGCCACGCGGCGGTGGCAAGGACCCGCTCGGCAAGGGCCAGCGAACGGTCCGCCTCGTCCAAGGCGTGGGTACCGAGCGCCACGCCTCCGCGGCTGACATGGGCCAATACGGTCACGAAGTGGCCGCTCAGACCCGCTGCCTCGGCGGTCTCGAGGGCCTGCGCACCGAGTGTCTCGGCCTGTCCCGGCCGTCCGGAGAGGCCGGCACAAGCAGCCTGGGCCCCAAGTGCCCGCACCAACGCCAGCGCATGGCCCGACGCCCGTGCATGACGGGCTCCTTCACCGAGCCAGCTCTGCGACTCCTCGTAGTCCCCGTGCCACAGCAGGGCCAGACCACGGGTCACGCATCCCAGCGCCCGCCAGCTCGTCAGAGGCCCGGGCCCACGCAGCTGGGGAACGGCGGGCTCGGTGAGCCGAGCGGCCGTCAGAATCTCTCCCCTCAGGCAGGACACCGCGGACCGGGCGATGGCCGTCGCATCGATCGGGGACGTCTCGCCGAAGGTGACAGGCCCCGGCCGGTGCGCATCGGCCAGATCGAGCGACCAGCCGGCCGACTCGGCGTCTCCCCCGGCGAGCGCGGTCATGGCACGGACGATGCACAGCCTGGTGTCCGCAGCAACCATCTCCCAGGGCAGCTGCTCCAGCCAGAGCGCCACATCCGCGTGCCGCCCGGTGACCACCGCGCCTTCCCATGCCTGCAGAACCGCCGAAGCAGCTGTCGTGAGGTCCGCACCGAGAACCGCGTGCCGGACCGCGCGCGAAGTCTCTCCGTGCTGATCGAACCATCGTGCGGCAGCGCGGTGAAGGGGAACAGACCCGGTCGGCCGTTCGGCATCCACGGCCTTGGCCAGGACGGAACGCAACGCGGGATGCAGGCGAAGGGTCTCGCGCCCGGGCCCGAGGGGAACCAGGAACTGGACCGCCTGGGCGAGTTCCTGCAGCAGGGCACCGGCCCGGGCCTCACCGGTCACCGCCCAGCACGGTCCGGCAGCCAGTTCGTCGAGCACGCTGAGATCCTCGAGGAAGTCCCGCTGACGCGTGGTCAACCGGCCGAGGACTTCGGCTCGGAGATAGTCCGAGATGGCCCGTTCCACACGAGTGAGGTAATCCGGTTCCCGAGGGACCTCTCCCGGCCGGGCGGCCAGGTGCGCAGCCAGGCCCAGGCCGGCCGCCCAGCCCTCGGTGCCGGCGTACAGTTCCGCGAACCGCCCGGCCGGAAGGGCGACTTCCGCGGCCCTGAAAAGTTCCTCCGCTTCCTCCGGCGTGAAACGCAGATCGTCGGGACCGAATTCGGCGACGCTTCCCCGGGCGCGCAGCGACGGAACGGGCCCGCCCGGCACACGCCGGGTCGCGATCACAATGCGCAATCCCGGGGGAATCCAGGTGACGAAGTCCGCCAGGGTCTGCAGGGCCTCCACGTCCGTGAGGAACTCGAGGCCATCGAGTATCAATGTGGAACGGCCTTCGGCGAGCTCCCGCGGCAGGACTGGGAAATGGGTGTCGAGCTGTGGACTCTCTGCTTCGGTATGCGCCGGGGACGGCCCGGGGAGGGCGGGTCGCGCCTCCCTCAGTGCCCGGGTGATGCCGTCCCGCAGACGCGCCGGCGTGTTGTCCCGGGCATCGAGGTTGAGCCATGCGCACTCGCCTCGGTTCCGAGCCGCCTGCGACCACTCCGCCAAGAGCGACGTCTTCCCCGATCCGGCCGGTGCCGAGACCACCACGATCGGTGCGGACGTGGCATCCAGCTCCCGAAGGAGGCGGGGTCGTGAGATCCACAGGGTGGAGTGCGGTTGCGGCCGGAATTTGAATTCATGTACGAGGGGCTCCATGATCCTGCCCCGATCTCGGATTGGAGTGGTTCGTCGAAAGGTAATCCTGCATTCTTGTCGGCCCGTTCCGGCGGCCGCATCACCTGTTCATGCGATGTCCGGGTCTGGCGCGCTGCGTCCTCGATGACGCGGGGTCCCGAATTGTGGAGGCCGCTCACAGGGGGCAGGGTGGTTGAGGGATTCTCTGTGGGCAGGTTTACGGAGGTGAAGTTCAGTGCCGGAGAAGGACTCAGTGAGCGGAACCACCGAGCAGGAGAGCTCGGCGACGTTCGGACCCAAGATGCTGGCGGACGTCAAGCCGCCCTTCATTCCCGAGGGCGCTTCCGGGATGACCGTCCTTGTCGAGTGGCCTCCCGGTCACCCCGGGGCTGCTCCGCACCGACACTCGGGGCCGGCTTTCGGTTACGTGATGGAGGGAGCGGTCCGGTTCGAGCTCGAGGGTGAGCCGGAGCGCGTGGTCAAGGCCGGTGAGACGTTCTGGGAGCCGGGCGGCGACGTGATCCACTACCAGGACGGCAACGCCTTGTCCGACGCGTCGACCAAGTTCCTCGTGCTCATGCTCTGCGAGCCGGGTCAGCCGATGTTCACGTATGTCGAACAGGATGAGCTGGAGAAGCGGGCGCACCTGCGCGCCCCGCGTCCCTCCGCAAGCTGACCAGTGAGGGGCGGCCCTGGCGCGCCGGTCCCTCCTTGCCAACGTGACCCCCTCGCAGGACCGTTGACACCCGGTGGGTGGGGTCGCAGACTCACGCGATGCACACCACCGTCGGCATCATCGGGGCCGGTCCCGCCGGGCTGTTGCTCGCGCGGCTGCTGCACCGTGCGGGGATCGAGTCCGTCGTGCTGGAGAGCCGTGACCGCGGCTATGTCGAGCAGCGGCAGCGGGCCGGGATCCTGGAACAGGGCACGGTCGACGTGCTGCGCACGGCCGGGGCCGGGGAGCGCATGGACCGGGAGGGGCTGCGGCACGACGGGATCGAGCTGCGCTTCGACCGGCGGCGCCACCGGATCGATTTTCCCGGACTCACCGGCGGGCGGTCCGTGACCGTGTACGCGCAGACCGAGGTCTGCAAGGACCTCATCGCCCTCCAGCTGAAGGAGGGCGGGCCGCTGCTCTTCGGCGCGGAGGCGCTCGGGGTCGAGGACGCCGACGGCGACCGGCCGCGCGTCCGGTTCCGGCGCGAAGGGCGGGAGGGACGCGAGGACGTCCTGGAGTGCGACTACCTCGCCGGGTGCGACGGCTTCTGGGGCGTGGCCCGCAAGGCGGTGCCCGCTGCCGTGTCCCGGGTCTTCGAGCGGTCGTACCCCTATGCCTGGCTCGGCATCCTCGCCGACGTCGCGCCCTCCCACGACGAGCTGGTGTACGCCCGCCACGACCGCGGCTTCGCCCTGCTGTCCATGCGCTCGCCCTCCGTCTCCCGCCTCTACCTCCAGGTCCCCGCCGGGACGGCCGCCGAGGAGTGGAGCGACGAGGAGATCTGGGACGAGCTGGAGCGCCGCTTCGAGACGACCGACGACTGGCGTCTGCGGCGCGGACCGGTCACCCAGAAGTCGGTCACGCCCATGCGGTCCTACGTCCACGAGCCCATGCGGTACGGCCGCCTCTTCCTCGCCGGGGACGCCGCCCACATCGTGCCGCCGACCGGCGCCAAGGGCCTCAACCTGGCCGTCGGCGACGTCGTCACCCTCGCCCACGCGCTGACCCACGCCGAGCGGACCGGATCGCCGGAGCTCCTCGACGCCTACTCCGCGACGTGTCTGCGCCGCGTCTGGCAGGCCGAGCGGTTCTCGTACGACATGACGACCCTGCTGCACCGCGCCCCCGACGCCGACGCCTTCGAGGACCGCCTCCAGTTGGCCCAACTGGAGCGCATCGCCTCCTCACGCGCGGCCGAGACCGACCTGGCCGAGGCATACACCGGCTTCCCGCTCTTCCCGCTGGGCTGACCAGTGCGTACGGCGGGCGGCCTCGCGGTTACCGGCCGGTTCCGGACGTGTAGCGGGTCGGTCATGGAATGCCACCCTCCATGGCCGGGAATGAGGCACCCGCGTAGCGTGTTGCGCACCACGGCTGGGAAAGATCCTCCCCAGGAACTAGCGTCTTCCCTTTGCCAACCTATTACTCTTGAGCCAAGGCCACGCAGGGTGGCCATGGAGGAGTGAAATGAGGAGCAGCAACCCGGTCTTCTCGCGACGGGGGTTCAGCCGCGACAACGGCTACGCGAGCTTCAACACCGCGCCGCAGGCCGGGTACGCACAGGGCAACCCGTACGCCCAGGCCGGCAATCCCTACGCGCAGAACCCGTACGCCCAGCAGGACCAGCAGTACGGCGCCCCGCAGGCCCCGGTCACCACCGACCGGATGACGATGGACGACGTCGTCATGCGCTCGGCCACCACGCTCGGCGTGGTCGCCCTCGGCGCGGTCCTCGCCTGGGCGCTGCTCCCGGTCTCGGCCACCAGCTACGGCCTGGCGATCGGCTCCGCCCTGGTCGCGATGGTCCTGGCGCTGATCCAGAGCTTCAAGCGCACCCCGACGCCCGCGCTGATCCTGGGATACGCCGCCTTCGAGGGCGTCTTCCTCGGCGTGATCAGCGAGATGTACAACAGCGCGTGGAGCGGCGCCCCGTTCCAGGCGGTGCTCGGCACCATGGCGGTCTCGGGCGCGACCCTGCTCGTCTACAAGGCCGGATGGATCCGCGTCACCGCCCGCTACGCCCGTATCGGCCTGGCCATCGCCATGGCGTTCATCGTGGTCATGGCGGTCAACCTGCTGCTCGTGGTGTTCGGCGTCGCCGAGGACGGCGGTCTGCGCAGCTTCGGTCCGCTCGGCGCGATCGTGGGCATCATCGCGATCCTGCTCGGCGCGTTCTTCCTGACCCTCGACTTCAAGCAGATCGAGGACGGCATCGCGTACGGCGCCCCGCGCAACGAGGCCTGGCTGGCCGCGTTCGGTCTCACTCTGACCCTGGTGTGGATCTACGTGGAGATGCTGCGGCTGGTGGCGATCTTCAATAGCAGCGACTAGCCGACGACCTGCCGCTCGGCAGACGCGTCGCGAAGGGCCCCGGGATCCGTCCCGGGGCCCTTCGACGTTCCGGATGTGCGCGCCTAGAGCAGTTTGCGCGCGGCCCTCCTCATGTCGTACTCATGAACGATCGCCTTGGCGTGGCCGTACGCGAGGTTGTGCTCGTGCCGGAGCCAGCTGACCTTCTCCTCGAAGTTGAAGAGAGCGGGGCCTTCGTCGACAGCGCGAAGCCAGTCGGTGACTTCACGACCGGTGCAGTGCGGGATGCGGGCGAGCAGATTGCGATGGGTCTCCTCGGAGAAGACTTGGGACATCGGCGCCTCCGGACGCATTCGAAGCCGGTCCTTCACGTCACCGTGCCTGAGCGTTGGCGTGTTGGCAACAGTCCCGCTGCTACGCGTTACGCTCACCGCGTGGTTGATACGTCACCCCTGAGCCGAGCCGTGGATCACTTCGCCGACCGTTTGCGGGCGGCCCCGCAAAGTCGCTTGCAGCGTAGCGGGGCGGGTGCCGCGCTTGCTCTGGCCCGGCAACTGTCCGAGTGGGCGCAGCGTATCGAGGAGCCGGGTGCCGAGCCTCGGGAGATGCCCGAGGCGGGGATGTTTGCGGTCGCGGACCAGATCACCGTTGCCGGGCATGACTTGGCGGTGTTGCTGCGCAGCGACGCCGAGGTTGTCGAGGCGGTGCGGTTGGTCGAGGAGGCGCAGAAGAAGGCGGGGGTTTGAGAGCGCTCCTACAGCGACGCGATGACCCTGTCCGCCAGGATGTAGATGTTCTGCTCGCCGCACGCGAACGTCAGGGTGTACGCCCCCGAGATTCCCGAGCCGCCCAGCAGGACCGGGGTCTCGCCGGAGCGTAGGGCCGTGGCCAGGCGTTCCGCCGTTTCGCGGTGGCCCGGTGTCATGCACAGGGTCGTGCCGTCGGCGAACACGTAGACGTCGAGCGTGCCGAGCGGGCCCGGGCGGACGTCGGTGAGTTCCACGCCGGCCTCGGCGAGCTGCTCCAGGGTGGAGACCGTGCGCTCGTGGTCGTTCACGACCGGCGACTGCACGGGCACGAAGTCCGGGTGCGAGGGGTGACGGCGGCGGGCGGCTGCCAGTTCGGGGGAGTCCCCGGCGAACTCGTCGACCTCCGTCGTCGGCTCGGCCACCGGCTCCAGCGGCTCCAGACCCACGAAGTCGGTCTGCCGCGGCAGGAACGGTTCGTTGTCGGAGAGGCCCAGCAGCGAGGGCGCGTCGGAGGCGTCCCGGCTCTCCTGGGCGGCCCAGAACGCGCGGGCCTCGGCGAGCTCCCGCTCCCGTTCCTCGGCGAGCGCCTCGGCCACGGCGGCGCGTATCTCGTCCGCGTCGGCGGCGGTGCGGGCGGCGGGCAGCAACGCACGCATGGCGGCTGCCTGGCTCTCGGCGAGCTGGGTGTGCAGGGCCGCCACCTGACGGCGCAGCACGAGAACGGTGCGCAGAACAGCGACGCCCACGGCGCCCGTGGCGACCGTGGTGAGCAGCAAGGCGATCGGCATGGCGCTCACTACGTACTCCCGGTTCAAAGTCGACCCCCGACTTCCTACATCAGCTTGAAGGGTGGACTAACCAGCTGTCAGTGCGTAACGTCACGAAACGGACAGGACTTTGGGTCTGGGGTTTAGCTGTGTACTGGCGCTGACCTGCGTAGATATCCCCCCGAAGGGAGATAGGTCACATCCTGGGGGAGATTGGATCACAAATCGGCCCGGCGTTCGAGCGGTACTCGAAAGCCGGGCCGAAGCGTCACGGTGGGTTCCGCAGCGATTACCGAACGGGCTCAGCTGAGGCGTTCGATGACCATCGCCATGCCCTGGCCGCCGCCGACGCACATCGTCTCCAGGCCGAACTGCTTGTCGTGGAACTGGAGCGAGTTGATGAGCGTGCCGGTGATGCGGGCGCCGGTCATGCCGAAGGGGTGGCCCACGGCGATCGCGCCGCCGTTGACGTTCAGCTTCTCCAGCGGGATGTTCAGTTCCCGGTAGGAGGGGATCACCTGGGCGGCGAACGCCTCGTTGATCTCGACCAGGTCGATGTCGTCGATGGTGAGGCCGGCGCGGCGGAGGGCCTGCTGCGACGCCTCGACCGGGCCGAGGCCCATGATCTCGGGGGACAGGCCCGTAACGCCGGTCGACACGATGCGGGCGAGCGGGGTGAGGCCGAGCTCGCGGGCCTTGGTGTCGGACATGACGACCACGGCCGCCGCGCCGTCGTTCAGGGGGCAGCAGTTGCCCGCCGTGACCATGCCGTCGGGGCGGAAGACCGGCTTGAGGCCCTGGACGCCCTCCATCGTGACGCCGGCGCGCGGGCCGTCGTCCTTGCTGATCACCGTGCCGTCGGGGAGGGTCACCGGGGTGATCTCGCGCTCCCAGAAGCCGTTCTTGATGGCTTCCTCGGCGAGGTTCTGCGAGCGGACGCCGAACTCGTCCATGTCCTGGCGGGTGACGCCCTTCCAGCGGGCCAGGTTCTCGGCCGTCTGTCCCATCGCGATGTAGGCGTCCGGGACGAGGCCGTCCTCACGCGGGTCGTGCCAGGTCGTGCCCACCTGCTGGGCGACCTCGGCGGTACGGGCCTCGGCCTCGGCGAAGAACGGGTTGTGCGTGTCCGGGAGGCTGTCGGAGTTGCCCTTGGTGAAGCGGGAGACCATCTCGACGCCGGCCGAGATGAAGACGTCGCCCTCGCCGGCCTTGATGGCGTGCAGGGCCATGCGGCTCGTCTGGAGGGACGAGGAGCAGTAGCGGGTGATCGTGCAGCCCGGCAGGTGGTCCATGCCCATCTGCACGGCGACGATCCGGCCGAGGTTGTTGCCCTGCTCGCCGCCGGGCAGACCACAGCCGAGCATCAGGTCGTCGATGTCCCTCGGGTCCAGCTCGGGGACCTTGGCGAGGGCGGCCTGGATGATCGTGGCGGTGATGTCGTCCGGGCGCAGGTCCTTGAGAGAGCCCTTGAAGGCGCGGCCGATGGGGGAACGGGCGGTCGAGACGATGACGGCTTCGGGCATCACGGCTCCATGGGCGTATGGGGGTACGGGCAGGGCTCACTTGGGAAGTTACCCGCACGTACCGTCGCGGTCACCGGTCTCGCCATGTGACCCTGACCGCACTTGTCTAAGCGCTTGCTTGGGCCGCTGGGGCGGCCTTGCCGACGGCCTCGTCCTCAAACGCCGGACGGGCTGGTCGGTGACGTGGGTGCAGGCTGCGGCTCGCTGACCCGGCGCCTGCGCCTCCGCTTGAGCAGTGCCCACGGTCCCCGCGGCCCCGTCGGCATCGCCGCCGTGACCTCGGTGCCGGCCTCGGACGCCGCCTCCGCGGCGGCGCGGGCGACCGGCAGGAAGCCCTCGCGGCGCGAGACGTCCGGGCGCTCCTCCCCCGCCGGCCACAGGCCGAGGGTCGCGCAGACGGTCGGCAGGACCGCCATCGCCGCCGTGGCGTAGCCCTCCGCCGAGGGGTGGTAGTTGTCGGGGCCGAACAGCTCACGGGGGTTCGCCGCGAACTCGGGGCCCAGCAGGTCGCCCAGCGACACCGTACGGCCCCCCTGCTCGACCGCCCCGATCGTCTGGGCCGCCGCCAGTTGCCGCGAGGCCCGGCGGGCCAGCCAGCGCAGCGGCTGCTGCACCGGCTCGATCGTGCCCAGGTCGGGACAGGTGCCGACGACGACCTCGGCACCGGCCGTGCGCAGCCGTCGTACCGCCGCCGAGAGGTGTCGCACCGAGCGGGTCGGGGGCATTCGGTGGGTCACGTCGTTCGCGCCGATCATGATCACGCAGACGTCCGGGGCGGGCGTGGGCGCGGACAGGACCAGGGCCACCTGACGGTCCAGGTCGTCCGACTGGGCACCCGGAAGGGCCACGTTGCGCAGCACCACCGGTCGCTCCGCCACCGCCGCGAGTCCCGACGCCAGCAGCGCGCCCGGTGTCTGCCCCGACCGGTGCACGCCCTGGCCCGCCGCCGTGGAGTCGCCGAGCAGTGTCAGCCTCAGCGCCTGCTCGCCCGGGACGGCATAGCCGGGGCCGTACAGACCGTCCGCCGACGGGACCCGGCCGCCGTCCCCGTTGCCCACATGACGCTTGGCCAGCCGCACCTCGGCCAGCAGCAGGCCGACGGCCGCCGCGCCGACCAGTCCGACCCCGCCACCGCCGTACGCCGCACCGGCCGCGATCCGCCGGGCCACCCTCGCCCTCGACATGTTCGTCATCCGCCGCCGCCACCTCCTCGTAGCCGTACATCCACTCCTTGCCCCGTACTGGCAGTGCGCCAATCTCAACGGGGAGTGAACGCCCACCCCGCCCTGCCCGGGCCTTAGGCTGGCGGAACCACTACGACCACTCTTTTTGCAAGCAACCGGAGACAACGGTGCAATTCCACGACTCGATGATCAGCCTCGTCGGCAACACCCCGCTGCTGAGGCTCAACAACGTGACCAAGGGCATCCAGGCGACCGTCCTGGCCAAGGTGGAGTACTTCAACCCGGGCGGTTCCGTGAAGGACCGCATCGCCCTACGCATGATCGAGGCCGCCGAGCAGAGCGGGGAGCTCAAGCCGGGCGGCACGATCGTCGAGCCGACCAGTGGGAACACCGGTGTCGGACTTGCCATCGTGGCCCAGCAGAAGGGCTACAAGTGCATCTTCGTCTGCCCGGACAAGGTGAGCACCGACAAGATCAACGTGCTGCGCGCGTACGGGGCCGAGGTGGTCGTGTGCCCGACCGCCGTCGATCCCGAGCACCCCGACTCCTACTACAACGTCTCCGACCGGCTGGTGCGCGAGACCCCGGGGGCCTGGAAGCCCGACCAGTACTCCAACCCCAACAACCCGCTCTCGCACTATCACTCGACCGGCCCCGAGCTGTGGGAGCAGACCGAGGGGAAGATCACCCACTTCGTGGCGGGTGTCGGCACCGGCGGCACCATCTCCGGCACCGGCCGCTATCTGAAGGACGCCAGTGACGGCCGGGTGCAGGTCATCGGCGCCGACCCCGAGGGCTCGGTGTACTCCGGCGGCTCCGGGCGGCCGTACCTGGTCGAGGGCGTGGGTGAGGACTTCTGGCCCACCGCCTACGACCGGACCGTCGCCGACGAGATCGTCCCGGTCTCCGACAAGGACTCCTTCCAGATGACCCGGCGCCTCGCGAAGGAGGAGGGGCTGCTGGTCGGCGGTTCCTGCGGCATGGCGGTCGTGGCCGCGCTGCGGGTCGCCGAGCGGCTGGGCCCCGACGACGTCGTGGTGGTTCTCCTTCCCGACAGCGGGCGCGGCTACCTCAGCAAGATCTTCAACGACGAGTGGATGGCCGACTACGGCTTCCTCGAGGACGAGGGCCCCAGCGCCCGCGTCGCCGACGTCCTGAACGACAAGGTGCACGGCGCCATCCCCTCCCTCGTCCATATGCACCCGGACGAAACCGTCGGGCAGGCCATCGAGGTGCTGCGCGAGTACGGCGTCTCGCAGATGCCGGTCGTCAAGCCCGGCGCCGGTCACCCCGACGTGATGGCCGCAGAGGTCGTGGGCTCGGTCGTGGAGCGGGAGCTGCTCGACGCCCTCTTCAACAAGCGGGCCTCGCTGGAGGACCCGCTGGAGAAGCACATGTGCGCCCCGCTGCCCCAGGTCGGCTCCGGCGAGCCGGTCGCGGACCTGATGTCGGTGCTGGGCTCGGCGGACGCGGCGATCGTCCTCGTCGAGGGCAAGCCGACCGGTGTGGTCAGCCGGCAGGACCTGCTGGCCTTCCTCGCCAAGGGCGCAAGGCAGTAGCAAACGTCCGGTGAACCGACCGTGACGGCGGGGAACTTACGGTTTCCTGTCCGGTCTGTGGACTTCGCGGAAGTGGTACGAGCGCGTCACGTGCGCGCAGCACCGGCTTAACACGGGTCCGGCACATTAGTGGGTGTCGGCAGGGCGGGAGCGGCTCCCCGCCCAGGCCGGCGCCGAACGGCGCCAAGGACCTCCGGAGCGGCTCCCGGACCTCCATGGACGCCTAGGACGCGCAAGCCCGGCCCTGACCCGGCCCGCGTCCCTCGCGGGGACCGCCGTCGTCCCGCCCCCCGGCAACGGGGGTGCGGCGGTCCCCGCGCACATCTTTTGGCCTACCTGTAGTTTCGCCGGGTTCGGCCGATGTCTGGTTGCGGCGGAGAAAAGAAGCCGGCCGGCGTAGAGCGGCCGGCCGGGGTGAGTGCGGTGCGTCAACCGGGGAGTGTCAGTCCTCCCAGTCGCTGTCCTGCGACGACTTCCTGCGCCGCCGACCGCCGAACAGGCCCGGGTTGCTGCGGGCCGCCTGGACCACGTTGACGCCGACGATGCCCGTCCAGGCCACCAGCAGGCCGGGCAGATGGGCGATGCCGCCGCCGATCGCGGACAGCGGGATCGCCAGCACCAGCGAGACGATGGCGAAGCCGAAGCGCTCGCCCCAGGAGTCAGTGGCCTTCGGCGACCGCGATCCGCGGGCGACCTGCATCTGCTGCTCGGCGAGCGTCCGGCGCAGCCGGCGCTCCACCGCTCCGTCGATGCGCTGGTCGACCTTCTCAAGGAACGAGTCGACCAGCGCGGACTCGTACTCCTCGCCCAGTTCCCCGCGGGCCCGCAGGGTGGCGTCGAGTTCCTTCTTCAGGTCGGTGTCGCGCGCGTCCATTCCGGTCATACGCGTCAGGTTAGGGAGCCGGGGACCCCGCCGCACTGGGGATAGCCCCCCTGTCGGGGCTGGGGGCAGCGGCCGAAAGGACACCGCAGGACTCCAGGACCCTGCGATGGCCGTGCTCGACCCCGCTGATGCGGACCTCGATGCCCCGCCCGCGCCGTCCGGGAGTTCGTCGCCCGGCCCCGCGGCGCTCGTGGCCGAGGATCAGCTCCGGCGGGACCCGGGAGTCGATACAGCCGACGATCACTGCGAACGGGTGCTGGACGGCGGCCAGTTGGCGGCGCAGCCGCCGGCTCTCGTGCGGGTGCCGGGGGCGACCGGTGGCGTACCGGCGGTTGCCTGCCAGGAGTTCGGCGAGCGCGGCGCGCGCGGAGCGCGGGGGACGGGGAGGGAAACCGGGCGCTGCCGCCGCCACCGGGGTCAGAGGGGCGGCGGTCAGCGCACCGGCGGCGGTGACCGTCAGGAAGATCCTGCGGTTCGAGGCCATGACGCTTCCTCAGGAGTAGCGCTTGTGGCGCGCACTCACCGTAGGCATGCGTACGGTCACCCTCGGTGCCCATTTAACGACACTTGGCTGATTCATCGTCAGATCATCGCCGCCGCGATACCGCCTCTTGATCGGCAACCGGCGCATGGGCCGTCCGCTCCGGCGCGAGAGCCGCAGAGCGCCGTGCGAGAGATCGGCTCGGTCCAGGAGTCGTATGCCCAGGTAGACGAAGGCGAGCGCGCAGATCACGCTGGTGATGCGGCCCAGCGTGTGGATGACCCGGTAGCCGACCGTCGCCACGACCGCGGTGACGGCGGCGAAGACGACGATGCCGGCCGTGTCGTTCGTGTGTGTCAGCTCGCCGACCGCCTGACCGGCCAGCACGCTGCCGGACGCGAAGAAGCCGATGTACATGACGATCACCAGCAGCAGCGGTACGACCGCCCCGCGCACCCCGAACTGGGCGCGCGACTGGATCATCTGGGGCAGGCCCAGCTTGGGGCCCTGTGCCGAGTGCAGGGCCATCACGGCGCCGCCGAGCAGATTGCCCAGCAGCAGGCCGGCGAGGGACCAGACCACGTCCCCGCCGAAGACGACCGAGAGGGCGCCGGTGACGACTGCGGTGATCTGGAGGTTGGCGCCGAGCCAGAGGGTGAACTGGCTGAACGCGGTGCCGTGGCGTTCCTCGTCGGGGACGACGTCGATGGAGCGGAGTTCGACGAGCCCGGTCATCTACTTCACCAGTCCCTTCCGGCGCGCGTACGCGTTCGCCACGTCCTCGGGGTCCTTCTTGTCCTTGTCCACCTGGCGGTTGAGCTCGGTGAGGTCGGCGGTGGTCAGGGTGTTGCCGAGCCGGGCGAGGGCCTTGCGGACCGTGTCGTCGGCCTTGCGGTCGGCGATGAGCGGAACGATGTGCCGGCTCGGGATCAGATGTTTCGGGTCGGCCAGCACCACCCAGCCGTTGGCCTCGATGTCGGTGTCGGTGGTGAAGAGGTTCGCCACGTCCACGTCGCCCTTCTTCAGGGCGCCCTTGACCAGGGGTCCGTCGGAGTCGAGCGACCTGAACTCCTTGAAGTCGACGCCGTACACCTCCTTCAGGCCGACCGCCCCGACCTGGCGCTTCTTGACCTCGGGGGCGGCGCCGACGACCAGCTTTCCGTTCTGCTTCTGGAGGTCGGCGAGCGAGGTGAGGCCGTACTTGTCCGCGGTCTCGCGGGTCACGACGAAGGCGTCGGAGTCCTCGGCCGGGGCGGCACGGTCGCGACGTTGTCGAGGACCGTGCGGTGCGGGAAGAGTCCGGCCTGCTGGATGACGTAACCGCCTGAGCGGCGCAGCTCGGCGGCATCCTGCTCGATGACGTCCCGGCCGCCGACCCGGATGGTGCCGGAGGTGGGGTCCACCATCCGGTTGATCATCCGCAGGGTGGTCGTCTTGCCGCAACCGGAGGAGCCGACCAGGACGGTCACCCCGCCTTCCGGCATCGCCAGGGAGAGATCGTGGACTGCTGTCGTGCCGTTGGGGAAGCGCTTGTGGACCGCATCGAACTGGATCATGAGATGTCCCTTGCCCGGCTGTATAACGTCATGCAGAGTTCTTGGTGTCTGAATAGGTTGTCAATGCTCCGGTGTCAATCCGAGGTAACCGATGACCGAGCCGAGGTAACCGATGACCGAGAATCAAGATCGAATATTCGGATTGAGGGGAATTTGGGCTTTATGTCGTCTCGAATCGTGGACGCCCCTGAGTCTGTGCGCGGTGGCCTGGTCGTCCTCGACGGGATCGGGCTCGGCGTCGAGGACGTCGTACGCCTCGCCGACGGGGCCGCGCGGCCGGTTCCGGGGACCGACGCGATGCGCCGGGCCGAGGAGTCCTGGAACGCCGCGCGGCAGATCGCGGCCACCGGGCGCGTGTACGGCCGCTCGACCGGCGTGGGTGCCAACCGGAACGAGGACGTGCCCACCGAGGCCGCCGCGGGACACGGTCTGCGCCTGCTGCGCAGCCACGCGGGCGCGATCGGCGCGGAACTCCCGGCCCGCCAGGTCCGCGCGATGCTCGCGGTCCGCGCCAACCAGCTCCTCGCGGCCGGCGCGGGACTGCGGCCCAGTGTGATCACGGCCCTGTGCGCCGCGCTGGAGACGGGCGCGTACCCGGTTGTCAACGAGTTCGGCTCGGTCGGGACCGGAGACATCGCGCCCCTTGCGCAACTCGGCCTGGCGCTGGCCGGGGAGCATCCCTGGCGGGGTGCGGGCGCCCCCGAGGTGCAGCCCCTCGACAACAACGACGCCCTGGCCCTGATCAGCAGCAACGCGCTCACTCTGGGGCAGGCCGCTCTCGCGCTGCACGAGCTGCAGGGGCTTATCGGGGCCACCCAGGTCGTCGCCGCCCTCTCGCTGCTCGCCGTCGACGGGTCGCACGAGGCCTACGCCGCCCCCGTGCACGCCGCCCGCCCGCACCGGGGGAGCGTCGAAGTGGCGCGGCGTATGCGGGAGTTGATCGGGGCGGCGGACCGGCCCACCCCGCCGCTGGGCCGCATCCAGGACCCGTACGGCTTCCGCTGCCTGCCCCAGATCCACGGCCCCGCGCACGACGCCGCCGACGCCCTGGAGCAGGTGCTCGCCGTCGAGATCAACGCCGCCGCCGAGAACCCCCTCATCTCCGTCGAGGACCTCGCCGCCTACCACCACGGCGGCTTCTACCAGGCCCAACTCGCCCTCGCCCTCGACCACTTCAGGCTGGCCGTCACCCAGGTGGCACGGCTGTCGACGTCACGCCTGTCC
The DNA here is from genome assembly GCF_042889305.1 of Streptomyces sp. NPDC002619. NCBI lineage: Bacteria > Bacillati > Actinomycetota > Actinomycetes > Kitasatosporales > Streptomycetaceae > Streptomyces > Streptomyces sp. NPDC002619. Next base: position 81,855 of record NZ_JBIAQV010000029.1, on the reverse strand, counting down.
ACCCTCAACGAGCCCGCCTACACGCGGCTGCGCCCCTTCCTCGCCGACCACGAGCCCGCCGCCTCCGGCGTGATGATCCTGGAGTACTCCGCCGGCGCCGCCCTCGGCGACCTGCGTGCCTTCTCCGCCCCCGCGTCGCTCGGCCACGCTGTACTCTCCCGGGGCGTCGAGGAACAGGCCAGCTTCGCCTCGCTCGCCGCCCGTCAAACGCTGCGCGCCTGCGCTGCGTACCGTCTGGTGGTCGGCTGCGAACTCGTCGCCGCAGTACGGGCGCTGCGCCAGCGCGACCTCAAGCCCGACCCGGATCTTCCGGTGGGCCGGGCACTGGCGCTCGCCGAGGTGGCGCTCGACGAGGACCCGGCCGACCGGCCGCTCACGGACGACGTGACGGCCGCTGCCGCACTGCTCGACCGGTTCACGGACATCTGGAGGGGGAGCACGTCATGAGCGTGACCGAAAGCCCTGCGACTCGACTGCAGGCGCTCTTCGAGGGGCACCGGCTCACGCCGACCCAGCGGCGCATCGCGCACAGCATGGTGCGGCGGGCGTCCGACGTGCCGTTCCTGTCCAGCGTGGAGCTGGCCGAACTGGCCGGGGTCAGCCAGCCGTCCGTGACCCGCTTCGCGGTCGCCCTCGGCTTCGACGGCTACCCGGCCCTGCGCAAGCACCTGCGCGACGTCGTGCCCGCCGAGCAGGCCGCCGGCTCGGCGTCGTACAACGAGTACCAGCAGGCCGTCGAGGCCGAGATCGAGAACCTGCGGCACCTGGCCGAGGTGCTCGCCGACCCCCGCCCCGTGCAGAGGGCGGGCCGGATGCTGGCCGCCTCCCGCCCGCTCGCGGTGCTCGGGCTGCGGGCCGCCGCCTCCCAGGCATACGGCTTCGCGTACTTCGCCGCCAAGGTCCACCCCGACGTCCGGCTGCTCAACGAGGGCGGCACGATGATCCACGACCGTATCGACGCGGCCGTCCACGCGGGCGCCTCGACCCTGCTGTGCTTCGCGCTGCCGAGGCATCCGCGCGAGGTCGTCGACACCCTCGCCTATGCCAAGGACGCCGGCCTGTCCGTGGTCACGGTCGCCGACTCCGTGTTCGCGCCGGTCGCCAAGTACTCGGACCTGCTGCTGCCCGCCAACGTCGGCACCGGGCTCGCCTTCGACACCGCGTGCGCGCCGATGCTGCTCGGGCGCGTGCTCCTGGAGGCCATGGCGGACGACCTGCCCGACGCCCAGGCCCGCCTGGAGGAGTTCGACGCCAGAGCGGCGGCGCGCAGCCTGTTCGTGGAGTGATCCGCCGCTCTCAGACTGGTCTCACGTTGAGTCGTTAACATGCCGCCCGCAGACGTTTCGTACGAACGTGACACGGGAGGTCGGACGTGGCGCGCGCAGGACGCGGAGGACAGGGACTTGCCCGGGTGGCCGTCGTGGTGCGGGCCGGGGCGGCACCGCTCGGGTGGCTCGGGGTGTTCGCGGCGGGCACCGGGGTGCTGCCGCCCGGGGTGACGGGGCGCCGGATCGGCGTCCTGGCCGGGGCGGCGCTGTTCATCGTGGGTGCGGCGGTGGTGGCGTATGCGCGCCGCAGCCGGTACGCCGCTCTCGCCCGCGGTGCCGCCCGTGCGGGCCGGCACGACGTGCTCCAGGACCGCGCGGTCAGCGTGCGCACCTGGCGCCGCGGCCACCGCTGGTGGCTGCTGCTCGCCTTCGCCGCGGCCCTCGGCACCTCCTTCGCCCTCCCCGCGGCCGGTGGCATGCTCCTCGCCGGGACCGGCGCGGGTCTCCGCCTGAAGGCGGCCTGGATCGGGCGGCGGGAGAGGGACACGGACACGCTGCTGTGGGTACGCGTCGACTGGCTCGACACCCGCGGCGGGCGCCCGGTGGGCAAGCGGGTCAAGGCATACCGCGGCACGGGCATGGCGGCGGGGGATGCGGCGCCGGGGGGTGCGCGAAGGCGTACGGAGGCTTTGGTCTGACGGAACTGCAGTCGCCCCGAAGGGGCGCGGGGCTGTGTCGATTTGCCACGACGGACCGCAAGTCGACACACCACCGTGGCCCCTACGGCGCGTAGCTACCCCAACTCCGTCAACGAACCAACATGCCTGCCCCCGGACTCCGCGACGATCTCTGCAACCGTCTGCGGCTCCCGCACCGTCGCGAAGACCACACCCCCGGACCCATCCGGAACGAACCCGTAAACCCCAGGCCGCGCAAGCGAGTTGTAGGCGTAATGGTGCGCGAAGTAGTACGCGCCCGTGTCCAGCGCAGCGGCATGGTCCCCCTGTTCCAGCAGAGGCAGCGCACGCGCCTCGGCAAGGAGGTCCCCGGCGAAGCACGCAGGACCCGCCACGTCCTGCACCACCTCGGGCCCGGTCTTCGGCCGCCCCTTTGCGTCGTACGCGGCGATCCTCAGCGGCCACGTCCCCGGCGCATACACCGTCCGCGTCGCCACCTGCACGCCCGCGTGCGTCACCGCGACCGCCCGCCCGCCGGCGCTCTTGGCGTACTCGACCCGCGCCACCATCGTCCCGTGCTTGGCCAGCAGTGACCGGCCGAACTCGGTCACCAGCCCGTACCGCCCGTCGAACAGCCCCGGCACCGCCTCGCTCAGCAGCCGCGCGTACTGCGCGTACGTCGGCGTGATCGCGTCCGAGCCGAAGTTCACCGCCAGCCCGCCGCCGATGTCGAGCGTGTCGATCTGCCGGCGGCCCGCGCGCCGATTGACCTCCTCGGCGAGCCGGTACGTCTCCGTGATGCCCCGGGCCGCCACGCACAGCGGAATCCCCTGCGATCCGGCGTGCACATGCAGCCGGTTCAGCCACGGCCGGTCCAGATAGGCCTGGACGACCCACTCCCGGGCACCCTCGTCGCGCAGGGCGACCCCGAACTTCGAGGTCGCCGTCGCCGTCGACAGCGCCTCGATGGAGCCGCCGCCGACCTGCGGGTTCACCCGGATCCCGAGGGGTGAGCGGCTGCTCGACCCGCGCATCAGACCGTCGAGCCGGTCCAGCTCCTGCGGGTTGTCGACATGGACCGTGACCCCGAGGTCCAGCGCCTCCCGCAGCTCGGCCGTCGTCTTCGCGGGCGCGTCGAGCACGATGTGCTCCGCCGGCACCCCCGCCGCCCGCGCCAGCGCCATCTCGCCGGGACTGGCGACCTCCGCGCCGATGCCCTCCTCGTGCAGCAGCCGCACCACCGGCACCAGCGGCGACGCCTTCACCGCGAAGGCATGCAGCACCGGTGTGCCGGGCGCCGTGACCGCCTCGAACGCCGCCCGCAGCCCGGCCGCGGACTCCCGGATGCCGGTGACGTCGAGCAGGCCCACGACGGGACTGCCCGGCCCCAGCAGCCCCTGTTCCACGGCGGCCCGCACCGCGTCGTCCCGCCGTGCCGCTCGCTCGGACTCGTCCGCGTACCCGGACTTCGCACCGCCCACGAGGCCCCCCGTCATGTCATCGCTCGACTGCATGTCTCCAGCGAAGCACCTGCGCCGCGCCGACATCGGCGTCCTGCCGTATTGACTAGTTCTATTCATCAGGCCAGGATGTGAATAACCGCAGTAACAATCCCTTGGGAGCAACCGCCAGGAGGCAGACCATGTCAGGACCCCGCCCCGTACGAGCGCCGCGTGGTACGGAACTGAGCGCCCTGGGATGGCAGCAGGAGGCCGCCCTCCGGATGCTCCAGAACAACCTCGACCCAGAGGTCGCCGAGCACCCCGACAAGCTCGTCGTCTACGGCGGCACCGGCAAGGCCGCCCGTGACTGGCGCTCCTTCGACGCCATGGTCCGCACGCTCAGGACCCTCAAGCAGGACGAGACCATGCTGGTCCAGTCCGGCCGCCCGGTCGGCGTCATGCAGACCCACGAATGGGCCCCGCGCGTCCTGATCGCCAACTCCAACCTGGTCGGCGACTGGGCCAACTGGGAGGAGTTCCGCCGCCTGGAGGCCCTCGGCCTGACCATGTACGGCCAGATGACCGCAGGCTCCTGGATCTACATCGGCACCCAGGGCATCCTCCAGGGCACCTACGAGACCTTCGCCGCCGTCGCCGCGAAGAAGTTCAACGGCACCCTCGCCGGGACGATCACCCTCACCGCCGGCCTCGGCGGCATGGGTGGCGCCCAGCCGCTCGCCGTGACCATGAACGACGGCGTCGCCATCTGTATCGACTGCGACCCGCGCGCCATCGAGCGCCGTATCGAGCACCGGTACCTCGATGTGCAGGCCGACTCGCTCGACCACGCGCTGCAGCTGGCCGTCGAGGCGCGCGACGCCCGCCGCCCGCTGTCCATCGGCGTCCTCGGCAACGCCGCCGAGCTGGTTCCGCAGCTGCTCGCGATGGATGCGCCCATCGACATTGTGACCGACCAGACCTCGGCCCACGACCCGCTGTCGTACCTGCCGGTGGGTATCGCCTTCGAGGACATGGGCTCCGCCGCCGCGAAGGACCCGGCCGGGTTCACCACCCGGGCCCGTGAGTCCATGGCCAAGCACGTCGAGGCCATGGTCGGCTTCATGGACGCCGGCGCCGAAGTCTTCGACTACGGCAACTCGATCCGCGGCGAGGCCCAACTCGCCGGGTACGGGCGGGCGTTCGCCTTCCCCGGCTTCGTCCCCGCATACATCCGGCCGCTGTTCTGCGAGGGCAAGGGTCCGTTCCGCTGGGCGGCGCTGTCCGGTGACCCGGCCGACATCGCCAAGACCGACAAGGCGATCCTCGACCTCTTCCCGGAGAACGAGTCCCTGGCCCGCTGGATCAAGCTGGCCGGTGAGCGCGTGCACTTCCAGGGCCTGCCCGCGCGCATCTGCTGGCTCGGCTACGGCGAGCGGGACAAGGCCGGTGAGCGCTTCAACGACATGGTGGCCTCCGGTGAGCTGGCGGCTCCGCTGGCCATCGGCCGTGACCACCTCGACTGTGGGTCCGTGGCGTCTCCGTACCGGGAGACCGAGGCGATGCTCGACGGCTCCGACGCGATCGCCGACTGGCCGCTGCTGAATGCCATGGTGAACGTGGCCTCGGGTGCGTCGTGGGTGTCCATTCACCACGGTGGTGGTGTGGGCATGGGGCGGTCCATCCACGCGGGGCAGGTGACTGTGGCCGACGGTACGAAGCTCTCTGGCGAGAAGATTCGGCGGGTGCTGACCAATGACCCCGGGATGGGTGTCATTCGGCATGTGGACGCCGGGTATGACATCGCCGAGTCGGTCGCCCAGGAGCGCGGTGTTCGGGTTCCTATGCGCGAGGGTGACGACGCGTGACGGTTCGTGAGGGCGGGCACGACAACCCTCCGGTGGGGGCTGAGGTCTCGTCGCCGGCTGCCGGTTCGGCTGTGCCCACCCGCCCCCAGTCTCGGCTTCGCTCGACCGGGGGGACCCCCATCGCCCTGCGGAACGACTGCCCACAGCCTGGACGGCCTGCACTGCCCGTGCGCTCTGCGCAGCCTGTGCCTGTGGGCGGTTCCTTCCATGAGATGTGGCGCGAGCTGCAGCCCATCGGCCGCAGCTCCGCCTCGGGCGGCTACCGGCGCTACGCCTGGAGCGGGGCCGACGCCGAGTGCCGGGTCTGGTTCGAGGACCAGGCCCGCGCCCGTGGGCTGACCTACGAAGTCGACCGGAACGGGAATCAGTGGGCCTGGCTCGGGGACCCGGAGGCCGGAGGCGCCGTCGTCACGGGGTCGCATCTTGACTCCGTGCCCGATGGAGGGGCCTTCGACGGGCCCCTCGGGGTCGTGTCCTCCTTCGCCGCGCTCGATGAACTGCGCCGCAGGGGAGTGCAGTTCGCCAAGCCCCTTGCCATCGTCAACTTCGGTGACGAGGAAGGGGCCCGGTTCGGGCTCGCCTGTGTCGGGTCGCGGCTCGCCGCCGGGCAGCTCACCGTCGAGCAGGCCCATCGGCTCACCGATGGGGACGGGGTCACGCTGCCGCAGGCGATGGAGGCCGCCGGGTACGACCCCGACGCCATCGGTCCCGATCCGGAGCGGCTCGCCCGGATCGGTGCCTTCGTCGAGCTGCACGTCGAGCAGGGGCGGGCCCTCGACCTCACCGGTGACGCGGTGGGAGTCGCCAGTGCCATCTGGCCGCACGGGCGCTGGCGGTTCGACTTCCGGGGCGAGGCCAACCACGCCGGCACGACCCGACTGGTGGACCGGCACGACCCGATGCTGTCGTACGCCGAGACCGTGCTCGCCGCCCGCCGGGAGGCCGAACTCGCCGGTGCCGTCGCCACCTTCGGCAAGATCGCCGTCGAGCCGAACGGCGTCAACGCCATCCCGTCCCTGGTGCGCGGCTGGCTCGACTCCCGTGCCGCCGATCAGGAGGCCCTCGACCGGGTCGTCGGCGGGATCGAGGGGGCGGCCCGGGAGTACGCCGCCGCCCATGGCGTCGACCTCGACGTCGTCCGCGAGTCCTTCACGCCCGTCGTGGAGTTCGACCACGCCCTGCGCGACGAACTCGCCCGCATCCTCGGCAAGGACACGGAGATGAAGGTGCCTGTCCTGGGTACCGGTGCCGGACACGACGCCGGAATCCTCTCCGGGAGCATCCCGACCGCCATGCTGTTCGTGCGCAACCCCACCGGCGTCTCGCACTCCCCGGCCGAGTTCGCGGCCGAGGACGACTGCCTGGCCGGGGTCACCGCTCTCGCCGACGTACTGGAAGGGCTCGCCACGTGACCAAGCGGACGTACTGGCTGGAGCACGTCTGGCTCGGAACCTATGTCGAGCCGGGCGTGGCCCTGGACGTGAGCGACGGGCGGATCGCCGCTGTCCGCACCGGCGTGCCCACGCCGCCGGCCGGCGCCGAGATCCTGCGCGGACTCACCCTCCCCGGGCTGGCCAACGCGCACAGCCACGCCTTCCACCGCGCCCTGCGCGGCACGGTCCAGGTCGGCTCGGGCACCTTCTGGACCTGGCGCGAGGTCATGTACTCCGTCGCCGACCGGCTGACCCCGGAGACCTATCACGCCCTCGCCCGCGCCGTGTACGCGGAGATGGCGCTGGCCGGCGTCACCTCCGTCGGCGAGTTCCACTACGTGCACCACGCGCCCGGCGGCACCCCCTACGCCGACCCGAACGCCATGGGTGAGGCGCTCATCGCGGCCGCCGCCGAAGCCGGTATCCGCATCACCCTCCTCGACACCGCCTACCTTTCCTCCGGCTTCGGACAGCCGCCCAACAGCCACCAGCTGCGCTTCTCCGACGGGAGCGCGGAGGCCTGGGCCGAACGCTGTTCAGTTCTCAAGGAACGGGATCACGCACGGATCGGAGCGGCCATCCACTCCGTACGGGCCGTGCCCGCGGGCCAGTTGGCGACCGTGGCACGGTGGGCCGAGGAGCGGCGGGCCCCGCTCCATGTGCACCTGTCCGAGCAGACCGCCGAGAACGACGCCTGCCGGGAAGCGCACGGCATCACCCCCGCCCGGCTCCTCGCCGACCACGGTGTCCTCGGGCCGCGCACCACCGGCGTGCACAACACCCATCTCACCGACGAGGACATCGCCCTGCTCGGCGACTCCACCACCGGCACCTGTATGTGTCCGACGACCGAGCGCGACCTGGCCGACGGCATCGGACCCGCCGTGGCCCTCCAGCGCGCGGGCTCCCCGCTCTGCCTCGGCTCCGACAGCCACGCCGTCATCGACCTGCTCGAAGAGGCGCGCGCCATGGAGCTGAACGAGCGGCTGCGCACCCGCACCCGCGGCCACTGGACGGCCGCGGCACTGCTGCGCGCGGCTTCGGAGGACGGTCACGCAGCCCTGGGCTGGGACGATACGGGCCGACTGGAGCCGGGTGCACTCGCCGACTTCACGACGATCGCCCTCGACTCGGTCAGGACCGCGGGGCCGCTGCCCAGGCTCGGTGCGGAGACGGCTGTATTCGCCGCCTCCGCCGCGGACGTGCGCCACACGGTCGTGGGCGGCCGCCATGTCGTACGAGACGGCGCGCACACCCTCGTACCGAATGTGCCGTCGGCGCTGGCAGACGCGATCGAAGCCCTGCGCGGCTGAATCCCATCACCCCTGAGGACGCCATGAGCAGCAGCACCGCCATCACCAACATCGCCACGCTGGTCACCAACGACCCCTCCCTCGGATGGGGGTCCCCCCACTCGAGCAAATTCGAGAGTGGGGGAAGGTCTCCCCTCGGTCTGATCCAGGACGCGGCCGTCGTCATCGAAGGCGACCGCGTCGCGTGGACCGGTGAATCCAGCAAAGCACCCGCCACTGACAATCGCGTCGACGCGGGCGGCCGGGCGGTGCTGCCGGGCTTCGTCGACTCCCACTCCCATCTGGTCTTCGCGGGCGACCGCACGCAGGAGTTCAACGCCCGGATGTCCGGCCGCTCCTACAGCGCGGGCGGCATCCGGACGACCGTCGCGGCGACCCGCGCGGCGAGCGACGCGGAACTGGAGGCCAACCTCACCCGCTATCTGACCGAGGCCCTGCGCCAGGGCACGACGACGTTCGAGACGAAGTCCGGCTACGGCCTCACCGTCGAGGACGAGTCCCGCGCCCTGCGCATCGCGGCGAAGCACACCGACGAGGTCACCTACCTCGGCGCCCACATCGTCTCCCCGGACTACGCCGACGACCCGGCGGCGTACGTCGCCCTCGTCACCGGCGAGATGCTCGACGCCTGCGCCCCGTACGCCCGTTGGATCGACGTCTTCTGCGAGAAGGGCGCCTTCGACGGCGACCAGGCCCGTGCCATCCTCACCGCCGGCCAGGCGAAGGGGCTCCAGGCCCGCATCCACGCCAATCAGCTCTCCAACGGCCCCGGTGTGCAGCTCGCCGTCGAGCTCGACGCGGCCAGCGCCGACCACTGCACCCACCTCACGGACGCGGACGTCGACGCGCTCGCGAACGGTCGTACGGTCGCCACTCTCCTCCCCGGCGCCGAGTTCTCCACCCGCGCCGAGTGGCCGAACGCCCGCCGACTGCTGGACGCGGGTGTCACCGTCGCCCTGTCGACCGACTGCAACCCCGGCTCGTCCTTCACCTCCTCCGTCCCGTTCTGTGTCGCGCTGGCCGTACGGGACATGGGGATGACCCCAGACGAGGCGGTGTGGTCGGCGACGGCGGGCGGCGCGGCGGCCCTGCGCCGGGACGACATCGGCCGGCTCACCCCCGGCGCGTACGCCGACCTGATCCTGCTGGACGCGCCGAGCCATGTGCACCTCGCGTACCGGCCGGGTGTGCCCCTGGTCAGCGGGGTGTGGCGGCGCGGCGTCCGCGCGGTCTGAGTCTCCTCAGACCGCCCCCGCCCGCCATCGCTGCCCCGCCCCGCCGTCCAACGGCTCCAGCACCATCCCGTCGCCCCCGTCCCCGTCCGGTGCCACCGCCGTCTCGATGGCGATCGCCGGGCGGATCACGCCGTCGGGGTCGACGGTGAAACGCAGGTTCTGCCCGTTGCTGCCGTACACCGAGGAGCACTCCCAGATGCCGACACCCCGGTCCGCGGAGCCGCGGCTGTCCAGGCAGAAGTCGGGGTCGGCGGCGGACTGGACGACGCCTCGGCCGGTGTCGACGCGCCAGCGCTGGGTGGCGGAGGCGGAGCAGGGGGCCGTGATCACGTCCGTGCCCTTCTCGAAGTCGCCGTCGCGGACGTCCAGACAGCGGCCCGTGGCCGCGTTCACCACCTGGGCGTAGGCGGCGCCCGGGGGCGAGGGCGTCGGCCTGGGGGTGGGTTTCGGCTTCGGGGGCGCCGACGTCCTCGGCGGGTGGGACGTGCGGGTCGGTGACGGCGAGGGGGGTTCGGTGGACTTGGACGGCGATGGAGAGAGCGTCGCCGTCGTCGTCACCGTGACCGGCGGGCTCGTCGGCAGCACGGTCGCGGCCGTCGATCCGGAGTCGCGCGTGTCGGCCTGTGCCAGCAGGAACACCAGAATCGGTGCCAGGGCCACGCCCAGCGCCGCCGAGGCCAGCAGCAGCCGGCGGGACGATGGCCAACTCCGTTGGGCCGCAGGGGAGTCGGGAGCGGATACGGCACCCTCGTCCCGGACGTACGCCGTGCCGCTCCACGGCAACAGCCCCTCCGCCAGCGCCGTACGAGGATCGTCCCGCAGGGCGGTGAGGTCCTCGTAGGCGGCCGTGCAGTGCGGGCAGTGCCCCATGTGGGCGTGCAGGTCGGCGCTGTAGCGGGGAGTGCCGGGGCGGACCGACTCCTCGATCAGGCGGCGGAAGTCACCGCAGCGGGGGTCGTCGGAGGCGGCCAGCCGGGAGCGGAGGCAGGCCTGGGACATGGCCTGGAGGGCCTGCGGGATGCCGTACGTCACGTCCTCGTGGGTCAGGCCGAGGAAAGTGGCTGTCCGTTCGGTCGGTTCCCGCTCCACGACGCCGTACCAGATCAGGCCCTGGGTGCGGGAGGGCAGCGAGCGGAACGCCGGAAGCAGGGGCGGGGTCGGGCCGCCGGCGGTGCCGGACGTGTTCAGGACCAGCAGCAGACCGGGGTCCACGCCCGCGGCACGCTCGTCGGCGGCCCAGGTCGCGGCCGAGCGGGCGGTCAGCAGCAGGAGCTGGTGGCGCAGGGGGACGCGCGGTTCGACGCCGCGTGCCGTCTCGCGGGCGGCGGTGGTCTGCGTCTGCGCCGCCAGCTGCCGTGCCGACGACTCGCTCGCCGTGCACAACCGGGCGTAGTCGAGGACGCGCGGATGGTGGCGGCGGCGCAGTTCCCGCAGGGCCGGGTACGCGGTCGAGGCGTGGGTGCGCAGCAACTCCGTCAGCCGTGCGTCCGACGCCCGCGCGTTCTCGCCGTCGCCGGAACCATCGCCGTAACCGCTGCCGTGGTCGCCGTAACCGTCGTCGCCGTCGGCCACGTCGCCCTGAGCCATTCCTGAGCCTCCTCGCACCCGGCGCGGTCGTCCCTCCGCGCTCCCGCTTCTGACATACCAGCCAGTTCGGGGTGCCCATAGTGATGGAGGGAGACCTTCTGGGAAAGACGTTTCCCGGGGTAACCGAGGAGACTCCCGGTGCGATGGAGAAAGACGAGGGCGGTCCGGCACCATCGGCCGGACCGCCCCAAGTCTCTGCACGGAGGCGGAAGTCACCCCAGGCTGGGGTCACTCCTCAACAGTCAGCCCCCTGCGCAGCCGCACCAGCGTCCGCGACAGCAGCCGTGACACATGCATCTGCGAGATGCCGAGCTCGTCCCCGATCTCCGACTGGGTCATGCCCGCCACGAAGCGCAGGGAGAGGATCTTCCGGTCCCGGGGCGGGAGTTCGGCGATCAGCGGCTTCAACGACTCGACGAACTCGATGCCTTCGAGCCCGTGGTCCTCGTACCCGATGCGGTCCGCCAGAGCGCCCTCGGAGTCGTCCTCCTCGGGCTGGGCGTCCAGCGAGGCGGCGGTGTACGCGTTCGACGCGGCCATGCCCTCGACCACCTCGTCCTTCGACAGGCCGAGGCGCTCGGCGAGTTCCGGCACCGTCGGGGCGCGGTCCAGCTTCTGGGCCAGTTCGTCACCGGCCTTGGCCAGGTCGAGCCGCAGCTCCTGGAGGCGGCGCGGTACGCGCACGGACCACGAGGTGTCGCGGAAGAAGCGCTTGATCTCGCCGATGATCGTCGGCATGGCGAAGGTGGGGAACTCCACACCGCGGGACAGCTCGAAGCGGTCGATTGCCTTGATCAGGCCGATGGTGCCGACCTGGATGATGTCCTCCATCGGCTCGCTGCGGGAGCGGAAGCGGGAGGCGGCGAACTTGACCAGTGCCAGGTTGAGCTCGACGAGGGTGTTGCGGACGTACGCGTGCTCGTGGGTGCCTTCCTCGAGCGACTCGAGCCGCGCGAAGAGGGTCTTGGACAGAGCCCGCGCGTCGACGGCGCCGACCTCGTCGTACGGGGGGATCTCGGGGAGCCCCTCGATGGGATCCAGTGGTTCCGGTGGGGGTGTCGACGTCGCGTTGTGGGTAGGCGGTGCGTCGAGCCGGGGTGACATGGTGTCCTCCATCGTTCTCGGCATATGGCTGCCGAAGCCTGCGTGCACTGCGGCGTGCGGCGCCTCCAAGCCGGCCGTGTCGATTTCCTGTCCCTACTAGCCCTACCCGTTTCACCGAGTCCGTCGCAAGTGCATTCTGTTGTCATATGTCCGATTCTGGGCGGTTGTTCGGGTGTCGGAGTGCGTAGGGAAGGCGTAGTGTTCGAGGGCATCAGTCAGCAGCCACGACCTCGGGAGAGAGACGGCATGGACCGCGGGACGGTCGGCAGCGCACAGTCGGGCCGGCTTCTGGTGGAGGTGCGGGAAGCAGGCTCCAGCGCAGTTGTGACACCGGCGGGTGAGCTCGATCACCACACCGCCGATCTGTTGCGCGAGCCGCTCGACGGCCTCCTCGCCAAGGGGTTCTCGCGGCTCGTCGTGGACTGTTCGCGACTCGAGTTCTGCGACTCCACGGGCCTGAACGTGCTTCTCGGCACACGCCTGAAGGCGGAGGCCGCCGGGGGTGGGGTGCACCTCGCGGGGATGCTCCCCGTGGTGGCCCGTGTGTTCGAGATCACGGGTGCGGGGGCGGTCTTCACCGTCCACGACTCGATCGAGGCAGCCCTGGCCGACGGGACCGGCTGACCTGGGCCGATACAGGCTCCGGCGCCGCCGCCGCACAAGGGGGTGTTCCGCCGGATCCGCCGGGCAGGAGACAACCTGAGCCCGTCGGCAGGCAAAGCCTCGGGTGAACCACGAACGACTTGCGTACGACGTACGTACCGACCTGTAACGACCCGTAACGACCTGTACTGAGCCAGCTGTACCGACGTACTGACTACTGAATCGCGAACCGGCGAATCGGTGAGGTGAAGCGCTGATGAGCACCGAGGGGGCGACGGCCGTGCCGTCGGATGGGCCGCAGGTCCGCAGGCTGCGCCTCGATGGCGAGAGCGGGGTCGTGCCACTCGCCCGCGACTTCACCCGCCAGGCGCTGTACGCCTGGGGCTGGCTCCCCGCCGCCACCGCCGACCAGCGCGCCGCCGCCGAGGACGTGCTGCTCGTCGTCTCCGAACTGGTCACCAACGCCTGTCTGCACGCCGAGGGCCCCGACGAGCTGCTCCTGTCCTGCGACAACAAGGTGATCCGGCTCGAGGTCTCCGACCGCGGCACCGGCCAGCCGGCCCCGCGTACCCCGCACCGCGCCGGTCGCCCCGGCGGCCACGGGATGTTCATCGTGCAGCGCCTGTGTCTGGACTGGGGGGTCGTACGGACTCCCGGCGTCGCGGGCAAGACGGTCTGGGCGGAGCTGGGCGCCCCGGCCTGACGCCATCCTTCCAGCTCCGGGTTACCCGGGGTCACCCTCTCCACCCGAACCCCTGCGCGCGCACGCCGGATCGTCACAACTTCAGGCGTGCGTCGTGTCTTCCCTCCTCACGAGCCCCGGCGTACCTTGACGGCCGATCTGATGTGCCGTCAGGAATGAGGTGGCCCGCCGTGTCGTACCCGAAACGAACCGCCGCGCTCGCGTCCGCCGCCGCGCTGGCCGGCTCGGCGGTGCTGCTGGCCGCGCCGGCGGCCCATGCCGAGGTCGTCGACGTCAACTACCAGTGCAAGACGCCGATCGGGGACAAGAGCGCGGTCTCTCCCATCGACATCAAAAGTGTCAGGAGCGGCAGCGGATACCGGATCACCATGTCCTGGCAGAAGGGCGTCTCCTCCAGCCCGGTCGAACTGGGCAAGGGCGCGATGAACCCGAGCGCCACCATCAAGCTGGGCGGCGCGGACAGCGGCACGATGAACGTGTCGGGCCCGGCCAACCAGGCCGCGATCCCCGCCAACACCCCCATCAAGATCAACGACTTGAGTGGCACCTACACGCCGAAGAAGTCGGGCAAGGTCACCTTCACCGCCGCCAACCTCACCATCAAGGCGCTCGGTACGACGACGACCTGTACTCCGGCCAACAACCCCAAGCCCTCGCTGACCCTGGACGTGACGGCGGCGGGCGGCGGCGGAAGCGGCTCGGCCTCGCAGAGCGGTGCCGACTCCGGCGGACAGCTTCCGCAGACCGGTCCGGAGGATTCGGCGATCGCCCTCGGCACGCTCGGCGGCACGGTCCTCCTCGCGGGCGCGGCGGGCGGGCTGTGGCTGACGAGGCGTCACCAGCCCGTACGACGCTGACCGTCCGGGCCCGACCGCTGGAGCCGCCGATGCCGTCCCTCGCCCGTGTCCTGTGCCTGTCGTGCCTGTCTCTCCTCCTGCTGCTGGGTGCCGCCCCGGCGGCGACCGCGGCCGAGGGCTGGTCCCTCGCGCCCTCGGGCGGCGGACGCCCGTCGTTCTACGCCGAGGGCACCCCCGGCGCGGTCCTGCAGGACACGCTGTCCGTGACCAACCGCACCGGCGGGCCGGTCACGGTACGGCTGCGCGGCACCGGCGTCCGCGTCACCTTCGCCGAGGCCGCGGTGCGCGTGCCCGCCCGCACCCGCGCCGACGTCCCCTTCACGGTGGCCGTCCCGGCCGGGGCCGAGCCCGGCGACCGCCCGGGCACGATCACCGCCCGCGACGGCGCCGGCCGTACGTACAGCGTCCGGATCCGGCTGCGCGTCGGCGGCCCCAGGCTGTCGGCGCTGACCGTGGAACACGTCGCCGTGCATGGCGACCGCATCACGTACGACCTGGTCAATCGCGGTACGACCGTCCTCGTTCCGAAGCTCGCCGTGCGCGCGGACGGTGTCTTCGGAACGGTCCTGGACCGCGCCCCGCGCACCCTGCACGTCCAACTGCCCCCGGGCCGCCGGCTGCGCCTGACCGAGCCCTGGCCCGACCGGCCCGCCCTGGACGCGGTCGACGTACGCCTGACGGCGACCGCGGCCGGCGGCGCGCACGACACGGCGGGGACGTCGGTGCGGTTCGTGCCGTGGGCGGCGCTGGGGACGGGTCTCGCCATGACTTTGTGCGCGGGCGCGGCGGCCGTCGTACGGCTGCGCAGGCGTCGCACGACCGAAGAGGCGGCCGAACAGCCGGACAGGGAAGTCGAGTTGACGGGAGCGGTGACGTGAGCGGCAAGCTGCGGATACCGGCGCTGGTGGCGGTCCTCGCGCTGCTCCTGGCGCCGCTCGCGGGCACGGCGTCGGCGACGGACCGGCCGGCCGTGACGCTGTCCGAGTCGCAGGCGGGCACGGGCGGCTCGATCACCGTCAGCGGCAGTGGCTGGCGCCCGCGCACCCTGCTGATGATGCTGATCTGCGGACGGGCCACGCCGTCCCGGGGCGTGATCGGCGGCACCAACTCCTGCGCCAACGCGGACGGACGGGCCGTCACCACCGACGCCGGCGGGGGCTTCCACCGGCAACTCCCCGTCGCCGAACCGCCCGTGCCCTGCCCCTGCGTCGTGCACGTGGCCACCGTCACCGGGACGAAGGCCGAGGCGGACGCCGTCTTCCAGGTCGCCGGGCACGCCGTGGCACCGCTGCCGGCCGAAACCGCCGACGGCCGCCTGTCCGTCCTCACCGACATCCGGCTCGCGGGATCCAGCGGACTGCTCACCTGGTTCGGCGCGCCCCCGTCCCGCACGCTGGTCTTCACGGTCGGCAACGTGGGCACGTCTGCCGTCCGCGACCCCGTGTTCCAGGTCGGCACCGCGCACGGCGTGTTCGCCCCGCAGTGGGACGAGCAGCAGTGGCGCGGCACCCTTGCGCCCGGCAGGAAGGCGCAGATCAAGTTGCCGCTGGAGCTCGCGGCCGGGGCGCATGGCGACTACACCGTCTCGCTCCGGTACGGCGGCAAGGTGCTCGCCGAGCAGCCCTGGGGTGTGGGCCGGCCCTGGGGCGTGACACTGTTCTGGATCCTGCTCTGCCTGGTCGTGCCGGCGGCGGTGTTCCGCGCCGGGATGGCGGTCGTGGACCGGGTACGGCCGGGCGGGGCGACCGGTGTCCGGCACCGAACGATCCCCCGACCGGCGTTCCGCATGCCGAAGTTCCGGCACCAGCAGGCACCTCCCGCACCACCGACTTCGACCCTGCCGTGGTTCACCCCGGACTCCGGTCCGGGCACGGCCGGTCGGCTCTCCGCACCGCACGACGACAGCCCGACGAGTCCTACGACTCCCAGCAGGAAGGGACACACGTGAGCATGCGAAGGAGAGTCACACCGGCCGGCGGACGCAGAGCGGGCGCGGCGGCGGCCGCACTGGTACTCGGCGGGGCGGGCGTCCTGCTGGGGGTGGCGGCGGCGCCCGCGCAGGCGGCCGAGGTGTCGTTCGCCACGCACTGCGTACCGCCCGCGGGCATCGAGCCCGTCGACGGGACCACCAAGGTCGAGGTCACCGCGCCGGCGACGGCGAAGGTGGGCGACACGGTCGACGTCGTGTGGACGTTCGTGCAGGCCGCGTCGAAGAACCCCGACATCATCGACCTGCCCGCCAACTCGGTCCAGCCGTCCGGCATCGTCAAGGCGGCGGGTGCGCAGGCCGCCGACATCGCGATGCAGGGGCCGCGCGAGAACCCGGCGATCCCCAAGGGCGCCGCCATGGTGCTGTCCGCCATGAAGGGCTCGCTGAAACTGACGACGCCGGGCGAGGTGACGCTGACGCCGGACGCGTACACCGTGAACGCCATGTCGACGGACACGAAGTGCACGCCGACGGAGACGGTGCAGAAGGCGGCGACGATCGAGGTGACGCCGGGCGACGGGGGTACGTCGAGCACGTCACCGGGGCCGTCGAACACCCCGAGCGGGTCGGCTTCCTCCTCCCCCTCCCCGTCTGCCTCTGCCTCCGCTTCGGAGAGCGGCGGCAGCGGGCAGACCGACTTCACCGGCAAGGAGGTCCAGGTGCCGTACGCCTGCAAGACGCCGATCGGCGACAAGAGCGCGACCTCGCCGGTGCAGATCAACGCCAGGAAGAACCGCGGGAGTTACGACCTCACGGTGCAGTTCAAGAAGTCGGTGATGGACAGCCCCGCCGACATCCCCAAGGACTCCGTGAAGCCGTCGATGGAGGTGGTCCTGGGCGGCGCCGACAAGGGCACCGTGCATGTGGAGGGACCGACGAACGCGAACGACATCAAGTCGGGCGACCCGATCGAGATCCCCGACCTGACCGGCACCTACAAGCCGGGCGCGAGCGGCACGTCGACGCTGTCCCCGGGCGTGCTCACGGTCAAGGCCCTCGGCACGACGACGACCTGCACACCGCAGAAGACGGAGGTCTCCCTGACCCTGGACACCACACAGCAACCGGGCGGCGCGTCCGGCGGCACCTCGAGCTCGGGCGGCTCGTCGACAGGCGGCGGCACGTCCACCTCGGGCGGCCTGGCCGCAACTGGCTCGGACGACCACGGTGCCCTGAAGGCCCTGGGCCTGGTGGCCGGCACGGCGATCCTGCTGGGCGGCGCGGTGTTCACGTTCCTGCCGGGTCGACGAACCCGCTGACTCGTCCTGGGCGTTGGGCGCCGCACAACGCTCAAGGGCCGTCGCACCTGTGGGTGCGACGGCCCTTGAGCGTTCAGTGCGGGGACATCAGCGGACGTCGCCCATCAGGGTCTTCACCTTGCGGCGGTACATGTAGACCGCGAAGCCCGCGAGTGCGGCGAGCAGGGCCTCGCCGAGGACGGCTCCCCTGCCGCCGAGGTCGATGCCGGCTATCGCGGGGTTGGACAGGAGGCTGGTGATCGAGTCGCCCGCGGTGACCGCGAGGAACCAGACGCCCATCATCTGGCTGGCGTACTTGGCCGGGGCCATCTTCGTCGTCACCGACAGGCCGACCGGCGACAGGCACAGCTCACCGACGGTCTGGATGAAGTAGATGCCCACCAGCCACATCGGGCTGACCGCGGTGCCGTTCGCCGCCATGCCCAGCGGGACCAGGAAGAAGAAGAACGACACACCGATCAGGATCAGACCCATCGCGAACTTCACAATGGTGCTCGGCTCCTTGTCCCGGCGGTTCAGCCACATCCAGACCCAGGCGAACACCGGGGCCAGCGCCATGATGAACAGCGGGTTCAGCGACTGGTACCAGGAGGACGGGAAGTCGAAGCCCAGCAGCGAGCCGGAGGCCTTGCCCTCGCCGAACGCCTGGACCGTGGAGGCGCCCTGGTCGTAGATCATCCAGAACACGGCGGCGGCGACGAAGAACCAGATGTAGCCGGTCATCTTCGACTGCTCGGCGGTCGAGAGGTCCTTGTCCCGCTTGATGCGCAGCAGCACGCCCGCCGGCACGATCAGACCGATGACCGTGAGCGGGATCATCGCCCAGTTCAGGGTGAAGTGGCCGGTGACGCCGACGACGCCGTAGAAGACGGCGGCGATGATCACCCAGGTCAGGCCCTTGCGCAGGAACGTCGCGCGCTCCTCGGCCGCCAGCGGCTTCGGGACGACGGTGCTCTTCGGGCTCAGGTTGCGGGTGCCCAGCAGGAACGCGGCGAGACCGATCGCCATACCGACCGCGGCCATGCCGAAGCCGAGGTGCCAGTTGACCTTCTGGCCGACGGTGCCGATGGCCAGCGGGGCGAAGAACGCACCGGCGTTGATGCCCATGTAGAAGATCGTGAAGCCACCGTCGCGACGCGGGTCGTCCGGGCCGTTGTAGAGGTGACCGACCATGGTGGAGATGTTGGCCTTCAGCAGACCCGAACCGGCCGCGACCAGCGCCAGACCGGCGAAGAACGGAGCCTGGCCACCGGGCAGCGCCAGCACGATGTGACCCGACATGATCGTCACGGCCGCGATGGTCACCGTCTTGCGCGGACCCCAGACGCGGTCACCGAGCCAGCCACCAGGCATGGCGAGCAGATAGACCATCGCCGAGTACACGGAGACGATCACCGTGGTGGTGGCCACGTCCATGGCGAGGCCGCCGCCCATGCTGCCCTTGCCCGCGCCGGGGCCGCCGGACAGCAGATAGACGGTGAGCAGGGCCTTCATGCCGTAGTAGGAGAACCGCTCCCACATCTCCGTCATGAAGAGAGTGGCCAGTCCGCGGGGGTGGCCGAAGAAGGTCTTCTCGGAACCGGGGGTGCCCGGGTGGACCGAGTCCTTCGTCAGGCTGGACGCCATGGTCGTTCCTTGCTGGTCGGGACGCGCGGTGGAGCGTTGCGCGCCCGTGGGGGGAGGCGGCCGGCACCGGCAGGTCCACGCGTCCACCCCACGCCCGAGGGGAGCCCGCTCCGGATCGCGGAGCGGCGGACGGCGACCACCGGGATCCACGCCCCGTGACGCGACGGTGCGTCGGGAGCCCGGCCAGAGGTCATTCCTTTCGAGGCCGGCACAGACCGGCCCGCACACGAAAGGGACCTTCAGCGACAGTTTCCGCGGAAGGCCCTCGGTGTACTACAGACGTTCAGGTCACCATACGGCAGGACACTGCCGGATATGGAAGGACTTGAGATACGGATCACAGGTGTCGGGGGAACCGCGGACCCGGTTTCGAAGGTCTCTCCTACGATCGCACCTCTCGCCCATAGGTTCGTACCACTGTGCCCCAAGGTAAGAATCCCTGGTCGCCATCACACCCCAGGTCCGTGCGCAGGCGGTCTACCATCACCTCATGACCCGTGTACTGCTCGCCGAGGACGACGCGTCCATCTCTGAGCCGCTGGCCCGCGCCCTGCGCCGGGAGGGTTACGAGGTGGAGGTGCGCGAGGACGGACCCGCCGCGCTCGACGCCGGAATGCAGGGCGGCGTCGATCTGGTCGTACTGGACCTGGGCCTGCCCGGCATGGACGGCCTGGAGGTCGCCCGCCGACTGCGTGCCGAGGGCCACACCGTTCCGATCCTCATCCTGACCGCGCGCGCCGACGAGGTGGACACCGTCGTCGGCCTGGACGCGGGCGCCGACGACTACGTCACCAAGCCCTTCCGGCTCGCCGAACTGCTCGCCCGGGTCCGGGCCCTGCTCCGGCGCGGCTCCGCCGAGCCCCAGCAGCCCCCGGCCACGCACGGCGTGCGCATCGACGTCGAGTCGCACCGCGCGTGGATGGGCGACGAGGAACTCCAGCTCACCGCCAAGGAGTTCGACCTGCTGCGGGTGCTCGTGCGCGACGCCGGCCGCGTCGTGACGCGGGACCAGCTGATGCGCGAGGTCTGGGACACGACGTGGTGGTCGTCCACCAAGACGCTCGACATGCACATCTCCTGGCTCCGCAAGAAGCTCGGCGACGACGCGGCGAACCCCCGGTACATCGCGACGGTGCGTGGAGTCGGATTCCGCTTCGAGAAGAGCTGAGCCCTCCCAGGGCCGCTCGGGTAACAGGACATGCGCCGTCGACTGATCCAGTCCACCCTCGCCGTCGTTCTCGTCGTGATCGCCGTGTTCGGTGTGTCGCTGGTCATCGTCGAGACGCGGACGATCAGCAACAGCGCTCAGGAGCGCGTGGACTCCGAGGCGTTGCGCCTCGCGAGCATCGTGGACAGCCGGATCCTCGGCGCGGAGAACGTCAACGCCGAGATACTGCGCAGTCAGGTCGGCGAGGGTCAGTACGCCGTCATCACGATGCCCGGCCGGCCGCCGATCGAGCTCGGCACCAAGCCGCAGGGCGATGTCATCCACTCCAGCGCCGACGGCGAGGAGGGCGAGCGGGTCACCGTGCAGGAGCCCCGCTCGTCGGTGACGCGCGAGGTCGGCCGCACCCTGCTGATCATCGGCGCGGTGGCGCTGCTCGCGGTCGTCGCCGCCGTACTGCTCGCCGTACGCCAGGCGAACCGTCTCGCCTCCCCGCTGACCGACCTCGCGGAGACCGCCGAACGCCTCGGCTCGGGCGACCCGCGCCCCCGGCACAAGCGGTACGGCGTGCCCGAGCTGGACCGTGTCGCCGACGTCCTGGACTCCTCCGCCGAGCGCATCGCCCGGATGCTCACCGCCGAGCGCCGGCTGGCCGCCGACGCCTCCCACCAGCTGCGCACCCCCCTCACCGCCCTGTCGATGCGACTTGAGGAGATCACCCTCACCGACGACCCGGACACGGTGAAGGAGGAGGCGAACGTCGCGCTGACACAGGTGGAGCGGCTGACGGACGTCGTGGAGCGGCTGCTCACCAATGCCCGCGACGCGCGCACCGGCTCCGCCGTCTCCTTCGACCTCGACGAGGTCATCCAGCAGCAGCTCGCCGAGTGGCGCCCCGCCTACCGCAGCGCCGGCCGCGCGATCGTCAGCTCGGGAAAGCGGCATCTTCAGGCCGTGGGCACGCCGGGCGCAGTGGCCCAGGTGCTGGCGGCACTGATCGAGAACTCGCTGATGCACGGCGGCGGCACGGTCGCCCTGCGCACCCGCGTCACCGGCAACCAGTCCGTGGTCGAGGTCACCGACGAGGGGCCCGGGGTCCCGGCCGACCTCGGCGCAAGGATCTTCGAGCGGACGATCAGTGGCCGGAACTCGACGGGCATCGGCCTGGCGGTGGCCCGTGACCTCGCGGAGGCGGACGGCGGCCGCCTGGAACTGCTCCAGGCCCAGCCGCCGGTGTTCGGCCTGTTCCTGTCGCGGACACCGCCGCTCAGGAAACAACAGGTCGAGGACGAGCCGACGGTGCGCTGACCGCGGGGTCCGGCCGCCTACGCCCGCTGCCGGGCGCGCGTGGCGCTCTGCTCCGGCGCGAGGAAGGGTTCCGCGACGGGCTCGGGCTCGTGGACCGGCAGCGCCTTGAACACCCAGCTGCGGTACGACCAGAAGCGGAACAGGGTCGCGAGGCCGATGCCGACCACCTTGAAGACATTGCGCTGCAGGGAGCTCTCCCAGTGCAGGCCGTAGATCGCGGCGTACAGGATGCCGTTCTCGATGACCAGGCCGATCGCGCTGAAGATCAGGAAGAGCGTGAGCTCACGGCTCTTCGCGCTCTTGTCACGGTCCCGGTACGTGAAGTAGCGGAAACCCACGTAATTGCAGGCGATGGCGACGAGGGTGGCGATCACATTGGCGCGCACGGCCTGCAGGGTGGTCAGATGCCACAGCAGGTTGGACACTCCGAAATTGACGACAGTGCCCACCGCACCCACCGCGCCGAACTTGGCGATCTCGTGGACGAGCTTTCGCGAGCCCGAGGAACCACGTTCCATGGTCGTGCAGTCCCCCGTCCGTAGGTTTTCGTCAGCTCAGTCATGCTAACCACCCGGCTTCTCCGGCGCCCGTGGGCAAGCTCACAGATCGGAAACAAGTCGGAAAGAGCACCGGAAAAGCAGGACAAGAGCTGGTGAAACAACCGGTAAGAGCACTGCTCGCAGGCGCGCAATCCGGCCGACCTGGCGTGGCCGATACCCTGGGGGCGTGACGTTCCCGGTAGTCGGCATGGTCGGCGGGGGCCAGCTCGCTCGTATGACACACGAGGCGGGCATCCCGTTGGGCATCAGGTTCAAGCTTCTCAGTGACACCGCTCAGGATTCCGCGGCGCAGGTCGTCAGCGAGGTCGTCGTCGGCGACTATCGCGACCTGGACACGCTGCGTGAGTTCGCGCGCGGTTGCGATGTGATCACCTTCGATCACGAACACGTACCCACCGAGCACCTCCGTGCGCTGGAGGCGGACGGCATCGCCGTCCGCCCGGACCCGGACGCCCTCGTGCACGCCCAGGACAAGGGCGTGATGCGCGCGAAGCTCGACGCGATCGGCGTGCCGTGCCCGCGGCACCGGATCGTCGCCGACCTCGAGGACGTGGTCCGTTTCGCGGCGGAGGGCGAGGGCTTCCCGGTCGTCCTCAAGACGGTCCGCGGCGGCTACGACGGCAAGGGCGTGTGGGTCGTGGAGACCGCGGAGGAGGCGAGCGACCCGTTCCGGGCCGGTGTCCCGGTCCTCGCAGAGGAGAAGGTCGACTACGTCCGCGAGCTCGCCGCCAACGTCGTACGCTCCCCGCACGGCCAGGCCGTCGCCTACCCGGTCGTCGAGTCCCAGCAGGTGAACGGCGTCTGCGACACCGTGATCGCGCCCGCTCCCGGCCTGCCCGAGGAGCTCGCCCTGCGGGCCGAGGAGATGGCCCTGCGCATCGCCAAGGAACTCGGCGTCGTCGGCCACCTCGCCGTCGAACTGTTCGAAACCCGTGACGGCCGCATCCTCGTCAACGAACTGGCGATGCGCCCGCACAACTCGGGCCACTGGACCCAGGACGGCGCGATCACCTCACAGTTCGCCAACCACGTCCGCGCGGTCCTCGACCTCCCGCTCGGCGACCCGCGCCCGCGCGCCCCGTGGACCGTCATGGTCAACGTCCTCGGCGGCGACTACCCGGACATGTACTCCGCGTATCTGCACTGCATGGCCCGCGACCCCCAGCTCAAGATCCATATGTACGGCAAGGACGTGAAGCCCGGCCGTAAGGTCGGCCACGTCAACACCTACGGCGACGACCTGGACGACGTACTGGAACGCGCACGTCACGCTGCCGGTTACCTGAGAGGCACGATCACCGAATGAGCCCTGTTGTAGGCATCGTCATGGGGTCCGACTCCGACTGGCCCGTGATGGAGGCCGCCGCCCAGGCCCTAGACGAGTTCGAGATCGCGTACGAGGTCGACGTCGTCTCGGCGCACCGTATGCCGCGCGAGATGATCGCGTACGGCGAGCAGGCGGCCGAGCACGGACTGAAGGCGATCATCGCGGGCGCCGGGGGTGCCGCGCACCTGCCGGGCATGCTCGCGTCCGTCACCCCGCTGCCGGTCATCGGCGTCCCCGTGCCGCTGAAGCACCTGGACGGCATGGACTCGCTCCTGTCCATCGTGCAGATGCCGGCCGGTGTCCCCGTCGCCACGGTCTCCGTCGGCGGTGCCCGCAACGCCGGTCTGCTCGCGGCGCGCATCCTCGCCACGCACGACGAGGAACTCATGGCCCGGATGCGCGAGTTCCAGCAGGAGCTGAACGACCAGGCCACCGAGAAGGGGCGCCGGCTGCGCTCCAAGGTGGAGGGGTCGGGCGGCTTCGGCTTCGGGAAGTGACAGGTATGACTTCTCAGACCTCATCGACCTCTCTCGACGAAGCCCGGGCGCTGCTGCGCGAGTTCCCCGTCGTCGACGGGCACAACGACCTCCCGTGGGCGCTGCGCGAACAGGTCCGCTACGACCTCGACGCCCGCGACATCGCCGCCCACCAGAACGCCTACCTCCACACCGACATCCCGCGGCTGCGCGAGGGCGGGGTCGGGGCGCAGTACTGGTCGGTGTACGTCCGCTCGGACCAGCCGGACGCGGTCCCGGCGACCCTCGAACAGATCGACTGTGTACGGCAGTTGATCGCCCGCTATCCCGCTGACCTGCGGGCCGCGCTGACCGCCGCCGACATGGAGGCGGCGCGTGCGGAGGGCCGTATCGCCTCGCTGATGGGCGCGGAGGGCGGGCACTCGATCGCGGGCTCCCTGGCCACGCTGCGGGGTCTGTACGAGCTGGGCGTCCGCTACATGACGCTCACCCACAACGACAACATCCCGTGGGCGGACTCGGCGACGGACCAGCCGAACGTCGGCGGCCTGTCGGCGTTCGGCCGCGAGGTGGTCCGCGAGATGAACCGCCTCGGCATGCT
This sequence comes from Streptomyces sp. NPDC002619, assembly GCF_042889305.1. Lineage (NCBI taxonomy): Bacteria > Bacillati > Actinomycetota > Actinomycetes > Kitasatosporales > Streptomycetaceae > Streptomyces > Streptomyces sp. NPDC002619. The sequence goes on along the minus strand of NZ_JBIAQV010000029.1, from coordinate 57,456 downwards.
CGTCGACCTCTCGCACGTGGCGGCGACGACGATGCGCGACGCGCTGGCTGCGACGTCCGCGCCGGTGATCTTCTCCCACTCCTCCTCCCGGGCGGTGTGCGACCACCCGCGCAACATCCCCGACGACGTCCTCGAACGCCTCCCCGCCAACGGCGGCATGGCGATGGTGACGTTCGTACCGAAGTTCGTGCTCCAGGCGGCCGTGGACTGGACGGCCGCGGCCGACGACAACATGCGCGCACACGGCTTCCACCACCTCGACACGACCGAGGAGGCGATGAAGGTCCACCGAGCCTTCGAGGAGGATCACCCGCGCCCGGTCGCCACGGTCTCGACGGTGGCGGACCACCTCGACCACATGCGCGAGGTGGCGGGCATCGACCACCTCGGCATCGGCGGCGACTACGACGGCACGGCCTTCACCCCGGACGGCCTCAGCGACGTCTCCGGCTACCCCAACCTGATCGCGGAACTCCTGACCCGCGGCTGGTCGAAGCCCGACGTGTCCAAGCTGACCTGGCAGAACGCGGTACGGGTCCTGAGCGCGGCGGAGGACGTGGCCCGCGACCTCCGGTCGACCCGGGGCCCGTCGAACGCGACGCTGGAGTCACTGGACGGCTGACCCGGCCAGTTGTGGTACCGGAAACTCGTACCGGCACGGTACGGCTTTCCGGTACCACTTCCGCCGACCCCAGTGCGTCGGCCTGTCCGGCACGTACGACTCCGGAGCCGCCCACCCCCAGGACCCCGGCGACGCCTCCTCTTACCCGCACCTGATCGCCGAGCTGGACGGCTGAACCGCCTCACTTCAGGGCTTCACGATCCGGCACAGGCAGAAGGGGTGCCCGGCCGGATCGGCGTACACCTGGAAGTCCTTCTCCTCCCGGTCCGCCAGGTCCAGCGGGCGCGCACCCAGCGCCAGCACGCGCGCGTGCGCCGCGTCGACCTCCTCCCAGGTCGAACCTGCGTCGAGGTCGAGATGGACCTGCTGCGCGTTGTCTCCCGCGCGCGGCCAGGCGGGCGGCCGGTACCCCGGCTCCCGGTTGAAGGCGAGCCGTGGCCCGTCCGGGACCTGGAGGACGACCCAGTCGTCGTCCTCGGCCCGGGGTGTGCCGCCCACGACCGCCGCGTAGAACGCGGCGAGCGCGAGCGGGTCGGGGCAGTCGAGCACGACGGAACGGAATCGGGCCACGGGTGCCATGGGGACCCCTCCGAAATCGGTTCGGCTGTGTTCAGCAGGCGCAGAGACAGAAAGGGTGCCCCGCCGGATCCGCGTACACACGCCAGGTCCGTGACCTGTCCTTTGCGTCCAGCGGCTTCGCGCCCAGCTCCAGCACCGCCTTCTCCGCCGCGTCCAGGTCCGGCACCGCCAGGTCCAGGTGGAACTGCTGCGAGTCGTCGGGCGCGGGCCACTTCGGCGGTACGAATCCGGGCGAGACCTGGAAGGCGATCGTCTGGCCGTCAGCCACCGTCAGGTCGACCCACTCGGCGTCGCCCTCGACCGTGCCGCCCAGCACCTCGGCGTAGAAACCTGCCAGCGCGCGGGGGTCCGGACAGTCCAGGACGACGGCACCCAGCTTGGCAAGAGCCATGACTCCTCCTCGAGTTACCCATAAAGGCGTGTAGCCGGTAACGGTTACTGCATGCTCCCGCATAGGAGGTAACGTCGCAAGCATGAGTGAGAGATCGCCCGCACCCGGAGGCCTGGCCCTGGTCGAGTCCCTGGTGAACACGCTGGACCTCGAGTCGGGCGCCGACACGCTCGACACGGAGGACGGCCGGGCGCGCTTCGGACTCTCGCAGGACGAGGTGCCGTACGCCCGCGAACTGCGCGAGTCGCTGCGCGCGGTGCTCCTCGCACACGCGGGCCATCCGCCGCACCGCGCGGTGACCCCGCTGGGCGCGCTGCTGGCGGGCGCCCCGCTGTACGTGTCCGTCGACGAGGCGGACGGCTCGGCGACACTCACCCCGGCCGAAAACGGCCCCTTGCCCAACCGCGTCGCCGCCGCCGTCGCCGAGTCGGTGGTCGCCGGCACGTGGGGCCGCCTGAAGGCCTGCGAGTCTGTCACCTGCCACTGGGCGTACTACGACCGCAGCCCGGCCTGCCGCGGCCGCTGGTGCTCGATGCAGGTGTGCGGGGCCCGCGCGAAGATGCGCCGATACCGGGCCAAGGAAGCGTAAGGCGCGCCTGGTTCGCCGCCCGGGTGGTGCAGAATGCGACAAGACACCGGTTCGGCCGACTGAGCCTCGGCCGAACCGGTGTCGTCCCCTGTCAATTGTTCGTTCGCCTCCGGGCGCTCCAGCCGGTGTCGAGAGCCCGACCGTGCTCAGCCCTTCGGGCTTCCGCGCTCCCCCACTCTCGGCTTCGCTCGAGCGGGGGGACCCCCATGCCCCCTCGACACCGGCGCGCCCTTCGGCTCGCTCACGCCTGCGAGGTCATGCGGTCGGGCGGCCCATCGCCCGGTACCTCCAGCCCGCCCGGCGCCAGACCTCCGGGTCGAGGGCGTTGCGGCCGTCCAGGAGCACCTTCGCCGTCGCCGCCTCGCCCAGCACCGCCGGGTCCAGCTCGCGGAACTCGCGCCACTCGGTGAGGTGCAGCACCACGTCGGCACCGCGGACGGCGTCGAGGGCCGTGGGGGCGTAGCCGAGGGTCGGAAAGACGCGGCGGGCGTTGTCCATGCCCTTCGGGTCGTACACCGTGACCTGGCCGCCCTGGAGGTGTATCTGGCCCGCCACATTGAGCGCGGGCGAGTCACGGACGTCGTCCGAGTCGGGCTTGAACGCGGCGCCGAGGACCGCGACCCGCTTGCCCAGGAAGGAGCCGCCGCCCAGCGCCTCGCGGGCCATCTCGACCATCTGGCCACGCCGACGCATGTTGATGGAGTCGATCTCGCGCAGGAACGTCAGCGCCTGGTCCGCGCCCAGCTCGCCCGCACGCGCCATGAACGCCCGGATGTCCTTCGGCAGACAGCCGCCGCCGAAGCCGATCCCGGCCCGCAGGAACTTCCGGCCGATCCGGTCGTCGTGCCCGATGGCCTCGGCCAGCTTGGCGACGTCACCGCCCGCGGCCTCGCACACCTCCGCCATCGCGTTGATGAAGGAGATCTTCGTGGCCAGGAACGAGTTGGCGGACGTCTTCACCAGCTCGGCGGTCGGGAAGTCGCACGCGACGAACGGCGTGCCCTCGCCGACCGGTGTCGCGTACACCTCGCGCAGCAGCTTCTCCGCCCGCTCGCTGCGCACGCCGACCACGATCCGGTCCGGGTGCAGCGTGTCCTCGACGGCGAAGCCCTCGCGCAGGAACTCCGGGTTCCAGGCCAGCTCGGCGTCGGCGCCGGCGGGCGCGTGCTCGGCCAGGTAGGCGGCCAGCCGGTCGGCCGAGCCGACGGGCACGGTGGACTTGCCGACGACCAGCGTGGGACCGGTCAGATGCGGGGCCAGCGAGGCGATGGCGGCGTCGACGTACGACATGTCCGCCGCGTACTCGCCGTGCTTCTGCGGAGTGTTCACACACACGAAGTGCACATCGCCGAACCGAGCCACCTCGGCCCAGTCCATGGTGAACCGGAGCCGGCCCGAGGAACCCTCGATCCCTGCCACGTGCCGGCGCAGCAGGTCCTCAAGACCCGGCTCGTACATCGGAACCTCGCCGCGCTGGAGCAGGGCGATCTTCTCGGGTACGACGTCGAGCCCCAGCACCTCGAACCCCAGCTCGGCCATGGCCGCGGCGTGTGTGGCGCCGAGGTAGCCGGTGCCGATCACGGTGATCTTGAGGCTCATGGGTGCTCCAGAAGGGGTACGTCAGGGGATGCGAGGCAGAGCATAGTCGGGGCGTGTGGCAGCTCTTCGGCGGGCAACTTTCCCGCTGTCGCCAAGCTCACGTAGGCGTCCTGTGGGCGGGCCCCTAAAATTTCAGTTACTTAACGGTAATTAGCGTCATGCTGCGTCAATATCACTGTGTCTTTGGAGCGTGAGAGACCTTGGCCGGATCGGCTGACTTCGACCTGTACCGCCCCGCCGAGGAGCACGACATGCTCCGCGACGCCGTCCGCTCGCTGGCCGAGGCGAAGATCGCGCCGTACGCCGCCGCGGTGGACGAGGAGGCCCGCTTCCCGCAGGAGGCGCTGGCCGCGCTGGTCGCGAACGACCTGCATGCCGTGCACGTGCCCGAGGAGTACGGCGGCGCGAGCGCCGACGCGCTCGCCACGGTCATAGTGATCGAGGAGGTCGCCCGCGCCTGTGTGTCCTCCTCGCTGATCCCGGCCGTGAACAAGCTGGGCTCCCTGCCGGTGATCCTCTCCGGCTCGGAGGACCTGAAGAAGAAGTACCTCGCCCCGCTGGCCAAGGGCGACGCGATGTTCTCGTACTGCCTCTCGGAGCCGGAGGCGGGCTCCGACGCGGCCGGCATGAAGACGAAGGCGGTCCGCGACGGCGACCACTGGATCCTCAACGGTGTCAAGCGCTGGATCACCAACGCCGGTGTCAGCGAGTACTACACGGTGATGGCGGTGACCGACCCGTCGAAGCGCTCGAAGGGCATCTCCGCCTTCGTCGTCGAGAAGTCGGACCCGGGCGTCTCCTTCGGCGCCCCGGAGAAGAAGCTCGGCATCAAGGGCTCCCCGACCCGCGAGGTCTACTTCGACAACGTCCGCATCCCGGCCGACCGCATGATCGGCGCGGAGGGCACCGGTTTCGCCACAGCGATGAAGACCCTGGACCACACCCGCATCACCATCGCCGCCCAGGCCCTCGGTGTCGCGCAGGGCGCCTTCGACTACGCCAAGGGCTATGTCCAGGAGCGCAAGCAGTTCGGCAAGCCGATCGCCGACTTCCAGGGGATCCAGTTCATGCTCGCCGACATGGCCATGAAGATCGAGGCCGCCCGCCAGCTGACGTACGTGGCGGCGGCCAAGTCGGAGCGCGGCGACAGCGACCTGACCTTCCAGGGCGCGGCGGCGAAGTGCTTCGCCTCGGACGTGGCGATGGAGGTCACCACGGACGCGGTCCAGCTGCTCGGCGGCTACGGCTACACCCGTGACTACCCGGTCGAGCGCATGATGCGCGACGCCAAGATCACGCAGATTTATGAAGGCACGAACCAGGTCCAGCGCATCGTGATGGCGAGGAACCTTCCCTAGCAGGTTTTTTGCAGGTCAGGGGCCATCTCAAGGGTCCGGCGAGTCGGTCACGGCTTCCGCTCCGTTGGGGCCCGTTTCGGGCCGTTCCTGGGCGTCACGCTGGGGGAATCCTGGGCTGGAACTGAGACAGAAAGAGCACTTGACCTGCGGAAACACTACGGCCCCCGGCATAACGCCGGGGGCCGTTCGCATAGGGCCGTCAGGCCACCTCCGACTGTTCCCGCTCCGTCGGGTCATCGGCGCCGGGGGTCAGCATCGTGGCGATGGCTGCCCGGCCTCGCTGCTCCGCTCCCTCGAAGACGTAGTGGTAGTGCTCCCTCAGCACGTCTGTGCTGCTGTGTCCCATCCAGTCGGCCACGTCGTTCTCGGGGACGCCTGCGTATAGCAGTCGGGACCCGTAGTAGTGGCGGAAGCTGTGGGGCTTGCAGTACTCCACCCCGCCCATATCCAGGGCCACCAGCCAGATTTGCCGGTAGAAGTACGAGGCGTACAGGTAGCCGGAGCGGGTGACATTGGGGAACAGGAGTCGTTCCGGTCCCCACACACCGTGGTTTTTGATGTGCCGTCGCAACGCGAAGGCCACGTTCGGCGGCAGCGGCACCATCCGTCCCGACTCCTCCGCGTCCCGCGCCTTGATGTGCCGCCGCTGTACGGCGCTGTTCTTCCCGGACTCGGTCTCGCCGTCCTCCGCTATCTGGAAGTCGACACGGAGCACTTCGGCCTTGAAGTCGACCTGGTCCCGTGAGACGGCCATGGCCTCTCCGAGTCGGAGCCCACAGCCAGCCATGAGCCACAGCATCGCCTGGTACCGCGCCGGCGCCGACCCCAGGACTGCCAGAACCTCCCGTGTCGTGAGCCGCCGCGCCCTGCTTTTGTGCTCGCGGATCTCCTTGGCGCGGCTGCCAGCGTGCTTAATCTTCTTGCACGGGTTCCGGCCGACGATCTCGTTCACGACAGCCCAGTCCATCATCCCGGAGAAGAACGAGAAGCGTTGCCGACGCGTCCGAGCAGACAGCTTCCGGTCCGTCTCTATCCACAGAAGCCACTGCTCGATGTCCGCCACCTTGAGCGACACGATGGAACGGGCCTTGAAGAACGGCTCAATGGTCGTGTTGAGGATCGACCGGTACTGCTTCTTGGTGCTGTTCTCCAGCTTCCTTTGATTGGCCCACTGCTCCCACACAGCCGTTACGGGTTGCTTGCCGAGCCTGTCGTCCAGGTAGGTGCCGGCGTCGAGTTCCTGTTCCTTGCGCTTGCGGTGGTCGTCCGCTCGCTTCTTGGTCTCGAACGTCTTCTGCCGCTGCTTGCCATCGGGGTCGTACCAAAAAGTCGTCCACTTCTTCGGGTCGTCTTTCGAACGTGCAACCCAAGCTCGAGCCACTGAGGTGCTGGCCTTTCTATCCAAGGGAAGCGCTCGACCGGTACGCCGGGAGCGCCTAACCTCAGATTGACCTGACCACCCTGGGTTGTCAACCCCGGGTGGATCACCCGGGGTGGTGTACGCTGAGGGCATGCGGGCAGATGAGAGCGGCTTCGAGATCGAACAGCAGCAAGGGGGGTGGACAGTCCGGATGTGGTGGCCGACAGGGCCCGTGACAGGCGGCCCCCAGCGCATCACCGTTGAGTCAGCCGCTGACGCGTCTGCCCGTGACGTGGCCCGAGGTATCTCCACGACCGTGTTGCGCAGGCTCGACCTCGCGGCGGCCCTGAATCTGGCCAAGATGGCGCCAGAAGCCCAGAGCACCCTGGAGAACAGGTCCAAGCAACTCAATGAGATGGGTGAAGCGGCCAGCCTTCTGCTGGCCAACGAAGGAGTCTCAGAGAGGTACTTGGCCATGCTCGCGTCCACGTATAAGGCCATGGCTGACAGTGGGGCGGTAGCCCCTGTGCGGCATCTCGCTCGGCTCATCGGCCGTCAACCAGAGACGATTAAGGACCACTTGAAGAAGGCGCGTCGTGAAGGCTACCTCAGCACGGTCGCCGGAAAGGCCGGAGGAGAATTGACCGAGAAGACGACAAAGATTTTGGAATCCATGTCGAATCTCTCGACATAATCTGCAGCCTTCTACCACCCAAGTTCATATAGCAACGGCCCCCGAGGCGACTCGGGGGCTTTCTCTTTCTGGAGATCTATTTGAGTAAGCTAATGACAGTCGACGAAGTGGCCGACTACCTGAACAAGCCCAGGTCGTGGGTGTACGGGAACTGGAAGGCCGAACGAATCCCGTTCCGTAAGGTTGGGCAGTCTCTTCGGTGCCGCCCCGGCGACCTTGACCGCTGGCTGGATGAGCAGGAGGGCCTGTGAGCTACTGGTTTGCGAAGGTTCACCGGCCGAAGCACTCCAGCCCCGCAATCGGCAGTGCCGTTCTCCACCTGGAAACGCGCATGTGGTTGCTGGCTTTGGATCGGATGCAGCGCGGCGGACATGCACCGTTGGGGTCCGGAGAGTTGGAACTCATCCTGACCAACAAGAAGGGGGATCCCTACGACGCGAGCCGCTACCGGCAAGCGCGACTCAATCTGACCAAGGCTGGACTGTTGGCGCCTCCAGCTTCGGCTCGGTGCTTGCTCATCCCGTCCACAGTGGCCTCAATGGATGCCCAGGGGAAGCGGGAAGAGTGCGCGACGCACAAGCACAACATCCCGTGGGACGGCAACCATGGCGACTGGATGTTCAGGACGCCTGAGGACGCTCAGCGTTGGGAAGCGGAGTGCGACAACCTCGCCAAGCGCGGCAGCCCGTTCCCCTCTGCGGCATGGGCGCAGAGTGTCCGAATGAGGATGGAGCGAAGCGTTAACGAATCAGCAGGCTCAGACGCTTGATACCAAGGGCGAGTCCTACGCCCCTTCTTAAATACAGTTGACCCCAGCCGGGGCGGTCTAAGTCCTGGCTATTCTATCCTCTCAAGAGGCCGCTCCCTTCCGCAGGGGGCGGCTTTTTGTTGTCTGATCTCAGTTCAAGTTCAAGCAGCCTTGGTGAGGCTGCTCAACATCAGTAACCACCGAGGCGGGAGCCTCGGCAGTAAGGTCTTCAACGGGCCTCTGAACGGCCCGGATTGGTTTGTTGATCCCGTGCCTCGCTGACACTCGGGGAATCGGATCTCGTCTCGTCTCGATGCCGTCGATTCCTCCTCGTCCTTGCTCAACCACTCCGGTTTTTCCTCCCCGGGGCAGGGTGAGGGATGAAAACCCGTAACGTCCGAGCGCGGCCGCGACTGGCGCGCTGCTGCGCATCAGGAGGCCAGGGAGACGGGAACCTCATGCAAGCGATTCAGCTTGCTGAGATTCAGAGAATATCCAAGGAGAAGAATGATGACCGATGACCCGATGCGCGCAATGATCCGCGACGAGATTCTAAGGGCGATGCAGGAAGCCAGACCCGCCCAGTACACCAGGGCCGACCTCGCCTGAGGGCTTCGTCGCCTCGCCCGAAGAAGATGCTGCCTGAGTAGCGGATACTCCTCTGCCGGCGATGTAGGCCCGAAAGACGAAGGACCCCCGGCTTCGGCGGGGGGTCCTGGTCATCGTCGATGCTGCGGGCACTGGCACGGTGGCCATTGGGACGAGATCACTGGCTCTAGCTTGTCCCCTTGCTTGGCCTCGAACATGGTGACTGGAGCACTGGTCGGCTGTCCCTGGGCGTTCACCGTGTAGACCCGGACAGTCATCCGCGGGCCGGGAGCCTCACTGTCCAACAGAGCTTCCACCACCTTCTTCCAGCGCTCCTCCATGGACCTGGCAATCCGGCAATAGGCTCCGGTGTGCTGGCACGTAGGGCAGCGGCCTGTGTGGTTGAGAAGGGCCTTCTGGGCTGTCCTGGGCGTCCATCTCCGCGCCGTCACTGCTCAGTGCCCACCAAAGGTTTCAAGCGATTCAGCTCCTGGCAGGACCGGCAGGCGTACAGGCCCACGCTGGGACCAGACCCTCGCTCCACGATGCGGACGAGGACGGTCCTCCCTCCCCATCCCTGGTGGAAGTCGCAGTAGGTAGAGTCGTTCATGGTCGGTCACTTCCTAGTCATGTGGCCGGCAAGGGCTTCAGACGCCGCCACACGGCCTCTGAAGCCCGTTTTTCCATCTCAGACATAGCATGCCCCAGAACGCCTAGGCGCGCTACCAATCGCCGTGGGCTCTATAGCGTGCTGTAGTCGGAGCATGATCGAGTGGGACGACACCAGGCCGCGGTGGGAGCAGATCGCAGAGCGCATCCGGGGCCAGATTGAGGCCGGCACACTGCCTTCCGGGGCTCGTGTGCCCTCTGTGGTGGCCCTCACCCAGGAGTATGGCGTTGCTCAGGCCACTGCTCAGAAGGCTTTGGTGGCTCTCAGGAACCAGGGACTCATCAAAACCACCCCTGGAATGGGTTCTTTCGTCAAATAAAGGGTAAATCGACTCTGTCGCGCATCCATAAGCCAAAAACAGCAACAGTCAGTGTCAAAATCGACATTCTGAGACATGAACCCCCAAAGCGAGACGCACCTCACGCAGATGGGGGGTTATTTATTTCCTTCCGGACCCCTGTTAGGCAGGGAGCAGGACGGTAGGGGCCCACGCCGAAGCCCCCCAGATGCCAGGCCGGCGTCAGCCGGTACTCACTAATGGGCTGGAACGAGGATTGGGGGAAATAAATCGCCGCGTAGGGCAATCTTTTAAACCCGTACACGCACGAAGGACAGCACCCCCGGTGGGTCCTTTCTGATTGATTTTAAAGTATTACCCCCACTCAAGCCCTATTCTGTGAATGAATTAATCAAGTCCGGAATTAATTACTTCACGCAGCAGCAAGTGAGTGGAGCGCCCGAGACCGCGCATAGCGGTCTCCTATTCCTCGACTTCTTCTCCTTCCAAAATCATGAGGCCATTCCCGGGCCCATTTGGCTGAATCACCTTGTAGCCGTAGATGGTCAGCAGCTCCTTGTACCACTCCTCATCACGTTCAGGGAGCTGTGCGGACCACTTCTTCAACCACTCTTCCTCGGTCATTACAGTAGGATTCTCCTTATCGCTTGGCCATTAGCAGGTAGGCGTCGGGGCAGCTCCACCCTTGAGTAGCCAGCAGCATACCCCGCGTTCATGCCACCGCAAGACTCTTTCTTTCCTGCGCTGTCGTAAGGCCGTGAATGAATTAATTCCTTGCGTGCCGCATCCCGGCCGGTTGGTTGCACTGCCACGTCGGCACCCCAGGTCTGAGGTAGAGGGGTCTACCTCGGGTTGAGAGAGAATAAAAGAAGCCCGCCCCCTTCTGAGGGCGGGCCCTTTTTTGTTTCACGCTCACCATAGCCCGTCAGTGTTCAAGAGGTGCAGATACTTGTTCAGGAAGTATCTTGTCTGCTCCAGAGTGGCGGGGTCCGTCCTGTCATAGCGGCTGTCCGCCCACGAAGTCTTACCTGACGCACGGATGTGAAGCTGTCCGCCCGAAATGGTGTACGTTCTGTATTCCGTGAAGTTCTTTTGGGCGTTTGTGGTCTTCTTCACGAACCCTTCATTTTGATCCAGAAGCTGTTGAATCACTGCGGCCGTGAGGCGCATGTCAGTTCCACCCCTCGAAGATAGGTGCTGCAACGATCTCGACGTTTGTACGGCCCTCGGTCGCTACTGAACTTCATTGAGTGATGTCGGGAACGTTCGCCTGACACGGGTCGGTCGGCTTCGGTAGCCGTGGTGTTGTGAGGTACGCGCAGGGCGGCGGGCTGACCGACGCCGACAGGGCCGCGAGGGAGCGGATTCGGCTGCAGGGCATCCGCTGGCACTGCACAGGAATGAGAGGCCGCGGTGGCCTTCGCCCAGGTGCTCAGGCTGCGGCTTCGCCGGGGGTCTCATCCTCCCCGAAGTCGCCCCGACGATGCTCTGAGCGATAGGTGCTACCAGCGGGAAGGTCTTCCCCCGCTGCTTCCTTGTACGCCGCCCTGCGCTCCTCGCTCGCTTGCTGACCGGGGGCGAGCTTCACCAGGGTCGCGACTACTGCGTGCCCGACAGGGGGCGTGCGTTTCTGACGGTCCGCGTCTTCAAGGCCAAGGGACGGCTCGGAATCCTCGATGTCCTCGGTGTTCTGCCTCTCGGCGAACCTGGCGGCGACAACGGCCAAGGCCACGACGGCGCCACCGACGGCGAGGATCTTCCACTTGTGCTTGTTGAACAGGTTCTTCGCGTTCTCGGCGAAGGAGGTGGGCTCGCCGTCCTCGGGGGTGGGCTCGCTGGGCGTGGAGTCATTCACCCGCACACATCTACCGGACCCATCCCTCACCTGTCAGGCAATCACCCGACATCGCCCGTTCAAGTTCGGTAGCTCCCCCTTGCAGGTCTCGGCAGCCCGCTCGCTGTACGACACCACGGACCGCACCCGCTGACCCTGCGGTCCGTCCCACTCCAGATTGAAGTTCCCCACCTTGTCACTCTCTCATCAGGGTGAGACAGGCCCGCCCCCGAAGGGACGGGCCTGCCCTGTTTCAACCTCACCCGCAGAAGGACGCCTTGATGGCGTTGACCACCTCGGCCGCCTGGCCCTCGTCCACCGTGGCGTTGCCACCAGTGAACCGCAGGCTGGCGTTCTTGATGACGGTCTTCTCCGAGTTACCGGCCTGGATCTCCTGGCAGGTGTTGACCGACCGACGCACGGCCCGCTCCTTGTTCACCGTGATGCCGGGGTTGATCGCGTCCAGCTTGCTGAGGAGCTGCTTCTCTTCGGCCGCGTTGGGCTGGTCGTACTTGGCCGGCCTGCTTGGCCTTCGGGGAGGTGGACACCTTCACCGCGGAATTGGCCTTCGCCGGGGCGTCACCCGAGGTGTCACCGTCGCCCAGGTTGGCGATCACGCCTACCGCCAGGACGCCACCAGCGATCAGCAGAGCCTTCTTCTTGCCGCTCACAGCTTCTCCTCTTCAGTACATTGGCATGAAGCAGCCCCGGACTCTTTGGCTGTCCGGGGCCGTGTCTATCTCTGGTCTGGGCTAGTTCTCCCAGCTCTGCTTGGGGATGCTCATGCCGAAGTCCCTAAGCGAAGCGACACACCCTTGCGACCAGGCAACCAACTGCTGGTCGTTCCAGCCCACGGCTTTGTCGTTCAACTGGTTGAGCACAGGGTCGTGTGCCACCCCGGCTTCGCAATCGTTCAAGGCCGCGTCCGGGCTCTCGTAGATGAAGGACCAGTGGCCAGCGGCGCTGTAACCGGCCTGGTACTCGGCGGAAGACGTGTCCACACCGGACGAGCAGCCTGTAAGCACCAGGCCAACCGTCAGTGCAGCAACAGTGATACGCGCCCTCATGTGGTATCCCCCCACGTTGTTCGTGTGTTGGTGATCATATGTGGTTGAACTGTGAACGAGAAGAGGGGATCTCGTGAAGTGAGATCCCCTCGTTGCTGGTTAGCCGCGCTCCACGTACTTGTAGGTCGGACCGGCCTTCCAGCTCTCACCGGGACGCTCCTGCACGCTCATGCGGACCAGGAGCCGGTGAACCCTCTTGTCCTCGAACCACTGCCGGCCGTGCTCCTCGGCATCCTGAGGCCTCTTGAAGCCGTCCGCCCGGATGTCAATGAAGTCGCCCCAGACGCGCTCTGTGATGTAGCTGCCGCGCTCGTCCAGCGCGATCACGGTGTACTCGACCCGCTTGGGCCTCTCGATCCTGCGGGTGAGCTTCTTGGTGTCGTTGTCGATGAACCAGTACAGGGAGCCTTCCGTGGCCTGCCATCCCTGCCTACGGGCGATGACCATAGCCTCTTCGGTGATCTCCGCCTCGGTGTTGGCCGGCGTGCACTTCAGCGGGTAGCGCGTCGCCTTGCATGTGAGCGAAGTTACGGCCCTCTGACGACGCCCCTCCGAGCAATGCTGTGCTCATCGATTCCCCGACAGAAATCGAACTCTTGTGCACATGCTCCGGAGTGAGTGTCCGATCGCTCCTTTGTGTCCCCTCTGACCTGCGGCAGAGACAAACAGAGGGCGCGCAACGACCCAGGATGTGTCGGAGGTGTGTCGTGAGGGGCAGGGAGGGCAACGCAGATCGAAGGTCACCTTCAGTTGCTAGGACTCGTGAAACGGCCGTACAGAAGTAGCTGCGCTCTAAGATCACGTGAGAAGCCCCGCCGCCTCGGGCCGAGCCCCGAATGGCGGGGCCACTGCGCCTATTTCAGTGAGGGATGTTGTCCTCGACGGCCTTGGGCGCGTCGTGCTTGCGCCACTTCGCGAAGGCCCACGTCACCACCGCGGTGACGAGCGTGGCGGCAAGAGCGCCGATGAACTCGGGCACAGCGGGCAAGAGCACATGCTCAATGCCGGTGACGTGACTGCTCAGCATGACGGAGTCCACGCTTGCGATGTCGTAGATGGGCGTAGCCACTGTTGCTCTCCTCAGCGCGTTTACGGGAAGTCGTGTACCTGCTTGGACCGCTGAGGCGAGAATCGTGATAGGAGAACGTGCCCCCAACTTCCACGGGGACAGTCTGGGACGCGCTGCGTGCTCTGGGTGCTGAGCTGGGCGGACAACTGAGACCCTGCTCTGTCCCTGGGGCGTCCCAGGGGCAGAGCAGGGGCGGGGGAGAATATGACACGGTCAGTAGGTCGAGACGAGGAAGCCCACAAGGCTCTGGGCCAGTTCTTGCGGGATCAGAGCCAGGCGGCTGGCCTCAGTGCAAGGGATATCGAGCAGCGCTTCCAGGACCGTGCTGATCAGGAGCAGGCACGCATTGAGGCTGGGCTAGAGGCACCAGCCGATCCGGTGCGCGGCATGAATTTTTCCAAGTCACACCTAGATCGACTGTTCAAGGGAGCTACATCTCCGCCCTCTAAACGATTCGTCATGATTTTCCTAGAGATCACCAGCAGTGTTAGTGACATACAGCCTGCGCTCCACCGAGAGCTATGCCGCAAGGCAGACGATCTACTTACCGCCGCTCGCCGATATCGTCGAATTCGACGCACGGAGACAGCATCTGCGTCGGCAGCACATATTCCCGGTGAAGCTGCTGTGGCTACCCTCCGAGTCCAGATCGAACTTGAGCGCGCTCTCCGCACCGAGGACAGGCTCCGATGGGCTCTGAGCGATTCCCAGATGCTGATGGCCACGCTGTTGCAGATCATCGGAACTTTGCGAGACATCATTGCAGATCTGGATGCCAAGCAAATTCGGGCACTACATTCGGGCCTCGATCCATCAATCACAGACCGTGCAGAGAGTGAGCGAATCCAAGCGCTGACACACAGGGTCACTGCAGAATCACAACTGGCCCGAGTCAATGAACGTCGAATTCTATTAGAAACTCTGTGGGAACAGGCGCACAACAACGTCCACCGACTGTCCCGACACCCCGATGTATCGGAGATCGCAACCCTTCCAGCCGGGCCGGCCCTACCGCAGCGAGAGATTCTAACGACGGAACTCCCGACAGGGCCAGCGCTTACAGACATCGCTGCCGCGCTGGGAAAGGCCGAGGAATTCAACGTTGCAGAAGACCGCAGGGCGCGTGAGTGGCAGCAGAATCTCGTTCCGGCTGCAGACCTGCAGCCGGCCGATGAGCAGGCCATTTTGCTTGCAGCCACTCGGCTGACTGATGCCGCCAGTCGTGAAGCAGCGCTAGATGCCCTGACCAAGAATTGGACTCAGAGCCCCGAAACTCGCGATGCCCTCGTTCGGCTGTCTATCGACAATGAATCAGAAATCCGCAAGACTGCGACACGGCATTTGGCCCAGGATTGGGCCGATGACGACACGGCGCGACAGGCTGTCATAGCAGTGACACGCGACCCAGATCCAAAGGTCCAAGCGGTCGCGGTGTGGGTCTTGACCCAAGCCTGGCGGGGCGATCCCGCCGCTCGTGACGCCGTTGTGGCCCTGACGCTCGATGACTCTGAGGGGACCCGAGAAACTGCCGCTGAGGGACTAGTGGAAGGTTGGCCAGGCGATGAGAAAGCCCGGGACGCACTCTTGTCCCTTGTCCATGACCACGCCAGGCCCGTGAGGGAGGCCACCCTTGAGGTGCTGCTAGAAGGTTGGCCCGGAGACGTCGTCGTCCGAGATACCCTCCTTGGCCTTGTCCGCTCCGACGATATTCCCATACGAGAGGTCGCTGCGGATGGGCTCCGCGTCGGCTGGCCGGGCGACGCGTCCGTGACGGCCGCCTTTCTTCAACTGCAGAACGATGACGTTCTAACGATTCGTTGGGCAGCCGAGCGGAGGCTAAATCAAGAAGGGATTCCTCTGGGGAAATCTCTATCCAGATCCGCGGGGAGTGGGTCTCGAAGAAGCCTGATCCAATCAAAAGAACGGGTTAGCTCAATCGATGATCGATTGCTTATCGCATCACGAGTTCCCTATGATTTCAGCACCGAAAAGCCCATTGAGGCTGCTCTGGCATTGCGTCGAGGTATTGGATTCGGTTCTGGAATCAACGTTATCTTGGGCGGGAACGGATCAGGAAAGACTATCCTCTTGCAGGCTCTAGCCGTGCAGGTGGGGGCTGTGAGCCCCGACGATATCAAAAGGTTTCGGTACAGTCCTCAAATTGTTCTGCAACTCGCTAGAAACTTGGATCTATTGTGGCATCAAAAGCCATCGGCGGAGGAATGCTTCTATCTCAATCCGGAATCTCCCGAACGGTGGAGATTCGCTCGTCTGGAGGAAGCGTTGAGTGAAGAGAAGAATTATCGCCTGTTCCTCCTCGATGAGCCGATGGGGGCATTTGATACGGGGATGGTACACCAGCTCTCTGGCAGGATAAATGAACTCGCTCAACAGGGCTGTCAGTTCATCATCGCAACGACAGATATCAAACGCATCAAGTTCACCGATGGCCAATTCATTCGCATCGGGAGGCGCCGCATCCGAGAGCGTGGAAGTTTCCTCAGTTGGTAGTTCCGTAGTTCCTGCCTCTACGAGTCGTAGTGGACGCCGACCCTGGGCCTGCCGCAGCCCCTCTCGGTAGTCCGTAACGCCCGGTCCGCTGTCGTTCCGTACTCCTCCGCAGGTCTTCAGCGAGGCGCGTGGCGATGAAGTCGTACCAGGTGAGGGCGCTATTCGCGGTGTAGAGGGGGGCTCACTGCGCGGGCGGGTTTCTCCTCGATGCTCATGGGGCCCATGCCTTCCGCTCGCACGCGGTGCCGCACTGGAAGCACAGACCGACGTCATCAGCCTTGTTTCCGGCGATGCTCACCCACGTGACCACGTGCCCGGTGTTGCAGGTGGAGCAGTCCACAGGGGTGAGGGATTCTTCCTGGCCGAGGACGTCCATCCAGTAGAGGATGGCGGCGTCGATCGGCGCCAGGGAAGCCAGGCAGAATCGGCAGACCACGGGATCCCCACCACCGACGACCAACGCCCATTGTCTGCACTCGGGACAGATCACCGTGCGGTCTTTGAGGCCGTTAAGGTCCCCCTTCAGCTCCTGCATCCGGTTCTTCACGAGCGCTTCGATGTCGCGGAGTTTCTGCCGGACGTCCTCCATGGTCTCCTCGACCAATTGGGCTTCACTCGACAGAACTGGATGCAGATGCAGAGGTACGAAGTCGAGGAGAAAGCCCAGGACTCGGGCAGCACGGGCCTCGACGGCATACGCGTTCGCCGTGTGGCCGAAGTGGGTCAGCGCGTTCCTGGTCTCCGCGAGGTCCTTGATGGCCTGGCGCTGCTTTGCCGTGATCGGCACGCCGGCAATGCTGACGAGGCGGTCCAGGGTCGCGTTCATGTTGCAGCTGTCGAACTTGCCTTGCTCGAATGCTGAGCGGGTGGCGCTGCCGGGGTCCTTGAAGACGAGGCTCCAGTGTTCGCGTACGAGCCGTGCCTTGAGAAGTACCTCGGTGGCAGCCTGGAGGTGGAGTACGGCGTACTTGAGATCGCGGTCGCTGATGGCACGGTCAGGTGCGAGCAGTTCGGACACCTTCGTCGTCGGTGGCGGCGTCAGGCCGAACGCGTCGAACAGCACACTGGCACTGCCACTCAGGTACAGCACGGCGCTACTGAGGTAGTCCATGCCGTTGCGGACCGGGGTGAAGTCCATGTCGGGACGATGGTTCTTGGTGCTCGTCTCGCTCACGACCGGGCCGCCTTCCGAGCTTCCTCGACCGCCCTCTGATACTGCTTCAGCAGCATGTCCAGTGCGCCGATCGTGTTGTCGGTGAGAGGGCCATCGGGGATCTCGCCTGTGGCGAGTTGCCTTGCGATGTGGAGGACGGCGCCGAGGTTGGGCTTGTCCTGGTTGTAGAGCAGGACCTTGCGGGCACCGTCACGCGGAAGGCTCGGCGGGAAGTGGCCGATCTTGCGTGTGGCGAGCTCGCGCTCGATGTCCTCGACGATGCGGGCACCCGCCTTTACGTTGCCCGAGTGCCTAATCAGCATGCCGACGGTCCATTGCGTGAACCCGCCGGCGCCATCGATCAGCTCCGGCAAGTTGTCCCACTGGGTGGCGGTCATGGGTACCCCCTGGGTTGTTGTCACTGCACTCGCCATTCCCTCTTGAAGCGGGGCCGATCAGCAAAGAGCTCAGCCGCCATGCGGAGCAGGGGCTCGCACTCCGCTCCGTCGATGGGACAGGCCTCCATGGGTACCATCTCGCCGTCCTTCTCCGCGGCCAGGAGAACGGGCTCGTGCTGCTTGACAGTCCATCGCAGGTAGTGGAGGAAGCGGAGGGCGTGGACCGGGTCGTTCAGTACGACGAAGGCGGCTCTCTCCGGGGTACCCGCGTCGAAGTCGACGCCTTCCGCACTCGCGAGGATGAGAGTCGAGAACGGGGGAGAGTCGAGGTACCACGACGCCGGGCACTCGCCGTTGATGTTCTCTTGCACTGCGTGGGCGGTCTTCACCTCCTCGCCGATGCATCTGACGAGGAAGTCATGCACATCTTGCAGCGGAACCACCGCTATCCCTCCTTCCGGGCACGGATCTGACGCTCAGCCAAGCTTAGTGACAACAGTCAGAACAGGAGCCGCCAACTGCGCCGGGCAGACACGCCCTGACCTGCAGGCATTCCACAGCCAATCCGCCAACTACCGTGACAGTCAAAGCTGTTGTGATTGAGGGCATTGATGGCGGGCGAGCACGCCAAAGTGGCGAATTTTGAAGCCCGATCGACAGTCGAAGCTCTCGCCTGCGGCGATGCGTTCTTGCTTGGCGCTAACTCTGACATGATCCGCCAACTATCAGCCTCAAGATCCGCCAACTATGACTCTCGGTCACAGGGAGGTGGAGCGGCTTACGGAGCTGCTTTGGCGCGAGTGATCATGGCCCCGTAAGCTTCCGGCGCGTCGGGCAGTCTGTGGACCTGCCCGCGATGGGATGAGCACGCGTCACAGATGCTGGCCAGCAGAACAACCGCCAACGTTCGGCGACCAGCACGGAACTGCCCGATGTGCGCAGCAGGACGGAACCTGCCCTGAGTAGTTATGTGACTTTCCTTCGGGACGGGGAGAGAGGTGCGGGGAAGTGATGCCGCTAACCGCCGGCCGGTGCGGCGCCTACCCTGGCAGACTGTTGATGATCATGGGCAAATGCTGGGGAAGCCCCCTTCCGAGGGGTGTTCATGCAGGTCAGATCCAGATGACCTGTAAAGCACCCAGATCTACGAGGGCACGAACCAGGTCCAGCGGATCGTGATGGCGCGCAACCTGCCGTAAGGCGGCGGACGCCGGACCGCCCGAAGGGTGCCCCCCGTGGGGCGCCCTTCGGTGTTTCCCGGATGGCAGGCCTCGGCGGACGGGCGTAGGACGGAAGCACGTGGGGCCCGTCCAGGACCCTTCTCCCCCTCAGGAGGAGCCATGACCCAGCCGCGAACCATGAGCGCCATGAGCAAGGAGATGCAGGACGCCGTCCAGGCGTCCATGACCTGCCACACGATGTGCGAGGAGACCATGAGCGCCTGCATGTCGATGGGGGGTCAGCCCCAGATGCAGATCATGCGCGCGCTCATGGACTGCTCCGACACGACGCGCATGTGCTCCGACATGATGATGCGGCGCTCGCCCATGTCGGCCGAGATGTGCACGTTGTGCGCCAAGGTCTGCGACATGTGCGCCGAGGCGTGTATGTCCGTACCCGACGATCCCCAGCTGATGCGCTGCGCCGAGGCCTGTCGCCACTGCGCGGAGATGTGCCGTGCGATGGCGGGCGCCAGGATGTGACGCCTGGCTGACGGCACTCAAGGGCACCCCCAGGGGTGCCCTTGACCGTGTCCAGGGTGGTTACGGCATCCGCATGGACACTGGGATGGTGGCCGTGGCGCGCGAACCAGCGATCGACGCGCGGACCGCCGTACTGCCCGAACTGCCCTTCCCGGGCGGTGAGTTCGACGCGGTGGTGGGGAACTTCGCGGACCACCCTCGACGAGTTCGCCGATGGGGAAGGGCGGCTCGCCCTTCCCCATGTGGCGCTGCCGGCCGCCGCGACGGGCTAGTTTCCGGAAACCGTGACCGTTTCGTCGTTCTTCAGCTCGTTCACCAGCGTCTTCACTTTCGCCTTGTCCCAGACGAGGTTGCCGCCGGAGGAGCCGGAGACCGGCATGTTCATGGACTTGCCGTTACCGCCGCTGACGCCCTTCATCGCCCAGAACATGGACGCCAGGTCCCACAGGCTCATGTCCTTGTCGACGGTCAGCGAGTCCAGGCCCGCGCCCATCGTCGGGTAGAACTTGAAGGGGTTGAGGACCGTCGACGGCGTGGCCACCTGGTGGGCCAGGGCCGACAGGAACTTCTGCTGGTTCTTCGTACGCTGCAGGTCGGACGTGGCGAAGGCGTGCCGGGTACGGACGAAGGCCAGCGCCTGCTCGCCGTTCAGCGTCTGCTTGCCCGCCTTGAAGTCGGCGCCCGAGTACTTGTCCTTGAAGCCCTGGTCGATGTTGATCTCGACGCCGCCGACCGCGTCCACGATGTTCGCGAAGCCGGCGAAGCCGATCTCCACGTAGTGGTCGATGTGCAGGCCGGTGTTGTACTCGACGGTGCGGACGAGGAGGGTCGGGCCGTCCTCGGCGTAGGCCGCGTTCAGCTTCGTGTGCCGGCCCTGGGCCGGGTAGACCTTCCCGGACGTCGACCCCTTGTACGACGGGATCTCGACGTTCGAGTCACGCGGCAGCGATATCAGCGTGTCTCCGTTGTCGCCGACGTGCAGGATCATCATCGAGTCGGTGCGCTGGCCCGCGGCGGAGCCGGTGTGCAGATTCTTCTTGTCCTCGGCGGACATGCCCTTGCGGCTGTCGGAGCCGACGATCAGGTAGTTCGTGCCCGCGCCTGTCTCGGGACGGTCGATGACCTGGGACAGGTCGACGTCGCGGTGGAGCTTGGAGTCGGCCCAGAAGTAGGTCGCGACGGATGTGACGATCAACACGGTGGCCAGGGTGAGAACGGCCACCTTGATCCGGCGGCGCCAGTTCGGGCGCGGCCGGTACTGCTGGTACTCCGGATCGGGGTCGTTGTCGTTCGGTACGAAGCCGCCGCCCCGGCCGCCCCCGTAGACCTGGCCCGAGTTGTACCCGCTGTCGTAACCCTGCGCGTCGCCGTAGTCGTCGTACCCCGGCTGCTGCGGCACCCCGCCGTAAGGCGGCGCCGGCGGGCGGCCGTTGCCGTACCCGCCGCCCTGCCCGTACCCGCCACCTTGTCCGGGCTGAGCCGCCGGACCGCGTCGCACCTGGCGCATGACGCGGGCGCCCTCGGGCTGCGCGCTGGCGCTTCCGCGGCCGTAGCTGTTGCCGCGGTTGTCGTCGGAGAATCCCTCGGGCCATTCATTCATGGGGCCCAGTGTGCAGGGCGAGGCCATGTGTCTTACAAGGGTCGTCGGAAAATCAGAGCGGTGCTGTTGCGAACCCGACACAAAGTCCCCGAATGTAGCTTCGACATAAGGTGGGGGCCATGACAGACCAGGACCTCGCAGCAGAGGCCGACATTCCCGGCAAGCCCACGGCCGCCTCGCGCACCACTCTCAGCCACATCATGACCCACAACGACACCAACCTTTTGGGCACGGTGCACGGCGGCGTGATCATGAAGCTGGTCGACGACGCGGCGGGCGCGGTGGCCGGCCGGCACAGCGGAGGTCCCGCCGTGACCGCGTCCATGGACGAGATGGCGTTCCTGGAGCCGGTCCGCGTGGGCGACCTGGTCCATGTGAAGGCACAGGTCAACTGGACCGGCCGGACCTCGATGGAGATAGGCGTACGGGTCCTCGCCGAACGCTGGAACGAGTCGGCCCCGGCCACTCAGGTCGGCTCCGCGTACCTGGTCTTCGCGGCGGTGGACGCCGACGGCAAGCCCCGCCGGGTCCCCCCGGTCGTCCCCGAGACCGAGCGGGACGAGCGTCGCTACCAGGAGGCCCAGATCCGCCGCACCCACCGCTTGGCCCGCCGCCGCGCGATCCTCGAACTGCGCGAGAAGCGCGCGGCCGAGGGGCACCTGGACTGATCCCGGCCTCGACCCACCGCCGCTACACGTTCCCCCGGCACACCGCCTCGTCGCCCCGCATCACCGCGTCCTCGCCCGGGGCCGGTTCCGGAACCTGCGCCTTCACCTTCCGTACGGACGGGGAATCCGACCCGGCGACCACCTTCATGACCGGTCCCTGACCGCGCACCGCCCGCAGTTCGCTGCCCGGCAGGGCCGCCTGGAGGGTCTTGGCCGAGCGGTCCCAGCGGGGGTCGTAGAGGATGACCGTCTGCCGCACGCCGTGGTCGTCGGCGGTCACGGGCTGCCGGGTGGTGGCGAAGCCGGTCGCGGCCAGTGCCGCGTCGACCCGCCTCGCGAGCCCGTCCGTGCCGGTGCCGTTCGCGACCTGCACACGGATCGTCTGCGGGGCCACGTCCACGAGCACGGGCGGGGTGCGCGGCGGCCGCTTCACCGCCAGCGGCTTGTCGTCGCGCAGGGCCTGGAAGAGCTTGCCCGACTTGGCCGGGTCCCACTTCAGCGTGGAGCCGATGCCCTTCACGACGTATCCGATCCGGCCGATCGGAACCGTCGTGAACTCGGAGGAGGAGGGCGAGAAGTTCCGCATCGCCCGCCCGAGGTCCAGCAGTTCGTCCGTGCCGAAGCCCTTGTCCGCCCGCACCGACCCGAGCACAGCCCGCGTCACGTCCCGGAACCGCAGCGGGTTCATCAGCACTCCGGACGACGTCGCCCGGTCGATCAGCGCCGCCAGGAACCGCTGCTGGCGCTTCATCCGGCCCAGGTCGCTCGCCCCGTCGACGTGCCGCGCGCGGACGTACTGCAGCGCCTCGCCGCCCATCAGCGTGTGCGTGCCCGCCGGGAGGTCGAGACCGCTGTACGAGTCCTTCATGGGGGCCGTGGTACAGATCTGGACGCCGCCGAGCACGTCCACGGTCTTCATGAAGCTGGTGAAGTCGACCTCCAGATAGTGGTCGATCTTCACATGGGTCATGTTCTCGACCGTGCGCACGGTCAGTTGCGGTCCGCCCTCCGCGTACGCCGCGTTGATCTTGATGGGGTGCGCTCCGTGGTGCGCGCCGGTGGTCTCGTCGACGTGCTCGGGCAAATCGGCGTACGAGTCGCGCGGCAGGCTCACCACGCTTGCCCGCTCCCGGTCCGCCGAGATGTGCACAATCATGATCGTGTCGGTGCAGTGGCAGGGCGCGCCGCCCAGCCGGTACTTGCGCCGCTCCCGCTCATCGATCTTGTCCCGGCCGTCGGTGCCGACCAGCAGGACGTTCATGCCGTGGCCCGGCTGCGGGCGGTTCTTCATGTCCTTGAACGGGTCGACCCGGGCGATGCCGGCGTCGAGGCTTGTCACCACCGCGTGCCCGATCCCGGCCGAGGCCAGCACCACCACCGACAGCGTGGTCGCCGCCCGCATGGCCCAGCGCGGCCGTTTCCGCCGTACGGGCGGCCGCTGCGCACGCCGTGGCTCCGGTGGCCGAGGGCGGCGCTGCGGCGGCCGTGCGGGGGAGCGGGGCGGCGTGGCGGGCATCGAGGAACCTCCGCGGGGGGCTGGGACAGGCCGGCCCTGGGCCCCTGGGCCGTACGTGAGATCGTGAGCACCGTAGGCCGATACGATCTCCGGGCCGCGGCAGCGACCCCGGCGGGGCGCGAGCGTGTCCCCCGTTCGCGGTAACGTGAGCTCCCTATGAACGCCAAGCCCGACGTGCGGCTCCCCGCAGTTTCTGTGATCATGCCCGTCCTCAACGAGGAGCGGCATCTGCGCGGGGCCGTCCAAGCGATCCTCGCGCAGGAGTACGCCGGCGAGATGGAGGTCGTGATCGCCCTCGGTCCGTCCACGGACCGCACGGACGAGATCGCCGCCGAGCTCGTGGCCGAGACTGCGTCCCATAAGAACAAGCGCGTGCACACCGTCCCCAACCCGACCGGCCGCACGCCGGCCGCGCTGAACGCCGCGATCAAGGCCTCCCGCCATCCGGTCGTCGTCCGCGTCGACGGACACGGCATGCTCTCGCCGAACTACATCGAGACCGCCGTGCGGCTCCTGGAGGAGACTGGCGCGCAGAACGTCGGCGGCATCATGCACGCCGAGGGCGAGAACGACTGGGAGTACGCGGTCGCCGCCGCGATGACCTCCAGGATCGGCGTCGGCAACGCGGCCTTCCACACGGGCGGGCAGGCGGGCGCGGCCGAGACCGTGTACCTGGGCGTCTTCCGGCGCGAGGCGCTTGAGCAACAGGGCGGCTACAACGAGGAATTCATCCGCGCCCAGGACTGGGAGCTGAACTTCCGCATCCGTGAGGCGGGCGGGCTGATCTGGTTCTCGCCGGAGCTGAAGGTGTCGTACCGGCCGCGGCCGAGCGTGCGCGCCCTCGCCAAGCAGTACAAGGACTACGGCCGCTGGCGGCACGTCGTCGCCCGCTACCACGAGGGCTCCATCAACCTGCGTTACCTCGCCCCGCCGACGGCGTTGTGCGCCGTGGCCGCGGGCATCGTGATCGGTGCCGCCCTGACCCCGTGGGCCTTCGTCGTCCCGGCCGGTTACCTCGCCGCCATCACCGCGGGCTCGCTACCGGCCGGCAAGGGCCTGCCCATCAAGGCCCGCCTGCAGATCCCCGTCGCGCTCGCCACCATGCACATGTCGTGGGGCTGGGGCTTCCTGGCGAGCCCGAAGGCGCTGGCGAAGAGGGTCATCGCGTCCCGCCGGCCGGCGGTGCTCGGCTCCCGCTGAACGCACAGCGTCGAACGTGAACGGGCCCTTCCCGCGCGGGAGGGGCCCGTCTCAGTTTCCGTTCCGCCCTACCACTGGTACGGCTTGTACACGTCCATGCACTGGCTCGCGTCCGAGCCGTTGATGGCGTCGGCGTTGCTGGGCAGGTCCCCGGCCTTGGGCGCGGACTGCTTCGGATAGGCCGTACCCGTGCGCCAGTCGGCGCCCACGACGACCGTGACCCCCGAGACGTCGGTCGACTGCTTCACCGAACTCAGCGGAATCCCCAGCGACTTGGCGACCGTCTGAGCGTCACCCTCCAGGTCCGCGCTCGGATACCGCACGACCGTCCGGGCCTCGGCCAGCGCCGCCGTGGTGTCGGCCGCGGCCCGGGCGTAGCCCATCTGCGCCAGCATCTGGGTGATCGCGTTCGCCCGGCCGGAGACGGGGGCCAGCGTGCTGCTGCGGGTGGCGTTCTGCACCAGCACACCGAGCCTGTCGGCCGTTGTGGAGGGGGACTTGGCCGCCTCGGCCGGGTCCGTGTCCGTCTTCTTCTTGGCGCTCGACGTGCTCTTGCCGCCCTTGTTGTCGAACGGCACGTCGTCGCGGAGCATCTGCCACACCTTCTCGGCGTTGGCGCCGTCGGGCACGACGTGGTTGTCGTCCTGCGGGTCGGTGACGTTGGGCATCGTCGTCATGGTGATGCGGTCCGTCGGCACCGACTTGAGCTGCATGGCGAGGTCGTACAGCTTCTTGACCGTGCCGATCTCCTCGGAGACCGTCAGCGACTTCGTGGCCGCCTCGGCCAGCCCCGTCAGCCGCGCGCTGTCCGTGAACACGTTCTGCGCCTTCAGCGTGCGGATCATCGAGTTCAGGTACATGTGCTGGGCCCTGGCCCGCATCAGGTCGCTGCCCCAGGCATGTCGGGTGCGCAGCCACTGCAGGGCCTGCTCGCCCTTGACGTTCGTCGTGCCGGCCTTCAGCTTGAGGCCCGAGCCGCCGGACACCGTGGCGGTCGGCCGGTCCCACACGTTCTGGTTCACGCACACGTCGACGCCGCCGATGGCGTCCGCCATGTTCACCACGCCCGCGAAGTCGATCGTCATCCAGTGGTCGATGTAGACCCCGGTGAGGTTCTCCCAGGTGGCCAGCGTGCAGCCCGCCCCGCCGCGCGCCAGCGACTCGTTGATGATGGCGTTGGTCGCCCCGTACTGCTGCTGGGTGTCGGGATCCGTGCACTTGGGGATGTCGACCCGGGTGTCGCGCGGGATGCTGACCACGGAGGCGCTCTTGCGGTCCGCGGACAGGTGGATGATCATCTGCACGTCGCCCAGGGGCGGGTTGCCGCGGTTGTCCCTGCTGCCTCCGAGCTTCACGTTCTCGTCGGAGTTACGGCTGTCGGAGCCGATCAGCAGGATGTTCATCGGCGTCTGCCCCGCCGCGTTGGGGCGGGCCTTCCTCGCCTTGGAGTCGCCGCTGCTGCGCTGGCCCTTGTGGATGTTGCCGTTGAGGTGTTGGTAGTAGAGGTAGCCGGCCCCCGCCGTACCGAGTATCACCACCGCCAGGATCGTCGCCGACCAGCGCAGTGCGCGTCGTCTGCGCCGCCTCCGGTCGCCGTTGTGGCCGCCTCCGCGTTTCCCGCCGCCGCGACTGCCGTGGCCGTCGGTCGCGTTCTGGTCCTGCGGTGCGAACGACATATCGTCCTCGACCGCGGGTGCCTCCCCCCGCACACTGCTCTGCGCCAAATCCCCAGCCTCCCCACCCTGCGCCTCGCACGGGCCCCTCCCGCGTCCGGTTAGACGCTCGAGGGGCCCGTGGGGTTACCTGTCTAAGAGGCGCACTTCACCTTGTCTGCCGTGGACTTGTCCACATCCGGCGCCTTCGTGGGAGCGGTCAAGGACACCCCCGCGCCCTTGAAGTCCTTGCCCAGGGTCAGCGTCATCGCCGGCAGTCCCTGGGAGTTGGTCACGCTCTTGCCCGGCTTCATCGCCGATCCCGACAGCCCCATGATCGCGGCCAGCCTGCGTGCCTGGTCCGCCTGGTCGGGCGCGTACTCGAGCGTGGTCTTGGCCAGTTTCGCGTCGGCGTTGCCCGCGTTCTCCGACTTGAGGACGCCCTCGTCGTTCTGCAGCCACTGGAGCGTCTCCTGCGCACTGCCGCCCGGCGCGCCGCCGTTGAGGATGCGCACCCGCACCTCGGAGGCGTCGGACTTGGTGCCCTTGAGGCGGGCGGCCTCGGCGTCCTTCGCGGCCTTCTGCTTCTTCTTCACCTCGGTGAAGGAGACGTCGTTCTTGATCGCGTCGAAGACCGCAGGGGCCGTGTTCGGGTTGACGATCACCGTCTTGTGGACGACGCCGTCGGCCGGGTTGTCCACCACCGGCACGGTGAGGAACGTGATGTTCTTCGGCGGCACCTTCTTCAGCTCCAGGGCCACGTCCTTGAGCGCGCTGCCGATGCCGGTGTCGACCGTCAGCGCCTTGGTGGCCGCCTCGGCCAGGCTCACGAGCTTGGTGGGGCTGGTCAGGGTGTCGCTGGAGGACATCTTGCGCATCAGGGAGGCCATGAACTGCTGCTGCACCTTGATGCGGTCCAGGTCGCCGGCGTTGCCCCAGCTGTGCCGGGTGCGGACGAACGCCAACGCCTGCTCGCCCTCGACCTTGGACTCTCCGGCGGGCAGTTTCAGGTGCGATTCCTTGTCGTTGACGGCGTGCGCGAGGCACACGTCGACGCCGCCCACCGCCGTCGTGAGCGTCTTCACGGCGTTGAAGTCGACCATCATGAAGTGTTCGGGCT
The DNA here is from genome assembly GCF_042889305.1 of Streptomyces sp. NPDC002619. Lineage (NCBI taxonomy): Bacteria > Bacillati > Actinomycetota > Actinomycetes > Kitasatosporales > Streptomycetaceae > Streptomyces > Streptomyces sp. NPDC002619. The sequence goes on along the minus strand of NZ_JBIAQV010000029.1, from coordinate 30,469 downwards.
CGATGCCGGTGACCTCCTTCACGGTGCGCATGGTGCAACCCGGGTCCCGGTCGTCCTGGCCGAGGCTGGTGTTGAAGCGGACGCCGCTCGTGCCCGCGATGACCTTGGTGGAACCGTCCTTCTGCTTCGTCTGGCAGTCGGGGACGTCGACTATCAGGTCCCGCGGGATGCTGAGCGCGGTCGCGTTCGACCGGTCCTTGGCGACATGCAGCAGGATGTTGGTGTCGGCATGTCCGACGCTGCCCTGGTCGCCGTACCCCTCGTTGCCCTTGCCGGTGCGTTTGTCGGTGCCGATGATCAGGATGTTGAAGGCCTCGTCCTTGCTGAAGCCCTTCTTGCCCGCGCTGCCGACGTCCGTCGTGCTGACGTTGCCCTCGAGGTGCTTGAGGTAGGCGTAGGCGGCGGCGCTGGTGGCGATCAGTACGAACGCCATGGTCCCGCCGGTCCACAACAGGACCTTCTTCGCCTTCGAGTTCTTCTTCACCGGCCGCCGGCCACGCCGCCCCGGCGGTGGCTCCGGCTCTCCCCGGCGCCTGCGCTGCGGCGGTACCTCCTGGTTCGGTGTCCGGCCCGGCTCCCGCCGGGGTGCCGACGCGCGGTCGCGCGGTACGGCGCCGGAATTCCGGGGACGCGCTCTGCGGGGTCCCGGCACCGATGATTGCGGTGCGGAAGGACTCAGTCGCAGTTCGTATTCGCCGGTGTTCGGATTGAGCACCCACTGGTCTGCGGGGTCGATGTTGTCCGCCCGCCCACGGCCTTGCGCGTCCACGGTTGTCCGAATCCTCCGTCGGGGCCACGCGGCGCCTTCCCCCTCAAAGGCGCTCGGGTCTCGGTCAAACAGTGCATGGCCCCAGGAAGGACCTCGTGGCGTGATGCACTGGATCGGGTCACACTATCCGCCCAGTTCAGCGTCGAGCGACGGCGATGCCAAATTCCACGTCCCTACAACCGGGCAATCCGGCTCATATTCCTGAACGGAAGTTCGTGAGCTTGGGCCATGTTTTACCGGCAGGTGTCCTCGGCGGCGGTGCTGCCGAGGAACGTGAGGCTCGTGGACGGATCGTTCTTGCGGCCTGAATTGCCACTTTTCGAGCTGGATTCCCGCTCGGTCGTGACCCGGACCGGCCCGTCGGCGCGCAGCAGTGCGAAGAGTTTCTCGGCCTCGGGCTCCACGAGCTGGTCGCGGTTGGCGTTGTAGACGTACGACTCCCGCGGAACCGTCAGGAACTTCACATGATCGACGGGGATGCTCCGCAGCCCGCGTACCAACTGGTACAAGCCGCGCAGGCTGGCCAGGCCCGGGTCGGTGGTGAGCGACGAGGTGGCCGCATCGAGGACGGGATAGAGCCGCACGGGGTTCAGCAGGACATCATCGCTGCGCACCTTGTTGACGAGGGCGCCGAGGAACCGCTGCTGCCGGTCCATGCGGTCGGTGTCGCTGCCGTTGCCGAGGGACTTGCGGGCGCGGACGTAGCCCAGCGCCTGCTCGCCGTTCAGCGTGACCCGTCCCGCGGGCAGCTTCAGCTTGGCGGCCTTGTCGTTGATGGGCTTCTTCAGGCACACCTCGACCCCGTCGACGGAGTCGACCATCTCCTTGAAGCCGCCGAAGTCGACGACCATGTGGTGGTCCACCCGGATGTTCGTCAGCTTCTCGACGGTACGGATGGTGCAGGCCGAACCGCCCGTCTCGAAGGCGTAGTTGAGCATCGCGAACGCCGGCTCGCTACGGCTGCCGTCCGGCCGCCGGCAGCTCGGCACGTCGACCATCAGGTCGCGGGGGAGGGAGACGGCGGTGGCGCTGCGCCGGTCGGCGGCGAGGTGCAGCAGGATCGTGGTGTCGGACCGCTCGGTGCCCGAGTCCTTCCCGTACTTCCGGTTGCCGTCGCCCGCGCGCGTGTCGGACCCGATCAGCAGAATGTTCTGCGCGCCGCGCACCAGTGCGGTGGGCCGCTCCCGCTCGTACCGGGCGAGCTCCGCCTCGGCGGCCTCGTCGGCGGTGATGTTGCCGCTGAGCTTCGCGTACACGGCCCATCCGGCCCCCGCGGCCACGAGGACGACCACTCCGGTCCCCAGCGCGATCCCTCGCACCCATCGCCGCCGACGCCGTCGTATCAGCCCGTCACCGGTGGCGGAGGCGCCTGCACGCGAGGTGTCGGTCATGAGCGGCACCCCCCTGGCGTACGAGCGGCTCGTCCTGCTCCTACGACCATGACCCGGAAGGGGGACCGGGGCGGCCTCTGCTACTCCATACGGGTGAACGTCAGTGCCGCGAGGCCGTCACCCGTTCGCTGTCGATCCGCTTGGCCAGCGCATCCTCACCCAGCTGGTCCAGATGCCGGCACAGCACCACGGACCCCCCGACGGCCAGCGGCGAGAACAGTCCCGCGCTGAGGCCCTCCCAAGTGTCGTACGGCAGTCCGGCAAGCAGCCGTGATCCAGGCCCCGTCAGATCCAGCCCGGGGGCATCCGCTCTGGCCCGCTCCACGACCTCCGCCCCCGTCAGCTCCGCCCCCGCGACGATCAGCGCGGGTGCCTCCGGGTCGACGGGCGCGTACGGCGTGAAGCGGTCGCCGTGGCTCGGCACCGCGACGGCGTAGTCGGCGTACCCGGCCGGCGGTGTCGCGAAGCGGCGGCCGAGCGGTGCCAGCGACAGCGCGTACCGGTCCCCGGCGCACGCCAGCCCCGCGTCGAACTGTCCGGGTCCGGCCGCGACGAAGTCCGCGCGCGCGGGATCACCCGCCATGTCCGCGACCACGCCCACCGACGAAGCCGCCAGCAGCCACACCGCCGTCTGCCAGTGCGCGGGCAGCAGCAGCGCGAGCCGGTCGCCGGGCTGTGCGGACATCTCGTCCTGGAGCAGGTTCGCTGTCTTGGCCACCCAATTGGCGAAGGTGGCCACGGACAATTCGACGCGTTCGCCCGTGGCGTCGTCGTAGAAGGTCACCAGGGGGCGTCCGGGATCCGCGGCGAGCGCGGAACGCAGCAGGTCGGCGGGGGTGCGATCGGTGGAGTTCACCCGCGCAAGGTTACGCCGGGCCCGGCCTGCGCACCGGGCGGCCGGGCCACCGGTTCGGCGGAACGGTACCCGACGGTCCGTCAACTCCCCGATGGCAGATATGTATGCATCTGTCCAAGATCAGTGACATGCGTGGATTCGGATTCCTCACCTCCTCGTTCGCTGCTTCCTCGTTCGCCGCTTCCTCGGTCGGTGTCACCTGCGCGGCCGCACTGGCACTCCCCCTGGCCCTGCCCGCGGCCGCCGCGCCCCCGAGACCGGCGCCGACCGCGGACCGGGCCACGACCACCGCCGGCGGTACTGCCCAGGGGGCCCTCGCCGGCAGCACCCAGTCGCTGCCCCTCGTCCCCCTCACCCGTTCCCATGTCCTCGGCACCGCCGCCGAACAGGGCCTGTATCGCAAGGACGTCCACCACTTCTCGCTCGTCGGCGTCATCTGGGACAACCCCGGCATCGAACTCCACGGCCGGGTCCAGGTCCGCACCCGCTCCGCCGCCACCGGCACCTGGTCCGGCTGGCAGGACGTCGAGACGCACAACGCCGACCACGGCGCCGACCCCGGGACCGAGGAGAGCACCTCGGGCCGGGTGCGCGGCGCGACCGCACCGCTGTGGGTGGGCGACTCCGACGGCGTGGACGTCCGCGTCCGCGCCGACACCGAGCAGATCACCGTCGACGGCCGTACCGTCACCGCCCCGGCAGCCCTCCCCACCGGTCTGCGGCTGGAACTCGTCGACCCCGGCGCCGAGCCCCCGCCCGCCGGCTCCCCGGCCGATGCCGCCCGCAACAACGCCGGCCTGGACGAGGCGGCGATCGCCGCCTCCGCCGTCAACACCGACCTCGCGCCGCTCGGCGCCGCCGAGATCCAGACGCTCACCAAGAAGGAGACGGAGCGGGAACTGCTCACCCTGCGCGCCGCCGAACAACCGGCCGGGGCCCGGCAGTCGAAGCCGTACATCGGACCGCGTCCGCGCATCGTGACACGGCACGGCTGGGCCGCCGACGAGAAGCTGCGCGAACGGGGCTTCGTCTACACCAACACGGTCAAGGCGGCCTTCGTGCACCACACCGCCTCTGGCAACAAGTACACCTGCTCGCAGGCCCCGTCCGTCATCCGCGGTATCTACCGCTACCACGTCAAGAGCATGGGCTGGCGGGACATCGGTTACAACTTCCTCGTCGACAAGTGCGGAAACATCTACGAGGGCCGGGCCGGGGGCGTGACCAAGGCGGTCATGGGTGCCCACACCCTCGGGTTCAACTCGAACAGCATGGGCATCGCGGTGATCGGCACGTTCAACTCGTCCAAGCCGCCCGCCGCCTCCGTGACGGCCATCGCCAAGCTCACCGCCTGGAAGCTCGGGCTCTTCGGGGCCAATCCGAAGGGGAAGACATATCTGAAGTCGGGCGGTGGCAATCTCTACCCAAAGGGGAAGAACGTACGACTGAACGTGATCTCCGGTCATCGGGACGGATACGCCACGGACTGCCCGGGCAAGAAGCTCTACTCCAAGCTCGGCTCGGCCCGTTCCACCGCGGCGCGCTACCAGGGGCGCTGACGCCGGGGCACGCGTTCATCGCCGTCGAGGGGGCGGTCGGGGGAAACCGCACGCACAAAGGTGTGACATCGCGGGACACCACACGGCCATCGAGGGCGCCGTCGCACGGTCTGCATACACTGGCCGGCCGATAGACAGTTCGGCCGGTCCCGGCAGGAAGCAGAGACGACAGGTGACAGAAGCGATCCTCCTGGTCGGCGGCAAAGGCACCCGGCTGCGTCCGCTCACGGTGCACACGCCCAAGCCCATGGTCCGGGCGGCCGGGGTTCCGTTCCTCACACACCAGCTGGCCAGAGCGAGGGCGGCGGGCGTCGACCACATCGTCCTCGCGACGAGCTATCTCGCCGAGGTCTTCGAGCCGTACTTTGGCGACGGCGCCGCGCTGGGCCTCCACCTCGAGTACGTCACGGAGGAGGAGCCCCTCGGCACGGGCGGCGCCATCCGCAACGCGGCCGCGCACCTCCACTCCGCCCCCGACGACCCGGTGCTGGTCTTCAACGGCGACATCCTGACCGGGCTCGACATCGGGGCGCTGGTGGACACCCACGAGTCGACCGGCGCGGACGTCTCCCTGCACCTCACCCAGGTGACGGACCCGAGGGCCTACGGCCTGGTCCCCACGGACGACACGGGCCGAGTCCTGGCGTTCCTCGAGAAGCCGCAAACCCCCGAGGAGATCGTCACCGACCAGATCAACGCGGGGGCATACGTCTTCCGCCGCTCGGTCATCGACACGATTCCCGTGGGCCGCCCGGTGTCGGTGGAGCGCGAGACGTTCCCGGACCTGCTCTCGGCCGGCGCCCACCTCCAGGGCATGGTCGACTCCACGTACTGGCTCGACCTGGGCACTCCGGCGGCGTTCGTCCGGGGTTCGGCGGACCTGGTCCTGGGCCGCGCCCCTTCCCCCGCGGTCCCCGGCCGCTGCGGCGACCGCCTCATCCTTCCTACGGCCCGCGTCGCCCCCGACGCGAAACTGACGGGCGGCACGGTGGTGGGCGAGGGCGCGTTCGTCGCGGAGGGCGCGCGGGTCTTCGGCAGCACGATCCTCCCCGGCGCCGTCATCGAACCCGGCGCGGTCATCACCGACTCCCTCATCGGCACCCGCGCCCGCGTAGGCGAACGCTCGGTCCTCACAGGCACGGTCATCGGCGACGGCGCGATCATCGGCCCCGACAACGAACTCCGAGAGGGAGCCCGCGTGTGGTGCGACGCGCGCATCCCGGGGGGAGCGCTGCGCTTCTCTTCCGACCAGTAGCTGTGCGAGTCGGCAGGGGCCCCGTCAGTGGGGGGTGCCACCCCCACACCCCCGCATCGGCCTGAACGGCCTCGTCCTCAAACGCCGGACGGGCTGAATGATGCGGACCGGCACTGAGGGAGCCCACGCCGTCCCTGCCCTAGTTGCGGGCGGTCGTGGCGCCGGGACGGCGCCCACCCAGCAGCGGCAGCAACTGTACTGCCGTAGCTGCGGGCAGTCGCGCCGCTGGGGCGATGGGGGTCCCCCCGCTCGAGCGAGGCCGAGAGTGGGGGAGGCACCCCGTTAGCGCCGGGCTGCGCGACCCACCCCCACAGGGCAGCACCGGGCGCCAGGGCAACGCGCGAAAACCACCGCCACCCGAAACCCCGCGCAACCTACAACCGGCCAATATCGCCGCGAGGCATCCGCGGAGCCCTCCGCCCCGGCACCTTCCCGCTCAACAAAATCAACCGAGCCGCCCGATGCCGCTGCCCGGCATACGGCTCCAGCAACGACAGCATCACGGAGTCGTCCGCATCCCGATCCCCCGCCAGCGCCCACCCCACGATCCCCGGCAGATGCAGATCCCCCACGGTCACCGCATCCGCCGCCCCATGACTACGCTGCACAGTCTCGGCAGACGTCCACGGCCCGATCCCCGGCACAACCTCCAGCCGAGCCTGCGCCGCCCCCGCCGGCATCCCCACCGCCTGCTCCAGCCGCGCAGCGACCCGCACGGCCCGCAGGATCGTCGACGCCCGCTTGTTGTCGACCCCGGCCCGATGCCACTCCCAGGACGGAATCAGCGCCCACGTCCGCGGCGCCGGCATGACCCACATCCGCCCACCCACCACGGACTCGGGCCCCGGCGCCGGTTCCCCGTACTTCCGCACCAGCAACCGCCACGCCCGGTACGCCTCGTCGGTCGTGACCTTCTGCTCGAGGATCGACGGGATCAACGACTCCAGCACCAGCCCGGTCCGCGTCAGCCGCAGCCCCGGCCGCCGGTGCCGGGCCAGCGCCACGACCCGGTGCCGCGGCGCGAACGCGTCGGGATCGTCCGCGGCGCCGAGCATCTCCGGCAACTGCTCCAGCAGCCACTCGGCCCCGGGCCCCCACGCCTGCCCGCGCACCTCACCGTCGTACGCCGAAACCCGCAGCGTCCCGGGCCCGGCCGGGGTCCGGCTGGCCCGCCACACGGACCCGTCCGGCAACGCGCGGAACGTCGGATCGGCCGGCCCCCGCCGCAGCGGCCCGAGCACCAGCCCGAGGTCGAGCGGCCCGTCCGGCACCCACGTCCGCAACCGCCCGGGCCCGGCCGTCGCTTGTCGCGGGACCCCTGCGGGCACGGCAACATGCCCACCGCGCACGGTCGTACGCGTGGGCCGCGAAGCGAAACGTCCTGCCACGAATGAGTTCCCTGGATTGCCGGAGTGGTCCTACGAGACTAGGGGGTCGTACGACACGACCACCTACCGTTCACCCGACACGGTCACCGCACCTCGATGAACGCCCCGGCCTCCCGCTCAGGCCGTGGCCGCGGCGGCTCCGCCGGATGACCGACCGCCACCGCTCCCATCGGATCCCAGTCCCCGGGCAGGCCGAGCACCTCGCGCACCACGTCCCGGCAGAACATCGTCGACGACACCCACGCGGAACCCAGCCGTTCCCCGGCCAGCGCGACCAGGAAGTTCTGCACCCCGGCCCCCGTGGCCACCACGAACATCTCCCGCTCGGCCCCGTCCCGCCGCGCGTCCCCATAGGTGTGGGAACCGTCCATGACGAGACACGGCACCACCAGATACGGTGCGCCCCGCAGCACCTCCCCACGCTTGACCCGCTTGGCGATCGACTCCTCGGTCTTGCCGTCCCGCCGCAGGTCGGCGATCCAGGCGCCCCGCATGGCATCGAGCAGCCGGGTCCGCGAGTCGGCCGACTCCAGCAGCACGAACCGCCACGGCGTCGTGTGGTGCGGCGCCGGCGCGGTCACCGCCGCGGCCACCGCCCGCCGTACCGCCCCGGGGTCGACGGGCTCGTCGGTGAAGGCCCGTACCGTACGCCGCTGGGTCACGGCCTCCCGTACGGCCTCGGAGGTGCCGAGCCGGAACATGTCGTCGCGCGCGTCGCGTACCAGGGCTCTCGCCCCCTGCTCGTCCGCACCGGCGACGACATGCGGCAGCCCGCGCACCACGGCGACGGGCAGCCCGGCGGCCTTGCCCTTCACGAGGTCACCGGCGGCGGCCAGTTCGTCGGCCGTGGCGACGACGGTGGCGCCGAGCGGATTGCCGTACGCGTCCGTGCCGCCGCGCAGATCGTCCAGGACGCGCACACCCGCCGCGCCGATCGCGACGTCCGTGAGCCCCGCGCGCCAGGGTCGGCCGAAGGTGTCGGTGACGACGACCCCGACGTCGACGCCCAGGGTGTCCCGCAGCCCGTCCCGGATCGCGCGCGCGGACGCGTCCGGGTCCTCGGGCAGCAACAGCACCGTCCCCGAAGGGGTGTTGGAGGCGTCGACTCCGGCGGCCGCCATCACCAGACCCTGCCGGTTCTCCACGATCCGCAGCGGCCCGCGCCGCGCCACGACCCGAACGGTCTCTCCGTCGATCGCGGCCTCCCGGTCGGCCGCCTCGATGATCCGCCCCTCCGCCTTGGACACGATCTTGGAGGTGACCAGCAGCACATCCCCGTCGACCAGCCCCGGCTCGACGGCGGCGATCAACTTGGCCAGATCGTCCCCCTGCCGAACCTCGGGAATCCCCGCAAGGGCCCACACCCGATACCCGGGCGCACCACCCACGGCGTCTCCGACGCCCACCACGCCACGCGCTCCCGCGCGCGCATCACCCGCGCCGCTTCCGCCGCCACCAGCGCGCGTGCCGCTTCCGTCTGCGCCCGCGCCAACGCCGTTCCCGTCCACGCCCGCAGTCGCGGCCCTCCCCGCGTCCTCGCTCGCCCCGTCGCTCAAGCCCCCCGCACCTCCTCCGCCAGCGTCAGCGCCTCGTGGGCCATCTGCGCGGCCGCGTCCAGGTCCGTCATCATCAGCGGTACGGCCCGGCAGCGGATGCCGGCCGACTCGACCCGCTCGACCGTGTCCGCGTCGACGGTGTCGACGAGCCAGCCGTCGAGGAGCCCCGAGCCGTAGTGTTCGGCGACCGCAGCCGCCGTGGACTCCACGCCCACCGCCGCGAGCACCTTGTCGGCCATCCCGCGCACGGGCGCGTCCCCGACGATGGGGGACAGGCCCACCACCGGCACCCCGGCGTCGGCGATCGCCTCCCGGATGCCGGGCACGGCGAGGATCGTGCCGACGGAGACGACCGGATTGGACGGCGGGAAGAGGATCACGTCCGCCTCGGCGATCGCCTCCAATACACCCGGCGCCGGCTTGGACTGCTCGGCCCCGACCGGCACGACCGCCTCGGCCGGCACGGAGGCCCGCAGCCGCACCCAGTACTCCTGGAAGTGGATCGCCTTGCGCTCACCGTCGACCTCGACGGCCACGTGCGTCTCGACGCGGTCGTCGGTCATCGGGATCAGCCGCACGCCCGGCTTCCAGCGGTCGCACAGCGCCTCGGTCACCGCGCTCAGCGGATAACCGGCGCCCAGCATCTGCGTCCGCACGATGTGCGTGGCGAAGTCCCGGTCGCCGAGCCCGAACCACTCGGGCCCGACGCCGTACGCCCCGAGTTCCTCCTTGAGGTGGAACGTCTCGTCCGTCCGTCCCCAGCCCTGCTCTTCGTTGATGCCGCCGCCGAGCGTGTACATCACCGTGTCGAGGTCCGGGCAGACCTTCAGCCCGAAGAGGTGGATGTCGTCCCCGGTGTTGCCGATGACCGTGACGTCCGCGTCCGGTGCCGCCTTCTTCAGACCGCGCAGGAACCGGGCACCACCGATGCCGCCTGCCAGAACCACAATGCGCATTGAAACAGTGTGTCAGCCGCCAGGCTGACTCGTTGAGTGGTGGTGGTCGGGCGACGGGTGGGAGGTCTTGCAGGCGGGTACGACAACGCGTCAGGCAGTCACCGGACGTGCCTCGCAGTGCGGGGTCATGGGGGTCCCCCCGGCCGGACGAAGTTGAGACTCGGGGAGCATCGGCATCTCGGTGAGGCCCGGGTAGTAGACGTGCAGGCTCACTGCCGCCTCCAGCGCGTCGTTGACCACCTCGTGTACATACCCCGGCGCGAACACCCGCTGTGCACCGTCCGCCAACGCGCGCGTGCCGCGGTCGGTCCGTTCCGTCAACGTGCCCTCCAGCACGGTCAGCACTCCGGAGGAACGGCCGTGGTCGTGCGGTCCGCTGCCCTGCCCGGGCACCCAGGACAGCAGCCACACCTCGTAGCCCGGTCCGGTGCGCAGCCGGTGGTACCAGCGCGTCGTGGCGTCGTACCGGACGAGGTGCTCCCACTGGGAGCGGTCGGCGGCGATGGAGCGGGCCAGGCCGACGAACTCGGCGACGGTGGCCGGGTGCTCGCGCGGGGGCTGGAGCAGGTGCGGGACTTCGAGGATGTCGCCGGCGATCTGGAGGTCGTTGTCGCTGTTCATGGGGGTGCGGTGGGTCCTCGACGGGAGAGTGCGGGCTGGCTGGATGTCGTGTGCCGTCCGCCCGGGTCGCGAGCGGGAGGGTGGCCCCGGATGAGGGGCTGGGAAGGGCAACAGCAGCCGAGTCGGGATGGACTCAGGAGCAGCCGGAGCGCGTTCGGCTCAACAGCTGGAACAGCAACAACAGCTACAGCGAGCGCGGGCAGCACCGTGGGACCCGGCGGTGCGGGTCGAGGTGAGCGCCGAGTTCGCGAGCATGCCCCCAAGGACAGCGGTTCACACTCGCACTGTCAACTCGAAGCCCGGATTGTGGGACACGGTTCACCTCATCCGGTTCATCTCCCGGGCGAAAGGTTTGTTCGTCGACCTCCCCGGACACATGGCGCACAACCGGGCGCACGAGCCTCGCCGGAACGCGATCGAACTCCTGGGCGTCCTTCTCCGTACAGGTGTCTGTGTGGGTGTCTGTGCGGAGTCGGCGCCCCCCGCGGACCTCCTCTGCATGTCAAGGTTTATGGCGATTTGAACACTTTCTGCATGGCCTTGGTTCCGGAGGGTGAATAACGGGGCCAATAGCAGATCTCGGCTTGACTCGCCCGGAGCAGCACACTTGTAATTTCACTCGTGTCGTTCAGCCGGAATCGGTAACGGCTACATCACGGGGACGCGAAACAGACGAGGGGCGCACATGACCGAGCTGGTGCAGCAACTGCTGGTCGACGACGCGGACGAGGAATTCGGCTGGCAGGAGCGCGCGCTGTGCGCCCAGACCGACCCCGAGTCCTTCTTCCCCGAGAAGGGCGGCTCGACCAGAGAGGCCAAGAAGGTCTGCCTCGCCTGCGAGGTCCGTTCCGAGTGCCTCGAGTACGCCCTGGCCAACGACGAGCGCTTCGGCATCTGGGGCGGCCTGTCCGAGCGGGAGCGCCGCCGGCTGAAGAAGGCCGCGGTCTGAGCCGTGCCGTGTGGCTGACCAGCTGAGTTTCCCCCTCCATCCGGTTCGTCGCATTCCATGGCATTCGTTTCCGAAGGGCACGGAACCCTCACGTAGACACATCACGAACGGCCCGTCGCGGGTGGGTTATCCACAGGCGGCGGGCCGTCGTCATGCCCAGCCGATAGTGTGGTCGCTCGTCCGAGACGCCACGCCGCCCCCAGTGGGCGCAGGTGTCCACCGCAGTCCATCGAACCGGGGCCCGTACCTCGATGTCCGTGCACAGTCATACGGCAGCCCATCAAGACACCGCTGCCACACCTGAGTTCCCGCGTCATGTGGTGACCGCGGTCCTCGTCGCGCACGACGGCGCCCGCTGGCTGCCTGACGCGCTCGCCGGGCTGCTCGGCCAGGAGCGCCCCGTGCAGTACGCCGTCGCCGCCGACACCGGCAGCGCGGACGACTCCGCCCAGCTGGTCACCGACGTGCTCGGCGCCGACCGTGTGCTCCATCTGGCCCGGCGCACCGGCTTCGGCCAGGCTGTCGAGGAGGCGAGCCGCATCGCGCCGGTCCTCACCCCGGCCGAGCTGCCGTACCTCAAGCGCCCCAGCGGCTGGGACCCCGTCACGCGCACGTGGCGCGACGACGCCTACGACATGCCCGAGCTCCCGCACGGCGAGCCGGTCCAGTGGCTGTGGCTGCTGCACGACGACTGCGCCCCCGAACCCGACGCCCTGGCCCAGCTGCTGCGCGTCGTCGAGAACGAGCACGAGCTCGGCCGTGACGACGTGGCCGTGGTCGGCCCCAAGCTCCGCGGCTGGTACGACCGCCGTCAGCTCCTGGAGGTCGGCGTCTCCATCGCCAACTCCGGCCGCCGCTGGACCGGCCTGGACCGCCGCGAGCAGGACCAGGGACAGCACGACCACGTCGGACCCGTGCTGTCCGTCTCCACCGCCGGCATGCTGATCCGGCGCGACGTCTTCGAGGAACTCGGCGGCTTCGACCGCCGGCTGCCCCTCATGCGCGACGACGTCGACCTGTGCTGGCGCGCCCACACCGCCGGCCACCGAGTCCTCATCGCCCCCGACGCGGTCGTACGGCACGCCGAGGCCGCCTCCCGCGAGCGCCGCACCGTCGACTGCGTGGGCCGCACGACCGCCTCCCCGCACAAGGTCGACAAAGCCGGCGCCGTCTACACCCTCCTCGTCAACACCCGTACGGCGGCGCTGCCGTGGGTCCTGCTGCGCCTGGTGCTCGGCACGCTCCTGCGCACCCTCGCCTACCTCGTCGGCAAGGTCCCCGGACAGGCCGTCGACGAGATCCGCGGCCTCCTGGGCGTCCTGCTGCGGCCCGAGCGGATCTTCGCCGGACGGCGCAGGCGCGGCCGTCCGGTCGTCGAGAAGGACGAGCTGCGGCCGCTGTTCCCGCCGCGCGGCGCGACCGTGCGGGCCACCGTGGAACAGGTCGCGGGCAATCTCTTCGGCGGCACCGACCCCGAGGTCTCCTCGGCCGGACGGCACGGCGGAGCGGTCGAGTCCGGGCCCGGCGGCGACGACGCCGACTTCCTCGAGATCGAGCAGTTCGCGCGCCTCAAGCGCATCGCCCGCAAGCCCGGCCCGGTGCTCTTCCTGGTGCTGCTTGTCGTCTCGCTCGCCGCCTGCCGCAACCTCCTCGGCGGCGGCGCGCTCGCGGGCGGCGCCCTGCTGCCCGCCCCGGCCGACTCCGGCGAGCTGTGGTCGCGCTATCTGGACTCCTGGCACGCGGTGGGCGCCGGCGGCACCCCGTCCGCGCCGCCGTACCTCGCGATCGTGGCGATGCTCGCCTCGACGCTGTTCGGCTCGACCGGTCTCGCGGTCACCGTCCTGCTGGTCGGCTCGGTGCCGCTGGCCGGATTCACCGCGTACTTCGCCTCCCGGCCGCTCGTCACCTCGCGCCTGCTGCGCGCGTGGGCGGCCGTCGCCTACGCCTTCCTGCCCGCCGCCACCGGCGCCCTCGCCGGCGGCCGCATCGGCACCGCCGTCCTCGCCGTGTTCCTGCCGCTCGTCGCGCGCGCGGGCATCGCCGCGAGCGGACTCACGAACTCCTCGGGCGCGCGCGGCAGTTGGCGCGCCACCTGGGCGTACGCGCTGCTGCTGACCATCACGACCGCGTTCACGCCGATCGTGTGGCCCATCGCGCTCGTCCTCGGGATCGGCGTGCTGGCCGTGCGCCGCGGCGACCTCTTCGCCCACGTCCTGCGCTTCCTGGCCCAGCTGGGCACCCCGCTGCTGATCCTCGCGCCCTGGTCGCTGGCGCTGCTCCCGTTCGGCTTCTTCAAGGAGGCGGGCCTGGAGTACGGCTCCTCGACCGCCTCCGCCCTCGATCTGCTCGGCGCCAGCCCCGGCGGCCCCGGCACGGTGCACGGGGTGATGCTCATCGGCATCGTCCTGGCCGCGCTGGCCGCACTGCTGCGCGGCGAGCGTCAGTCGGGAGTCCGGACGGCCTGGGCCGCCGCCCTGGTGGGCCTCGTCTTCGCGGTCCTGTCCAACAACTCCACCTGGGCCGGACCCGCCACCCTCGTCTACGGCATCGCGCTCCTGGCCGCCGCCACGATCGGCGCCGACGGGGTACGCGCGCGCGTGGCCGAGCAGAGCTTCGGCTGGCGCCAGCCGGTGGCCGCGCTGATCGCCTTCGCCTCGGCCGCGGGCCCGCTGCTCGTCGCCGCGGGCTGGATCGTCGGCGGTGCCGACGGGCCCGTGGAGCGGCGCGACCCCGTGCAGGTGCCCGCGTTCGTCGCCGAGGAGAGCAGCACCCGTGACCAGGCCCGGACCCTGGTACTCGACAGCGATTCCCAGGCCTATGTGCGCTACACCCTGGTGCGCGGCTCCGGGGCCCGCATGGGCGACGCCGAACTCGCGGCGTCCGACGGCGAGAACGGCACGCTCGACAAGGTCGTCGCCAATCTCGTCGCCGGCTCCGGCGCCGACCAGGCGAACCAGCTCGGCGGTTTCGCCGTGCGTTACGTCCTGGTCCACAAGGGCGCGCCGCGCGAGGTGAGCCGTGTCCTGGACGCCACGCCCGGTCTGTCCCGGCTCAGCCAGCAGGACGGCAGCGCGCTGTGGCGCGTCGACCAGCAGGTCTCGCGCGCGTCCATCGTCCCGGCCTCCGGTGGTGCGGGCGCCGCGCAGTCCGTCGCCGCGGGCCCCGTCGAGATCCACACCTCGATCCCCTCCGGCACCGACGGCCGCGTCCTGCGCCTGGCCGACTCCGCCGCCGCGGGCTGGACAGCCACCCTGGACGGCAGGCCGCTCACCCGCACCACGGTCGACGGCTGGGCCCAGGGCTTCGAACTCCCCTCCAGCGGCGGCACATTGGACGTCACCTACGACGACCCGATCGGCCACACCGGCTGGCTCGCGGCCCAGGGCCTGCTCGCGGTCGTCTTGGTCGTGCTCGCCCTGCCGGGCCGCCGCCGCGACATCGACGACGACCTGCCCGAGGAGGAGGCCGTCCTCGCCGAGGCCGTCGCCGGTGAGGGCCGCCGGGCCCGCCGGCTGCGCGCCCAGGCGGAGGCCGAGGAGACCGGCGAACCGGACGAGTCCGGCCCAGGCACCCTGCCTCCTCCGGAGGAGGTCCCGGCCGCCGTACCGCACCAGCAGTCCTACGGCGAGTGGGACGCCGCGGCCTACACGAGCGCGGAGTACGGCACCTACGGCGGCCAGCAGTACGAGGGCGGCGAGCAGTACGAGGGCGCCGGGCAGTACGAGGGCGGCGAGCAGTACGAGGGCGGCGAGCAGTACCAGGGCGCCTATGACCAGCAGGCGTACCAGGCCGACCCGTACCAGAGCGGCCAGTACGACCCGTACGGATACGGCGGCCAGGCCCAGCAGGGGCCGTACGACCCGACGTACCAGCAGGGTTACGACCCGGCCTACGACCCGGGGCAGCCCCACCCCCACGGCACCGGCAGTGAACGCCCCGACGGGAGCCAGCAGTGAACCGCACCACCCTGTCCCTGATCGCCGTGACGGCCGCGCTCGCCGCCGTCACCGGTTTCGCCGCGCTCAGCACGCCGGACGCGGATGGCGCCGACACCGCCCAGGTGGCCGCCCGGCTGCCCGTGGAGCGCACCAGCCTGCTGTGCCCGGCGCCGAGCCTCTCCGACATCGCCGAGACGTCGTACACGTCCTTCACACCGGTCACGAAGGGCACGACGGGCAGCGGCAAGGCCGAACTCCGGTCCGCCACCGAGGAGTCGGCCGACGGCACGGGCGACTCCACCGCGGGCAAGCACACGGACAAGGGCACGAAGAAGAAGGCCGCCAAGCCCGTCCTCACGCCCAAGCAGCCGGGTACCCCGGCCACCGGCGACACCACAGGCGGCGAGGCGCCCGGGCTCGTCGGCACCGCAGACGGGAAGTTCGCGCCCGGCTGGACCGTCCAGGAGACCACCGAGGTCGCCGCGGGCACCGGCCGCGGGCTGCAGGGCGTCAACTGCACCGCTCCGGACACGGAGTTCTGGTTCCCAGGCGCCAGCACGTCCGCCGACCGCACCGACTACGTGCACCTCACCAACCCCGACGACAGCGCCGCAGTCGTCGACATCGAGCTGTACGGCAAGGACGGCGCGATCAAGTCCACGGTGGGGGAGGGCATCACGGTCCAGCCGCACGCCAGTGATCCGGTCCTGCTGTCCACACTCACCGACGAGAAGCAGACCGACCTGACCGTGCACGTCAGTGTCCGCAGCGGGCGGGTCGGCGCGGCCGTGCAGGCCCTGGACGACAAGCTGGGCGGCGACTGGCTGGCCGCGTCCACCGACCCGGCGGGCACCCTGGTCCTGCCCGGCATCCCGAAGGACGCCACCTCCGTCCGGCTGACCGCCTTCACCCCCGGCGACGCCGACGCGGACCTGAAGGTGCGCCTGGCCTCCCCCGACGGCGAGATCACCCCCGCCGGCAACGAGACGCTGCACGTGAAGTCGGGCATGACGACGGCGGTCGACCTCGGCGAGGTCACGCGCGGCGAGGCCGGTTCGCTGGTGCTGACCCCCACCGACCGGTCCGTCCCGGTGGTGGCGGCCCTGCGCGTGACCCGGGGCAAGGGCGGCAGCCAGGAGACGGCGTTCATCCCCGCCACCGCCCCGGTCGGCACGCGCGCGACGGCCGCCGACAACAGTGGCAAGGGCACGACGCTGTCCCTCACGGCCCCCACCGGCACCGCGAAGGTCAAGGTCACGGCGTCGGCGGGCAGCGAGGGCGGCACGGCGGTGACGAAGACGTACACGATCAAGTCGGGCACCACCCAGGACGTCGACGCGCCCGTTCCGAGCGGTCTGAAGGGCACGTACGCGCTGACGGTGGAACCGCTTTCCGGCGGCCCGGTCTACGCGGCCCGCACGCTGGCCGCAACGCAGTCGGGCGTCCCCGGCTTCACGATCCAGACCCTCCCGGACGACCGGGGGACGGTGTCGGTGCCACAGGCGGACCAGGATCTGTCGGTGCTGCAGAAGTAGTCGGTGCCGGCCGGGCACGCGCGTGCCCGGCCGGCACGGCTCAGTCCTCGCCGTACCGGGGATCCACGGTCTCCGGAGTCAGCCCCAGCAGCTCCGCGACCTGCTCGACGACGACCTCGTGCACCAGCGCGGCACGCTCGTCGCGCCCCTTCGTGCGGATCTCCACGGGCCGCCGGTACACGACGACCCGGGCCCGGTGTCCGTCGCGCGCGGGGGCGATCCCGCCGAGCGGCACGGCGTCGTCGCTCCAGACGTCCCCGGCGCGCGCCTCGAGGCGGGGCACTTCGAGCACCAGGAAGTCGATGTCGGCGAGCTGCGGCCAGCGCCGTTCGAGACGCTCCACAGAGTCCTGCACCAGGTCCGCGAACGCCTCGGCACGGCTCGCCGCGAGCGGAACCTGCGGCGGCGCGATCGGCCCGCGCATGCCCCGCCCATGGCGGTCACGACGGCGGGGTCCGGGGCCTGCGGCACGGGGCGGTACACGGTTGTCCATCACTGGTGAAGCGTAGTCCTCGCGCGGTCCGCCCGCCCCGCCTCCACACGGCGCCCGGTATGCCCCCGCCTGGCCGGGCGGCATTGGGCCATCCTGCGGCATGTCGCAGGATGACCATTCCAGCCAAGGTTGGGCTCGTTTCCGTATCTCTCCGGGACCGCCGAACTCAAGGCAATTGACGGTGTTTGTGCAGACTCGTGACCGGATGCGAACTCGCCCCGGGTCCCGCGCATGACCGTCCACGCAGGTCAGAACGTCGTGTTCGGATGGATATGTGAACCGGAGTGCCATACGACACGGTGGAGTGACCCGGTGGAGAGTCGTCGCGGCCCGCTCAAGAGTGCGGTACCGTCCAACATCGTGAGCCCTGTACGTCGTTGTTCGCGAACCGCTTGCGGCCGACCCGCCGTCGCGACGCTGACGTACGTCTACGCCGACTCGACCGCGGTCCTCGGCCCGCTCGCCACCTACGCCGAACCCCACTGCTACGACCTGTGCGCCGAGCACTCCGAGCGCCTGACCGCCCCGCGCGGCTGGGAGGTCGTACGACTCATCGACGGCTCCGCTCCGGCCCGCCCGAGCGGCGACGATCTGGAAGCGCTTGCCAACGCCGTGCGCGAGGCGGCCCGGCCGCAGGAGCGGGCGGCCGAGGCGGGCGGCGGGGCGCGCACGGCGGACCCCATGGAGGTCGCCCGCCGGGGTCATCTCCGAGTCCTGCGCTCGCCGGACAACTGACCCGACTGCCGCGGTCTCCAGATCCCCTTTTCGGTTGAACGATGCACGACCATTGACGTGCCGTTGTCGCGGACACGACCATTCCGTCAGTCGAAATGAGAATTCACATTCCGCATGACGGAAACCGGGGAGGTCCCCGTGTACGTCCAGAAGCTGGAGCCGCTCGCCGATTCGCTCGGCCTGTCCGCATTCGTCGCAGCCCTGCCCCTCGTCATCGTCCTGATCCTGCTCGGCGGCGTCCGCCTCAAGGCGCACCTCGCGGGCCTGATCGGCCTCCTCGCGGCCGTTCTCGTCGCCTGTTTCGCCTACGGCATGCCGCTCGACCAGACGCTCTCCAGCGCCGTCCAGGGGGCCGCCTTCGGCCTCTTCCCCATCCTGTGGATCGTCGTCAACGCACTGTGGGTGTACCGGATGACCGTCCGCACCCGGCACTTCGACATCCTGCGCCGCTCCTTCGGACGGCTCTCCGACGACCCGCGCATCCAGGCCCTCGTCGTCGCCTTCTGCTTCGGCGCCCTGCTCGAGGCCCTGGCCGGATTCGGCGCACCGGTCGCCATCTGCTCCGTGATGCTGGTCGCCCTCGGCTTCGACCCCGTGCGCGCGGCCGTCGTCTCCCTCGTCGCCAACACCGCGCCCGTCGCCTTCGGCGCCATGGGCACCCCGGTCGTCACGCTCGCCCAGGTCACCGGGCTGCCACTGGACTCCGTCGCCTCCGTCGTCGGCCGGCAGACACCGCTGCTCGCGCTGGTGGTGCCGCTCGTCCTGGTCGGGCTCGTCGACGGGAAGCGCGGACTGCGCGAGACCTGGGTGCCCGCCCTGGTGTGCGGAGTCGCCTTCGCCGCCGCCCAGTTCGCCGTCTCCAACTACGTCTCCGCCCAACTCGCCGACATCGCCGCCTCCTTGATCGGAGCGGGCGCCCTGGTCGCTGTACCGCACGCGCGTGTGCCCGCCACCGATGCCGTACGGACGTCCGTGCTCACCGGCGCCCGCAGCGCCGACCTCGACGAGAGCGATCCGCGGCCCGAAGTCCTGCGCGCCTACGCCCCGTACGCCCTCATCGTCGTGATCTTCTCCGTCGCCCAGATCCCCGCGGTCAAGGACTGGCTGGCGGGCACCACGAAGACCTACGACTGGCCGTTCCTGAACGTCGTCAACCCCGACGGCGATCCGGTCGGCGGAAACATCTTCACCTGGCCGATCGTCTCCACCGGCGGCACCCTCGTCCTGATCGCCGGAGTGCTCACGGCCGTCGTCCTCGGCGTCCACGCGCGCGTGGCGGTGCGCGAATGGCTGGGCACGGTCGTCGAGTTGCGGTTCGCGATCCTGACCGTGACGTCCGTACTGGCCCTCGCCTACGTCATGAACCTCTCCGGACAGGCGGCGACGATCGGCCACTTCGTGGCGGCCGCCGGAGCCGGGCTGGGCTTCCTGTCGCCAGTGCTCGGCTGGTTCGGCGTGGCCGTCTCCGGGTCCGACACCTCGGCCAACGCACTGTTCGGAGCCCTCCAGGTGAGCGCGGCCCGCGAGTCGGGGCTGTCGCCCGAACTGCTCGCCGCCGCCAACAGTTCGGGCGGTGTGCTCGGCAAGATGATCTCGCCGCAGAACCTCACCATCGCCTGCGCCGCGGTCGGCCTGGCGGGCCGTGAGGGCGACCTGCTGCGCAAGGTGCTGCCCTGGAGCGTCGGCCTGCTGCTGGTGATGTGCCTGATCGTCGTCGGCCAGAGTTCGCCGGTACTGGACTGGATGCTTCCCTGACCTGACAGGTTACGGCTGGGGGTCCACCTGGAGTCCGCGAACCACCCGCCCCGCGCGGGCGGGTAGTTTGTGCTGACCGATAGGACTTCAGGAGGGTTGGCCGTGGCTGCTGATCTGTCACAGATCGTGAAGGCGTACGACGTACGCGGAGTGGTTCCGGACCAGTGGGACGAATCGCTGGCCGAACTCTTCGGCGCGGCCTTCGCCCAGGTCACCGGGGCCGACGCGATCGTCGTCGGTCACGACATGCGGCCGTCGTCGCCCGGCCTGTCCGGCGCCTTCGCGCGCGGCGCGGCCGCGCGCGGCGTCGACGTCACCGAGATCGGCCTGTGCTCCACGGACCAGCTGTACTACGCGTCCGGCGCCCTCGGTCTGCCGGGCGCGATGTTCACGGCCTCGCACAACCCCGCGCAGTACAACGGCATCAAGATGTGCCGCGCGGGGGCGGCACCGGTCGGCCAGGACACCGGTCTCGCCGAGATCCGTGAACTGGTCGAGGGCCGGCTGGAGTCGGGCGCCCCGCAGTCCGCGTCCCGGCCCGGAACCCTCACGCGGCGCGACACGTTGGAGGATTACGCGGCATACCTCCGCTCCCTCGTCGACCTGACCTCCATCCGCCCCCTGAAGGTCGTCGTCGACGCGGGCAACGGCATGGGCGGCCACACGGTCCCCACGGTCTTCGCCGGCCTGCCCCTGACCCTGGTCCCGATGTACTTCGAGCTGGACGGCACGTTCCCCAACCACGAGGCCAACCCGCTTGACCCCGCCAACATCGTCGACCTGCAGCAGCGCGTCCGCGAGGAGGGCGCCGACCTCGGCATCGCCTTCGACGGCGACGCCGACCGCTGTTTCGTCGTCGACGAGCACGGCGACCCCGTGTCCCCGTCGGCGATCACCGCCCTGGTGGCCGCACGCGAGCTGGCCAGGAACGGCGGCCGGGGCACGGTCATCCACAACCTGATCACGTCCTGGTCGGTCCCCGAGGTGGTCCGCGAGCACGGCGGCACCCCGGTCCGCACCCGCGTCGGCCACTCCTTCATCAAGGCGGAGATGGCGGACAAGGGCGCGATCTTCGGCGGCGAGCACTCCGCGCACTACTACTTCAAGGACTTCTGGAACGCCGACACGGGCATGCTCGCGGCCCTCCACGTCCTCGCGGCTCTGGGCGGCCAGGACGGCCCGCTCTCGGCCCTGGTCGCGGAGTACGACCGCTACGTCGGCTCCGGCGAGATCAACTCCGAGGTCGCCGACCAGAAGTCCCGCCTCGCCGCGATCCGCGCCGCGTACGAGGGCCACGACGACACCACCCTCGACGACCTGGACGGCCTCACCGTCTCCACCGCCGACTGGTGGTTCAACGTCCGCCCCTCCAACACGGAGCCCTTCCTGCGCCTGAACGCCGAGGCCCGCGACGAGGCGACGATGACCAAGGTGCGGGACGAGGTACTGGGGATCATCCGGGGCTGACGGGGGAGCAGGGCAGGCGCGGTCGCGACGGGGCGACCCCGGGGCCCGGGGCAGGCTTGGGACGGCGACCCGCCGGAAGCGGCGAACCCTTCCGCCCTGCCTCGCCCGACTCCCACACGCCGCCCCCTACGGCGGTACGCTGACCAGGCACATCCGTGCACGCACCCGCCCGAAGGGACAACCCCATGCCGCTCGAAGCCGGCCTCCTGGAGATCCTCGCCTGCCCGGCCTGCCACGCTCCCCTCAAGGAGCAGGACTCCGAGCTGATCTGCACCGGTCAGGACTGCGGTCTGGCGTACCCGGTCCGCGACGGCATCCCCGTCCTCCTGGTCGACGAGGCCCGCCGCCCCGCGTAGCCCAGGCATCCCGCCCGGGACGTACGAGGCCGGCGCACCGGCGTCGGCCGGCACAGGCACCACCCGCACAGACGAGCCGCCCTGCAAGGACCCGGGCGATCGGAGGCTGCCGCCCATGCTCGACGAATCGCTGCTCGACGCCCCAGAGGGCCTCGCCGAGGCCGACAGCCGCGGCCTTCTGCGCGGCGCCGCGGAAGCGGGCGCACGCGTGCGTACCGCGGCCCGGCACGCCACCGAGGCCGGCGTCGACGACCTCAAACCGGACGGCCGCCCCCGCGCCGTCCTGATCGCGGGCCCCGGCGCCTCCGCCACCCACGCGGCCGACCTGCTCGGCTCGCTCGCGGGCCCCGGCAGCCCTGTCATCCGGCTGGCCCCCACCGGCGTGGCCCCGGCCGCGGGTGCCCTGCGCTGGGAGCTCCCCGGCTGGGCCGGCTCCGTCGACCTGCTCCTGATCGCCACCCCGGACGGCACCGAGCCGAGCCTCTCCCTGCTCGCCGAGCAGGCCTATCGCCACGGCTGCACGGTCGCCGCCGTCGCCCCGGCCGGCACCCCGCTCGCCGAGGCCGTCGACGGCGCCCACGGCCTTTTCGTACCGATGGCCACGGCCCCGTACGACCACGAAGAGCCCCTTGCCGCGTCCTCGCCCGGCGTCCTGTGGGCGCTGCTCACCCCACTGCTCGCGCTCCTCGACCGCATCGGCCTGGTCACCGCCCCTGCCGAGGACCTGGAGAAGGTCGCCGACCGTCTCGACCTCATCGCCGAGCGCTGCGGCCCGGCCATCGTGACGTACAGCAACCCCGCCAAGACCCTCGCCGCCGAACTCGCCGACGCGCTCCCCGTGATCTGGACGGAGGGCCCCTCGGCCGGACCGGCGGGCCGCCGTTTCTCCGCCGCCCTCGCCGAGCTCGCCGGCCGCCCCGCCCTCGTCGAGGAACTCCCCGAGGCGCTCGCCGCGCACAGTGCCCTGCTCGCCGGTCCGCTCGCCGCCAGCGCCGACCCCGACGACTTCTTCCGCGACCGCGTCGACGAGCCCGCGGCACTGCACGCGCGCGTGGTGCTGCTCCGCGACCGCCCGATCGGCGGCCTCACCGCCGCTCCGGCCGCCCGCGACCTGGCCCTCAGCCACGACACGCCGATCAGCGAGCTGGAACCAGAGCCCGGCGACGAGCTGGAGACCCTCGCGGAACTGATCGCCATGACGGATTTCGCTGCCGTTTACCTTGCGCTCGCTTCGAGGGCCTGATCTTGTTGCCGACGCCCCGACCGGCGTACGTGACACGCCCCGACCGGTGTACGCGAAGCGAACCACAGCCGTACCCGGCGCGACGTACGTAAGACGAGAACCGGCAGAGAGAGCCCATGGACCGCCTCGACAACACCATCCGCCCCTACGCCTGGGGTTCCCCCACCGCCATCCCGAAGCTCCTCGGCGTCGAGCCGACCGGCGAGCCGCAGGCGGAGATGTGGATGGGCGCGCACCCGGGAGCACCCTCGCGCACCGCGCGCGGCACCCTTGTCGAGGTCATCGACGCGCACCCGGAGCAGGAACTGGGACCGGAGGCCGTCGCCAAGTTCGGCCCCCACCTGCCCTTCCTGCTGAAGATCCTCGCGGCCGGCGCCCCGCTCTCCCTCCAGGTGCACCCCAACCTGGAACAGGCCAAGGAGGGGTACGCGGACGAGGAGCGGCGCGGCATCCCGGTGGACGCCCCGCACCGTAACTACAAGGACGCCAACCACAAGCCCGAACTGATCTGCGCGCTCACCGAGTTCGACGGCCTGTGCGGCTTCCGCGACCCGCTCGAGACCGCCGACCTGCTCGACGGGCTCGGCGTCGACTCCCTCAAGCCGTACGTCGACCTGCTGCGCGCCCACCCGGAGGACGCGGCCCTGCGCGAGGTCCTGACCGCGGTCCTCACGGCCGACCGCGAGGAGATGGCCCACACGGTCGCCCAGGCCACCGCGGCCTGCACCCGACTCGGCGGCGATTACGCGCCGTACGCCGACATCGCCCACCACTACCCCGGCGACCCCGGCGTCATCGCCGCCATGCTCCTCAACTACGTCCGCCTGCAGCCGGGCGAGGCCCTCTTCCTCGGCGCCGGCATCCCGCACGCGTACCTCAACGGCCTCGGCGTCGAGATCATGGCCAACTCGGACAACGTCCTGCGCTGCGGCCTGACCCCCAAGCACGTCGACGTCCCCGAACTCCTGCGCATCGTCCGCTTCGAGCCGAGCGACCCGGGCGTGCTGCGCCCCGAGGCCTCGCCGGACGGCGAGGAGGTCTACGAGACGCCGATCGACGAGTTCCGGCTGTCCCGGTACGTCCTGTCCGAGGGCGGCGCCGCCCACGATCTCACCCTGGTCACGCCGCAGATCCTGCTGTGCACGGCCGGTTCCGTACGGGCGGGCGAGCACGAACTGACCGCCGGCCGTTCCGTGTTCGTCCCGGCGGGGGAGAAGGCCGAAGTGTCCGGGTCGGGCACGGTCTTCCGGGCCACTGTGATTGTCTGACCGGACTTGTGGACACCTGACGCGCCCCGGGAGAGCCGGGCTGCAAGAATGGCCCACTGGCAAAGGCCGGGCAAAGACGACGGGTACGGGCGACGGGCCCGGCCCGGTCGGCGCAGACGTACGTAGGCGAAGGGACAACGCGGACACATGAGCGCGGCAGGCGGCACCAGGGCGATCGTGGCGGCACTCGGCGCCAACCTCGCGATCGCGGCATCGAAGTTCGTGGCGTTCGCGTTCAGCGGCTCGTCCTCGATGCTCGCCGAAGGCGTGCACTCGCTCGCCGACTCCGGCAACCAGTTCCTGCTGCTGATCGGCGGCAAGAAGGCCCAGCGCGAGGCGACCCCGCAACACCCCTTCGGCTACGGCCGCGAGCGGTACATCTACGCATTCCTCGTCTCCATCGTCCTCTTCTCGGTCGGCGGCATGTTCGCCATCTACGAGGGCTACGAGAAGATCACCCACCCGCACGAGATCGAGAACTGGTACTGGCCGGTCGGCGTCCTCGCTTTCGCGATCATCGCCGAGGGCTTCTCCTTCCGTACGGCCATCAAGGAGTCCAACGAACTGCGCGGCACGCACTCCTGGTCGCAGTTCATCCGCCGCGCCAAGGCGCCCGAGCTGCCCGTCGTCCTCCTGGAGGACTTCGGCGCGCTCATCGGTCTCGTCCTCGCCCTCGGCGGTGTCGGCCTCTCCGTGCTCACCGGCGACGGCGTCTGGGACGGCATCGGCACGGTCTGCATCGGTGTCCTGCTCGTCTCGATCGCCCTCGTCCTGGCGGCCGAGACCAAGTCGCTGCTGCTCGGTGAGGCCGCCGGCACCGAACAGCTCAAGCAGATCGAGGCCGCGATCGTCGACGGCGAGACGGTCACCCGCATCATCCACATGCGCACCCTCCACCTCGGCCCCGAGGAACTGCTGGTCGCGGCCAAGATCGCCGTCCAGCACGACGACACGGCCACCGAGGTCGCGAACGCCATCGACGCCGCCGAGGCCCGCATCCGCGCCGCCGTCCCGATCGCCCGAGTGATCTACCTCGAACCGGACATCTACAGCGAGACCGAGGCCGCCAAGGGCCCAGACCCCGAGGCCACCCCGGGCGGCCCCACACCTCACGCCACCGGCCACTGACCCGCGCTACGCCCCCGCGCCCGCCGCACACTCGACGGGCCCCGCTCACGCAACTCGACCCCGCCGAGCTGCGGGCACTGTTCCGCGAACCGCCCGTGCGGACGCCACCCCCACCCAGCACACGGGACGCCGATCACACCCCGTGATCGGCGCGAAGTGTTCGCAAGCGGACTGGGGACCATGACGTCCCGCGGTGTAGCTTGGGACCGAGCCAGACGTCGCTGCTGATGGCGGTCGGGCGGTCCCAAAGAGGACCGGCCGAGGGAGAGAGGGCCTCCGACGGACTGCGCTGCGCGCACGCGGGCATGCCTGTGTCCCCCTTTCGGGCACCCCTGTGTCCGCCGCCGCGCAGAACAGCCCTACCCACCTCGACCCAATCCCGAGGAGCAGCTCGCAATGACGACTGTCGACAACCGACAGGACTTCAAGGTCGCCGACCTCTCCCTGGCCGACTTCGGCCGCAAGGAGATCACCCTCGCCGAGCACGAGATGCCGGGCCTCATGGCGATCCGCAAGGAATACGCCGAGGCACAGCCCCTCGCCGGCGCCCGTGTCACCGGCTCCCTGCACATGACGGTGCAGACCGCCGTCCTCATCGAGACCCTGGTCGCCCTCGGCGCCCAGGTCCGCTGGGCCTCCTGCAACATCTTCTCCACCCAGGACCACGCGGCCGCCGCCATCGCCGTCGGCCCGAACGGCACGCCCGACAACCCGCAGGGCGTCCCGGTCTTCGCCTGGAAGGGCGAGACCCTGGAGGAGTACTGGTGGTGCACCGAGCAGGCGCTGACCTGGCCGGACAGCCCCACCGGCGGCCCGAACATGATCCTGGACGACGGCGGTGACGCCACCCTCCTCGTCCACAAGGGCGTCGAGTACGAGAAGGACGGCAAGGTCCCCGGCCTGGAGACCGCCGAGTCCGACGAGCACCGCGTCATCCTCCAGCTGCTCCACCGCACCCTGGGCGAGAACCCCCAGAAGTGGACCCAGCTGGCCTCCGAGATCCGCGGCGTCACCGAGGAGACCACGACCGGCGTCCACCGTCTGTACGAGATGCAGCGCGACGGCGTCCTCCTCTTCCCGGCGATCAACGTCAACGACGCCGTCACGAAGTCCAAGTTCGACAACAAGTACGGCTGCCGCCACTCCCTGGTCGACGGCATCAACCGCGCCACCGACGTCCTGATCGGCGGCAAGACCGCAGTCATCTGCGGCTACGGCGACGTGGGCAAGGGCTGCGCCGAGTCCCTGCGCGGCCAGGGTGCCCGCGTGATCATCACCGAGATCGACCCGATCTGCGCCCTGCAGGCGGCGATGGACGGCTACCAGGTCACGACCCTCGACGAGGTCATCGACAAGGCCGATATCTTCGTCACCACGACCGGCAACAAGGACATCATCATGGCCGCCGACATGGCCAAGATGAAGCACCAGGCGATCGTCGGCAACATCGGCCACTTCGACAACGAGATCGACATGGCCGGCCTCGCCAAGATCCCCGGCATCGTCAAGGACGAGGTCAAGCCGCAGGTCCACACCTGGACCTTCCCGGACGGCAAGGTGATCATCGTCCTCTCCGAGGGCCGCCTGCTGAACCTGGGCAACGCCACCGGCCACCCGTCGTTCGTGATGTCCAACTCCTTCGCGGACCAGACGCTGGCCCAGATCGAGCTGTTCACCAAGCCCGACGAGTACCCGGTCGGCGTCTACACGCTGCCCAAGCACCTCGACGAGAAGGTCGCACGCCTCCACCTGGACGCGCTCGGCGTGAAGCTGACCAAGCTGCGCCCCGAGCAGGCCGCGTACATCGGCGTGGACGTCGACGGCCCGTACAAGTCGGACCACTACCGCTACTGAGTCCGCAGCCCCACCCACCGGGGGAGCGCGTCCGTACACCGACGCGCCCGCCCCGGCGGCAGGTCCTCCGAGGCAGGCCCCCGCACCCCCGTGCCGGGGGCCTGCCCCTTTGGCCTCAGGCCGGACCACCTCGTCAAGACCCAGGACCCCTATGCCCCGCGGCCGTTATTCGCTCCACGATCCGCACGATCACACCCCCCTCGCGAACGAGCACTTCCACTGCGCCCCCGGCCCGTCCGGCTGGCGCTATGTCTCTCAACTGACCACCCCCTCGGGCGACCACAGCGGCTCCGTCGACCTCGCCCTCGACGAACTGGGCCGCCCCATCCGCCTCGAACTGCACGCCGGGGGCTGGCAGGTGCGTGGCGCCGCCCTCGACGGTGTCACCTGGGTCCGCACCGACCCCACCGGAACTCATGCCACCGAAGGCAATGTGCGCGCCCACGCCTTCACCGGCACGTCCCCCGCGTTCATCGTCGCCACCGCCCGTCTCCTGCGCCTCACCCCTTCCGCCGCCGCGACCCGCGTACGCCTCGTGGCCTTCACGGACCCGGTCCTCGCCCCCCGCACCGTCGACCAGTCCTGGGCCCTGGTGAACAGCGAAACACACGCCACTGACAATGACCCCCTCATCGTGGACGAATACGAGGTCACAGCCCTGGACACAGGCGAACAGCACGCCGTGTACATCGCCGGAGACGTGGTCCTGGCGGCCCCCGGCATCGAGCTGGAGGACCTCGAATCACCGCCGTCGGTCTTCACCTGACGGGCATCTCGAAGCGCCGGGCGACCAGACCTTCGCCGGGCGCGAAGGACCTGGTCCAGGCCGGCTACGCAGGCGGTACGAAACCGGTGCTCGGGCGGTCGGCGGTCGGCGTGTCGTCCTGCGCGGGCTGTGTACTTGGTGCGGGCGGCACGACCGGCGAATGGCCTGTGGTCCCGCCGTCGACGGGATATGTCACTGGCCGCTGAGGCTGATACGCGGCCGCCGCGGGAGGCTGTGCCCCGGGGGCGGCGTAGCCACCGGCCCCACCAGCCGTGGCCGGGTAGCCGGAAGGCACCACCTCACCCGCCCCAGGCACACCGCCGACCACAGGTGCCCCACCCGCGGCAGCACCGCCCTCCCCGAAGGCTCGCCGGGCATCGCGTGCCTGCCGCTCCTGCACCACCGCTGCCAGAAACGCCGCCGGCGGAGTCTCCTGCGGCACCGGCGCCCCCGTGCGAGCCGACAGATCCGCCGCGAGCCGTTGCGCCATCGACCAGGAGACCTGCGGATCGAGCTGCTGCATCCGAGTCAGGTACTGACGGACGGCCAGCCACAGACCGTCGGGAACCGCCGACAGATCGAGCTCGGAGAAACGCCCCTCCAACCAGGGCGGCGGCGGGGGAACGAACCGTGCCTGCCCTACCGGAATCCGCTCCCGTACGACCAGGGTGCCCGCGAAGACATCCCCGACCCGCCGCCCGCGCGCGGACACGAACGAAGCGATGCAAGCGACCACCCCGAACGTCAGCAGAATCTCGACGACACCGATCGCACCCCGCACCAGCGCATGCCGGAACCGGATCGGCCCGCCGTCGTCGCGCACCACACGCAGCCCGAACGCCAGCTTCCCCAGCGAGCGCCCATGACTGAGCGTCTCCACCGCGATCGGCGCACCCACCAGCACGAGCACGAATGCCGCGATCGAGAGCGCGGTCTGCGCCGCCACATCCAGGGAAGCAGTCGCCGCCACCAGCGCAATGGTCACGACGACATAGGCGATGACGGCCACGATCAGGTCGAGCAACACCGCCAGCGCCCTGCTGGGCAGCCTCGCGGGGCGCAACTCCAGCGCCACCGCCTCCCCCGTCACCAGCTCACTCACACCCATCGTCCTTCCCCTGGTCTGCCCCGAGAACCGCAAGTCTGCCAAGCTGAGGGCGCATCGCGCCCCAGTACGACAAGCTGACCGTCTCGACGAGCAGTCGACGACCGGCCGAGGAGCAGGCACACCCGATGGACCTCGACGTCTTCGTCTCCGCCCACCGAGCCGAGTGGGACCGCCTCGACGCCCTGCTCCGCCGCCAGCGCCGGCTCACCGGAGCGGAAGCCGACGAACTCGTCGCCCTCTACCAGCGCACGGCCACTCACCTCTCCCTCATCCAGTCCAGCGCCCCCGACCCGCAGCTGACGGGCCGGCTCAGCCAGCTCGTGGCACGCGCGCGTAGCGCCGTGACCGGCACCCGCCGCGCCTCCTGGCGAGACGTGACGCGCTTCCTGGGGCAGGGATTCCCCGCCGCCGTCTATCGGGCGCGTCACTGGTGGGTGCCCACCGCGCTGCTGTCCACGGTCGTCGCGATCCTCCTGGGGTGGTGGATCGGTACGCACCCCGAGGTGCAGTCGTCCATCGCGGCCCCCGGCCAACTGCGGGAACTCACCCGTCCGGGCGGAGAGTACGAGACGTATTACTCGAGCCATCCCGCCGCCGCCTTCGCAGCCCAGGTGTGGACCAACAACGCCCAGGCCGCCGCGATGTGCCTGGTCCTGGGCGTCTTCCTGTGCCTCCCTGTCCTCTGGATCCTCTTCCAGAACATGCTCAACCTGGGCGTCGGCTTCGGCCTGATGTCGTCGGCCGGCCGACTCGACACGTTCCTCGGCCTGGTCCTCCCACACGGCCTGCTCGAACTGACTGCGGTCTTCGTGGCGGCCGGTACGGGACTACGTCTCGGCTGGACCGTCATCGACCCCGGCCTGCGCAACCGCCGCACCGCCCTCGCGGAGGAGGGCAGGGCCGCGGTGGGCATGGCCATCGGCCTCGCCCTGGTCCTTTTCGTCTCCGGTGCCATCGAAGGCTTCGTGACCCCGTCGGGCCTGCCCACGTGGGCTCGCATAGGCATCGGAATCGCCGCTGAGCTGGCCTTTCTGGCGTACGTCTTCATCCTCGGCGGCCGCGCGGCACGTTCGGGCGACACGGGTGACGTTGAGGCATCCGAGCGGAGTTCGGCCGTACCGACGGCCGCCTGATGTGCGGGCACCCCTCGTGAGCTGCTAGTGTCCTCTTCGCCCCACAAGACCTGTTGACACGGAGCGCGTGGGGAGGTAGATTCAAACAGTTGCCTAGAACTGGACAGTTCCAAGGGCGACCACCTAGAATCTATTTACTCCTCGTGAAGTCGCATTTCCGAGGAGTAACTCCCGATTACTCAGAAATGAGCGGCCGGTCAGACCGGCCAAGAACTTCTGATAAAGTCGGAACCGCCGGAAAGGGAAACGCGAGAGCGGGAACCTGGAAAGCACCGAGGAAATCGGATCGAGAAAAGATCTGATAGAGTCGGAAACAGCGAAGGGAAGCGCCCGGAGGAAAGCCCGAGAGGGTGAGTACGAAGGAAGCGTCCGTTCCTTGAGAACTCAACA
>NZ_JBIAQV010000028.1:0-99681 GCF_042889305.1 Streptomyces sp. NPDC002619 | reverse complement strand
ACCGCCGCGATCTGGCACAACGACGCCACCGGACAAACCGTCCTACGCTCACTGATCGCCTACGATCACTGACCCCTTGGACTAGATCATCTAGGGCATCACCCTGCACAGTGCGTCCAGTGCGCCCGCCCACGCGCTGTCCGAGGGCGCCGCGTAGTTGACCACCAGGGCGTCCCGTTCGGGCAACTGCCACCCACAGTCCGCCACTTCGTAGCGGAACTGCGTCAACCCCCTGATCGCCAGACCTTGCCGGGCCGCGGCCTGGACCACCGAACTCTCGGTTCCACGAGGGAGGTCGAGGACCGTCTGCAGTCCTGCCGCCATGCCGGCCACACGAATGCCGGGAGCCCTCTGGCGCAGGACCGCGACCAGCTGATCACGGCGGCGCCGGTAGCGCAGCCGCATCGAGCGCACATGACGGTCGTACGCGCCCGAGGCGATGAATTCCGCGAGCATCAGCTGCTCCAGGGCGCTCGTCATGTAGTCGCCGTGCCCTTTGGCCGCCACGATCTCCGGGATGAGTTCCTCCGGCAGCACCATCCATCCGAGCCGTACCCCCGGCGCCAGGGACTTGCTTGCGGAACCGAAGTACACCACCCTCTGCGGATCGAGGCCCTGCAGGGCACCCACCGGCTGGCGGTCGTACCGGAACTCCCCGTCGTAGTCGTCCTCCAGGATCAGGCCGCCGGTGGCACGTGCCCAGTCGACGGCCGCCGTGCGCCGCTCCGGGCTGAGCGCGACCCCCGTCGGGTACTGGTGCGCCGGGGTCAGCAGCACCGCGCCCACTCCGCGCAGTCGCGCAAGGTCGTCGATGCGTGCGCCATGTTCATCGACGTAGAGGGGCGGGGTGTGCAGACCGGCGTTCGCCAGCAGGTCGCGATACAGATCGAGACCGTAGGCCTCGACGGCCACCGCCCGCACCCGCCGCGCCCTGAGCGCCTGCGCCATCAGCGCCAGGCCGTGGTGGAAACCGGAACAGATGACGATCCGCTCCGGCTCGGCATATACCCCGCGGGCCCGCGTCAGGTAGTCCGCGAGTGCTGTGCGCAGCTCCATGCGGCCGCGGGCGTCGCCGTAGCCGAAGGCGCTGTGCGGCGCGGCGGTCAGAGCCCGGCGGGCCGCGGTGAGCCACTGCGTGCGCGGAAAGTTCGCGAGGTCCGGTGCACCCGTCAGCAGGCCGTACCTGGGAAGGTGCTCGTCCGGCCTCGTGCGGCGAGCGTCGGGCGCGGCCCTGTGCGGCTCGACCCGCGTGGCCACCCGGGTCCCGGAGCCCTGCTGGGCGGTGAGCCAGCCTTCGGCGACCAGCTCGGCGTAGGACTCGACCACGGTGTTGCGGGAGACGCCGAGATCCGCGGCAAGTGAGCGGGAGGCCGGCAGCCGGCTGCCGGGCGCCAGACGCCCCGTGCGCACGGCCTCCCGCAAGGCGTCCGTGAGCCCTGCGCGCAGCCCGGGCCCGCGCAGCTCCAGATGGAGGTCGGCACCGAACGTGGGGGGCGGATCGGCCGCGGAATTGGTCCGGGAATCTCTCATGTAATTGGACCATACTCCCGCACCACTGAGACCGTAGCGTTGCGGGCATGACGATGAATCAAGCGCACGAGAGCACCGCACGTCTCCCGAACCCCTACGTCACGTGTCTGGACCTGGGATCCGCCGGCGCGGTCGTCACCACAGGCTGGGAACGGACCGTCCAGAAGACGGGAGAACGGGTCAAGGCCCCCCGGCCAAGTTGCGGCCAGCGCAGGTAAGGCCTGCGGCGGAGCTCTGAAGCACTAAGAGCCCGACTTAGGCTCGACGACGACTACTCACACCCCCACCGGAGGTCGATTCGCTGTGTCACGACTGAACGTTCCCCCTCTAGAGGATGTCCCCGCCGGCGCACAGCGGATACTCGACAACGTTGGCGCGCAGCTCGGCTTCGTCCCGAACATGTTCAAGGCCATCGCGTCGAACCCGACCGTTCTCGAGGGCGTCACGACTCTGCAAGGCACCTTGAGCCGGGTTCTGGACGCGAAGACCCGGCACAGCATCGCGCTGGCCGTGTCGCAAGCCAACGGCTGCAGTTACTGCCTGGCGATTCACACCTACGTCGCGACCGAATTCGGCGGCATGTCAGGCGACGACATCGAGCTCGGCCGCGTCGGGAGCTCGGTCGATCCCAAGCGCGCCGCGGCCGCTCGCTTCGCGCAACGGGTGGTCGACAGCCGCGGGCGAGTCAGCGACGCCGAGCTCGCGGGTGTGCGAGGCGCCGGGTACACCGACCCGCAGATCCTGGCGATCGTCGCGGTGGCAGTGCAATTCCTGCTCACCAACTTCATCAACAACGTCAACCAGACCGACCTCGACATCCCCGCCGTCGGCGCGGTCGATACGGCCGTGGCCCAGTGAACCCGCACCCGGAGCCGACGGCGCCCGACGCGGCGAGCGAGAGCGCGATCGAGCGTGTGTTCCGCGCCTGGCACGAAGCCGTGCTGACCCAGGACGCGGACAAGATCGCCGACCTCTACGCGTCAGACGGCGTCATCGAAACACCGCCCGCCGTGCTTTCGTCGGGAGACATGGGCTCCGGCGTGGTCTAGGGCCGCGAGTCGATCCGTGCCTTCGAGAACTGGGTGGCGTACCGGGACCTACCTCACCGACGGGCATCAGTTGATCTGGGAGTACCCGCGCCAGACACCGACGGGCGAACAGACCCACCTCGTCGAGTCCATGGACATCGTCGACGGACTCATCGCGCGTCATCTCGTCTGTTGGGGCTGGGTCGGCTTTAAGAAGCTCCACGCCGCCGCCAACAACACCCCACCCACCGGTTGATCGCCGGAACCCTCGACGCGGTCCGCGCACCCAGCCGGCAAACCCCTCACCGAGTCAACGATCATTCAGGAAAGGCTCGACATGCCGGGCTCCGAACTCTATGAGAAATTCATGGCGCTGCACACCCGCGACGCTGGCCTCGTCATGCCGAACGCCTGGGACGGCCTCTCGGCGCTGATGCTGGCCGATGCCGGCTTCGAGGCGATCGCAACATCGTCGGCGGCGCTCGCCACCACGCTCGGCCGCCTCGACGGGCGGCACGAAGTCACCCGCGAAGAGCACCTCGAGCATGCGCGGCTGCTCGGCCGACTCACCGGGCTGCCCGTCAACGGAGACTTCGAGGACGGTTACGGCGACACGCCTGAAGACGTCGCCGCGACCGTTGAGGCCGCCGTGGAGTCTGGCCTGGCCGGTATCGGGGTCGAGGACACCTCGGGCAATCCCGATCAACCCATCCGCGGCTTCGACGAGGCAGTCAATCGCATACGTAGCGCCGTCGACGCGGGCAAAGGGCGCATCGTCGTCACCGGCCGCACCGACAACTTCATCCAGGGGCGGCCCGATCTCGACGACACCATCCGGCGCCTGACGGCCTTCGCCGACGCCGGCGCCGATGTGCTCTACGCCCCATACCCACCCGATCTCGACGCACTCGTCGCGATCGTCACCGCGGTCGCGCCGACACCGGTCAACGTCCTCGTGTCACCGTCGGACAAGGTGCTGACCGTCGCCGAACTGCAGAAGGCCGGGGTCAAGCGCATCAGCGTGGGCCCATCGCTCTACACCCACGCGATGGGCGCACTCGAACAAGCCACGAAGGCGCTCGTCGCGGGCGACCTCGCCTCGGCGACGACAGGAATCGGCTTCGCGCGCATCAGCGACCTACTTGCCCGCGGCACGAACTAGCCCAACCCCTGTGAACCACCGCTCCTCGCCCGCTCATCGCAAGAAGAAAGGCAGATTGACATGAACCTCGACAAGCTCATGAACAAGCACCTCACCAGGTATTTCGACCCCAGCAAGACCATTCCGGAGGAAACCCTGCAGCAGTTGCTGAGGTTCCTGCGCTCCACGCCGTCATCGGTGAACGTACAGCCCAACCACTTCTACGTCCTCGCCACGCCCGAAGGCAAAGAGCAGCTCGCCAACAACCTGGGCGAACGATTCCAGGACAACGCCGAGAAGATCCTGAACGCGTCGCACACCATCATCCTCACCACCCGGGCAGATCTGCCTGACAGCCACCTCGAGGCGGTGTTCACGAAGGAGAGGGCCGACGGCCGGTTCCCCGACCTGCCAAAGCAGGAGCTGTGGGAATCAATGACCCGGGACTTCCTCAACCTGCGCACCTACGGCTACAAGGACCTGAACCACTGGATGGAGAAGCAGACCTACATGGCGGTGGGCCTGACCATGATGGCGGCCGCCGAGCTCGGCGTCGAGGCCACGCCGCTGGAGGGGTTCGACCCGACCAGTGTCGACAAGGCGTTCAAGATCCGCGAGAGCGGACACAGCACGACGGTGCTGCTGGCCCTCGGCTACCCCGACCCGGAGAAGGTGTACACCACCCCGATCTCGCGCTTCGACGCCGACCAGCTGTTCACCTTCATTTAAAAACCCATCCGGAAACCAAAACCCACCACACATACGAGGAAGGGGACAATCTCAATGAAAGCCATTGTGGTCACCGACCAGGCCGCGGGAACGGCCGGAATGACGCTGACGGAGCGGCCTGAGCCACTCGCAGCGATCAACGACGTCATCGTTCAGATTCATGCATCGGGCTTCGTCCCGACCGAGATGGAGTGGCCATCGACCTGGGCCGATCGCGCCGGCCGTGACAAGACACCGTCGATCCCCGGCCACGAGCTGGCCGGAGTGGTCACCGCCCTCGGCTACGGCACGACGGGCCTGTCACTCGGGCAGCGGGTGTTCGGCCTCGCCGACTGGCACCGCGACGGTACCCTCGCCCAGTACGTGGCGATCGAAGCACGCAACCTCGCACCGCTGCCCGGCGACATCGACTTCACGGTAGGCGCGTCCCTGCCCATCTCAGGCCTGACCGCATGGCAGGGACTGTTCCAGCACGGCCGCCTTCAGGCCGGCCAGACCGTCCTCGCCCACGGCGCAGCCGGCGCAGTCGGGACGATGGTGACCCAGCTCGCACGTGAAGCCGGCGCTTACGTCATCAGCACCGGACGCACCGCCGACCGCGAGAAGGCACTCGACTTCGGCGCCCACGAGTTCGTCGACCTCGAGAACGACACGCTCAAAGACGTCGGGGACGTCGACCTGGTCTTCGATGTCATCGGCGGCGACATTCAAAAGCAGTCCGCCGCCCTGATCAAGGCCGGAGGAACACTCGTGTCCATCGTCGGCCCGGTCGAAGCGCGGCCCACTGACGGCCTGGCGGTGGACTTCGTCGTCGAAGCCGATCGCGCCGAACTGGGCGAGATCGTGCAGCGGGTGCGCGACGGACGGCTGCGGACAAACATCGGTGACGTCGCAAGCCTCGACGATGCCATCGGCGCCCTCAACCCGACCACGCGACGCAACGGGAAGACAATCATCCGCATACGCCCGTAGGAAGCGGACGACCACAGTCCGACCGGCAGGTCATAGGCCTGATCCACGCCAATGGTCATCGACCACCGACCGGCGCAAGCACCCGAACCGCCACACACACCAAGTACGCGGACCGACAGAGGAGTTGATCACCTTGGACGGACAGGAACTGCAGAAGATCGCGCGCGACTGCACCGCGGAACTGCCCGGCACCGACCAGGAGCATCGTCTCGACCCCAACTGGGACCTCCACAAGGTGCACGGCAAGGTCTTCATGCTCATGACCGACATGCCGGGACGCCCCGTCGTGATCCTGAAAGCCGATCCCGACGACGCCACAGCCCTGCGCGAGCAGTACACAGACATCACCCCCGGCTACCACATGAACAAGAGACACTGGATCACAGTGGAAGGCGGAGACACCATCGACGAGAAACTCGTGAAGGAACTCGTGACCGACTCCTACCGCCTCGTGGTCAGCGGGCTTCCCAAGTCCAAACAGCCCGCGGACCCACACACCTACACCCGCCGCACCTGACCTTCCCCATGCCCATCAACGGCGACAAGCTCCAGGACACAGCGCACAACACGGCACTGACGCCGCCCAGGGACAGCCACGAGCGCCCGTTCACCGAGCAACTTGGACCCTGTGCCGCTCGAAATGTCGTCGCCGCACGTCACGCCGTATATCGGTACTCGTTGATCAGGCCACCGAGGATCCGGGTGCGTAGCACCTTGCGGGTGTCGAGGTCATGCCCGGTGGCCGGCTGTTCGTGAGCCTCGGGTGGTAGCTGGTGCCGGGCCTGGTGGGGTCGGTGCTCGTTACGGTGCCGCTCGTAGGCGGCAAGGACCTTTCGAGCATGGGCCTCGTTCGCGACGAGGACGTGGTCGAGGACCTCACGCCGCATGCTGCCGATGATCCGTTCGCAGTGGGCGTTCATCCAAGGAGCTCGCGGCGCGCTCTTGAAAATCTCCATGTCCTCGGCCTGGAAGACGCCGTCGAACGCCTCGCCGTACTTGCCATCACGATCACGCAGCAAAAAGCGCAGGGACTCCATGCGTATGCCCATGTCGACGGCGAGATTCCTCGCCTGCTGCACCGTCCAATCCCGCGTCGGATGGGCGGTGACCCCGGCGATGCGCAGGCGCCGGGTACCGTGCTCGGGGAACGCCAGCGCGTACAACCGCCTACCCGGCGCGGTGTCGATGTGGAAGAAATCTGCCGCGATGATGCCCTCGGCTTGGACGGTGAGCAACTCACGCAAAGTCGGGCCGGTACGACGCGGCGCCGGGTCGACGCCCGCGGCGTTCAGGATCTTCCAGACCGTGGACGGTGCGATCGGATACCCCAGCCGGGCCAGCTCGCCCTGGATCCTGCGGTGTCCCCACCGGGGATTTTCGCCGGCCAAGCGCAGCACCAGCTTTCTGAGCGCGGCCGCGGTCGGGGGTCGGCCCTTGCGGCTGCGGCGGGCGGAGTTGTCCCACTTCTTGGCGATCAGCTTGCGGTGCCAGGTCAGCAGGGTGCCGGGTGTGACGGGGAAGACGTCGGCCCAGCGGCGGCGCGGTATTAGCGAGGACAGCGCGGAGAGCCAGAACCGGTCGGCCCACTTGTAGCGGACCGGGACCTTGAGCTGACGGCGCAGGACTGAGTTCTCATGCCTCAGCACCAACAACTCGGCGTCCCTGGCGGTGTCTCGGCGCAGCAGGACAGCGGTAGGGACAGCAGCGTGCGAGCAGCGCGGTACAACAGCGACACGACCATCGGGACAGCGTCTCAGCCACCACCGACAACCATGTACACCGCTGCTCACCTGCAGCGATGACTTTACGAGCCCCACACGCCGGCAGACACAGGCGACGAGCGGTCATCTCGCACACCCCCGCTACCCGCGCCACCGCTGCCCCGCTCCCAGGTCGGGACTGAGCCGAAAGTGCGACAGAAGCATTAACTTGCCATTCCCCGGACGTCAGGCACCGTAGTCCAGGAAACGGAGCATGGTAAGGAGGCCGGTGAGCGGCAGGAGCTCGCTCTCCGCCTCGGCATCCAGGTCGGGGTTGAGGTGCATGAGGTTGTTGCGGAAGGTAGAGGCGATGAGCAGCCGGTCGGCGAACAGTTCGGCATCGACGCCCCAGCCCAGCGCCCTCCACACGGCGTCGTCCTCGAAGATCCAGCGGTATTCGCCCAGGGTCAGGTCGCGGGCGCTGTTCACTCGCGCGCGCCGGTTCCCGCGCAGGACAGCGTGTATCTGCAGCAGGCTGATGGCGCCGTCGGCCAAAGCCTGGTCGACGATGCGTCGCAGGCGGCGCTCGATTTCAGCGATGAGGATGAACGGGCGTAGTTGGCTGCCGAGTTGCATGGTGAGGTCGGCCGCGGTGACGATGCCGGTCGTGGTCCCTTGATCGCCACGAACAAATACGTAACCTCTTCGGTAGATCTCGGGGATCCACTCCAGGAGTTCGTCGTCGGCGTCCGCCTCGCGCGGTCTCACGGTCACCGCGTCAAGAGTCAGAGACGTGGGACCGGCCAGGTTGGCCAGACCGATGCTCTCCCAGCTCACCGCGCCGAGAAGGCGTCCGTCGTCGGCGAGGACGGGCATCTGGGAGAAGTTGTTGAGCGCCATTGTGGTCATCGCCCGGCTTACATCGTCGCCCGGCGACACCGACACGAGTTGCGTCCCAAGGTCAGCGGTGGGCATCTGCCCGATGCGCACCGTGACGGGGTGTTCGTCCGGGTCGGCCTGTTGGGGCAGCTCCTGCGCCGTGGGCACGTGGACCCCGGAATCCGGTGCGACGCCGACCGGCACGATCGCCACGGTGCTGTTGATGTTGTTGCTGATGTCTGCGAACGAAGGGTTCGTCGCCAATCCGAGGACGTCCAGCCCGGCCTGGACATCGTCGATCACTGACGGCCAGCGGTGCACGTGCCCCCAGATTCCGATGAGTTCCCTGATCGTCAGTGAGACCGTGTCCTCGGCCACCATGGCGGTCTGGACGAGTTCCTGCAGGCGTTCAGGCGTAGCGAGGCGCGCGGTTTCAGGATGGGCGTGGGAGGGTCCGGGGTCGATTGCCTGGTCAGCCAGGACGTGTAGGCGCGCTGCCGCTTCGTTGCGGCGCAGTTCGAACACGGTGAGCAGTGACCCGATGCTGTCGCGCAGGTCTGGCTGAACCGTGTGTCTGTCCAGGTCACGCTGCGTCCACTTGACGCTGCGGACGTGGCGCATTTCGGGGTCGGCTTCAGGACGGTAGCGGTAGGGGCCGTCGAGATAGCCAACGGCAATCCGGCGTCCGCCGGTGGGCGTGACGATCACATCACCTGCAGCCATCTCGTTGATGAAACGCCACAGCTGGCCAGTCCAGTTGCCGATGACTTGAGGGCTGGAGTCCGGGTAGGCGTCAGCGACTGCGGCGCGTATCTGTTCTCGAGAACCCAGCCCGCTCAAGTCCCCGAGCTCGCCCCACCCGACGATCGCGAGCCCCTCGGCCAGCGCCATCGCCGCCCGCTCACCACCCCGCCCAGCGCGTACCACCCATGCCTTCATAGCCCACCCCTCCCAGCGCTTCGGCCTGGACGGTAGCGGATGTCGCCTGTCCGCGTGCAGGCTTCCGCAAGCAGCACCGTCCATAGGCCTGGGCCCGGCCCGGCCAGGTGCGGGCCAGGCTCATCAGCCTGGCCCGTCATCCGCCCGAGGCTGAATCGTCGCCTCGGACAGGCTCCAGCCGGTAAATCTGCTTGCCGTTCTACTCGAAGGTCACCGAGAAACGGTCGGTTCACGAGGCCGTCGACGCCCTCGTGAACCGCCGGGGGTCATGCGGC
This sequence comes from Streptomyces sp. NPDC002619, assembly GCF_042889305.1. NCBI lineage: Bacteria > Bacillati > Actinomycetota > Actinomycetes > Kitasatosporales > Streptomycetaceae > Streptomyces > Streptomyces sp. NPDC002619. Next base: position 90,488 of record NZ_JBIAQV010000028.1, on the reverse strand, counting down.
TGGGCCGTCAGGGGCGCAGGGCGTTCTGCATGATCGTGCGGCAGCGGTCCCAGGAGGCGGGGACGATGTGACCGTACACGTCGACGGTGGTCTTGATGGAGCGGTGGCCGAGCCAGCGGGAGACTTCGTGGAGGGGGATGTTGTGGGCGAGGGCGGTGGAGGCGAAGAAGTGCCGCAGGCCGTGGGTGGTGTACTTCGGGCTGCGGCTGCCAGTTGGGCTTGTTCGGCCGGTGTCCCCAGGCCGCGCAGGCGCGGTACGTGGTGGCGGGCGAGGGTGCGGTCGGCGGAGTAGCAGAAACGGGTCACGGTGCGCAGCACGGTGTGGGACAGGGCGCGGTGGGCGGGCGATGTCCTTGTTGTAGGCGAGATAGCGGCCGCGGTGTGTGGTGCCGGCGGCAAGCAGGCGCAGCGTGCTGGTCTTTTCGGTGCCGGCGCCTGCTTGCAGGACGAGGTGGTGGCCTGCGCGGAAGGCGTCGGCTGCTTCGGTCTGTTCGTCTGTCAGGGTGGTCAACAGGGAGTCCGCCAAAGAGGAAGGGGATCGTGTTGGCGGTCGGCTCCGTGGAGGAGCCCTACTGGCTCGGTGGTACGCGGCGGCCGAGAAGGGTGGCTGCGCAGATCCTTCTGTCATCACCGACAGAGCGTCCGCCGATATTCGGGGCCGACGGTTCGCACCGTCGACGGCAGCGACGGCATCCGCCGGCCCCTCCCCCATCGACACCTGCCCGAGAGCGGGCCTCGATGACGCACGGAAGTTTACGGTGGGAGGCCCAGCTACTGCGCCTTTTCAACGCCGAGCAGGAGTGTAAGTCTCGATGATCCCTCAGGGCCGTGAGGTGCGTTCGGAGGCGGAGGTTGCCGAGGCCATGGGCGTACCTCTGCATTCTTGGCGGCGCAAGGTGCGCGACGGGTTCGAGGAGCAGGTGACCCGGGTCAACGCCGACGAGGGGCGCATTCGCCTCTACGACGCCGAGCAGGTGACCGCTTACGTCGGAGGACGACCGATCCCTCCCCTGCCGACCGTCGGCGTCGAGCATCCCGACGATCTGTTGACGGATAGGGAGGCCGGGGCGCTCCTCTGGGTCGATGCGTCGACGGTGCGCAGTTATGCCGTGACCGGCTATCTGCCTCGCGGTGTGGAGTTGCACGGCCGTAGGTGGCCCCGTCGGGTGGTCCTGGCGCGTCTCGAGCAGGGTGATCAGCGGGAGCATCCGGAGCGGACGGGTGCAGGGCGGCCGAAGAGCAGCCCGCAGCGGCCGAACCGGGGGCGCGCGGGCCGCGACGAGAGCGCCCCGCCGGACCCGCGCATCGTGGAGACGGCCGAGGTGTTCGCCCGGGCGGTCGGGGAGGGTGCGAAGCCGCCGACGTCCGCGCAGATTGCCGCTCAGTTCGGGGTGAGCCGGTCGACCGGGGCCCGGATTCTCGCGGCAGCGCGTGCACGTCTCGCGAACACGGGCTGAGATCCGCCAACAGACCCGGCGCTGGCAGCGAGGCCACATTCCGACCAGGCTTGCAGCACAAGGGCATTGGACATTCCCTACCGTACGGCGCGCCATCGGCCGAACGTCACGAATCGCTGTATCGTTGTTATCGATCGGACATGGGGAACGGCACCCCTTCCCGATCGCTCCCCCATCAACGCCCGCTCGAAGGGACAGCGATCATGCACGACCACCGGGACACGGCGACGATCTGCTCCGGGCCGACGACTATCTGGCCGGCGACGACGACCGCGTTATCCCGCGCATCACCGGTTTGCCCCGTCAGCGCGTCGGGGACCTTCGCACCCCGAGGCAGCGAAACCGCCGCGCGAAGTAATCCCCCGGGGCCGGGACGCGTTCGCGCTCCGGCCCCTCTCTGCGCCCGCACCCAGGTTCAGCAACATCCGTGGCTGCTGGGCGCGATTTCATGTGAGCGCAGGGGCTGCGTGACGCTCCGCGAACCATCGGCCCGTGTCGCGCCGCGGGCCTTGGCCGGCGAACCGTTGCCAGTCACCGGGCAAAAGGTGGGCACATGACGGGCCGGGTGAAGACCAGTACGTCTTCGTGCTGAATGACGGAGAGGGGGATGCCGTCGCGGCGGGCGTCGCGGACGTTCTTCATCTGGAAGAAGGATGGGCGGGTGATGAGTCTGCTGTCGCGGATTCCGGCGAGGAGGGCGACGCAGCGTTCCGTGGGGGTGAGTCCGGCGGCCTTGCCGGCTCCCAAGACGGCAGAGGGCAGGTCGATGAGTTCGCCGTGTTCGCGCCATGGGCGGGTGGTGACGACCACCGTGCCACCCGGGCGGAGGACCTTGCGGCACTGGGTGAGGATGTCGGTGAAGGCTTCCAGGAGTTGGTCGGTGGAGACGTGGGCGAGGTTGGACGGGTCGTGGCTGTAGCGGTGGTCCTTCTTCAGCACGCCGGGGTTGCCGGTCTCCTTGGTGGAACGTACCTGGCCGTGGACGGAGTTGCCGTAGGGCGGTGAGGTGACGACGAGGGCGACCCGGCCGTGGTACTCCTCGCCGATGAGGGTGGTCAGGCGGCGGGCGTCGCCGCAGACAACCTCGCCTCGGCCACCTCCTGTGGTGATGATGACATGGCGGACGTTGGCGCTGGCGAGGGTGGCCCAGCGGGGCTCGTACTCGGTGCCGATGGCCTGGCGGCCGAGGCGGACGGCTTCGACGAGGGTGGTGCCGATGCCGCACATCGGGTCGAGGACGAGGTCGCCAGGGCGGGTGTAGGTGGAGATCGCGTGGGCGGCGATCCGGGGCAGCATCTTGGCCGGGTGGCGGCCGATCCCGGCACGTAGTTGTCCTTGCGCTGCTTGGGCGCGGATGTGGGGGCGGTGTTCCAGATCGAGACGGGAGAGGTCACGGGCTCTTCTCCTCCTGGGGGGTTGGGCTACGCGTGGCGGATGACGCCGAGGGCGATCAGGTCGCAGTGGGTGACGCCCTGGGAGGCATCCGAGGGCGGCGCGGGCGTGATCTGGTCGCCGTCCGGGTGGGCGTAGGCGACGACGATGTGCTGCAGGTAGCGGAAGCCAGCGGTGCGGGCGGCCGCGATGAGGGCTCCGAGCAGGTCGGTGAGGCGGCCGGAGTCCCTGCGTTGCCGGGTGGCCAGGAGCAGGTAGCCGTTGTCGGGGAGGAGTCGGTGGGCGCGGTGGAAGAAGCCGGGCCAGCCATCCTCCATGGCACCGGGCATGTCACCGGCGGGCGTCATAGGTTCGCCGGGGGCGGGGAGCGCGCCCGGGTGGAGTTCGGCCAAGAGGATCCGCATGCGCTTGGGGGCGTCCTCGTCCGCCGGGTGCATGGTGAAGGCGGTGGCGGGAATGCGGGCGTCGACGCCCGGCTCCATGTCGCGGATCGCGATCTTCAGCAGCCGCACGGGCAGGTGCTCGGGGAGCCCGACGAAGTCGGTGCGGACCTTGTCGATGGCCCAGGCCGGGAGGACGCAGCCCGGGATCGGGGCGGTGTTGGGCTCGTCGGCGTCCGGGAACCAGATCGTGGTCGGCAGCGGGCTGCCGTGGCCGGGCGTCTTGCGGGGAGCGGTGGACTGGGTCATGGCAGGTGCGGCACCGAATACCAGGCGTTTGTGCTCGTGCTGACATGAGGTCATAGGGATCCGCGAGCCCGAGATTGCCATGGCGCGGAGCGCGTTCGAAGACACCGTTCCGGGCGGCACGAGGAGACCGAAGGATCGGTGAAAGGCCTGGCCCGCAGCGGCGTTTGAGCAGCTCACGGCACATAAGAACCAATGCCAGTCCACTGACGAGCCAGCCCTGGACCACCCCTCCGGCCCCGCGCAGGAGGCGAGACTCGGTCTCCCGAAGTTTTCTTAGTTCGATTCTCAGTGCCTCACCCGAGGCAGTAAGAACTCCTAACAAAGTGGGAGGTTCCTCAGTCGCCGCCAGCAGATGATGCTGCAGGCCAGGCTGAGGAAGGCTTCGTGGATGTCGTCGCGTATTTCCCAGCGGATGCGTAACCGGCGGAACCAGTGCAGGAGTGCAAAGCTCTGCTCGACGACCCACCGGTGGACGCCCAGCCCGGAGCCGTGTTCGGTGCCGCGGCGGGCGATGACGGGGGTGATCCCGACCGCCCGGACCTGCTTGCGGTACTTGTCGTGGTCGTAGCCCCGGTCGGCGTAGAGCGCCTTCGGCCGTCGGCGAGGCCGTCCGCGTCGGCCGCGTACTGGCGGAATGGCCTCGATCAGCGGGATGAGTTGGGTGACGTCGTTGCGGTTGCCGCCGGTCAGCGATACTGCCAGCGGGATGCCGTGCGCTTCGGTGATCAGATGGTGCTTGGAGCCTGTTCGGGCACGGTCGACCGGGCTCGGTCCGGTTTTGGGCCGCCTTTCATGGCCCGCACGTGGGAGCCGTCGATCACCGCCCGGGACCAGTCCAGCGCGCCGGCGGCGTGCAGCTCGGCCAGTAGCGATTCATGCAGACGCTGCCACACACCCGCGTCGTTCCAGTCGCGCAGGCGCCGCCAACAGGTCATACCGGAGCCGAAGCCCAGTTCCTGGGGCAGGAACTCCCACGGAATGCCGGTGTAGAGCACGAACAGGATGCCCGACAGCACCTTCCGGTCGTCCAGACGCTTGCGCCCCGGGTGATCCGTGCGACGCGGCACGACCGGCAACAACGGCTCGATCCGCGCCCACAGCTCATCGGACACGATCCACGGCAGCTGCTCACCCTTTCTCATGTGCAGGCTAACACCCCATCAGACACATACATTCCAAGGTAAGTTGCAGCATTCTGTTAGGATTTCTAAGGCAGGCCACCGGACGTGGTCCGTGGCCCGGTTCTCGTACAGGCCGGTCCGTTTGTCCGGGCGTGCTGCTTCGGTGGTCTGCGGGTGGTTCGGGCGCTTGGGAGACGTGGCGGCGGAAGTTGTCCGAAACGTCACGGGAGTGCCGTCATGCAGCACCGCCACGCAGTTCGCCGTCCCGCCGCCGCCCACCGGCCGAGCACCGTCCCCTCCCCGCTCATGGAGCTGGAGCAGGCGTTCCTCTCCCCGCCCAGGGGGTGGAGCCACTCACAATGTCCGCCCACCTCGTATGCGACGAGACGGACCGGGCCGCCTGGCCGGTGGACCTGATCCGAACCCAGCTGGCCCGCCCCTCCACCTGGCCGGAGCTCCGCGAGCAGACCTGGCGCGAGGTGCTCCAGCGCGCCCGGACGCTGGGAGCGCCGTGAGACGTGGTCGCGGGTGGCCATGGCCGTCCCCGTCCTGCGCCGGATGCTCGCCCGGCTGGGCCTGTCCCGCTCACCTGGAACGGGCCGAGGTCGAGCAGGAGGCCTCACCGGCGTCACCACCGCACTGAGCACCGTCGACCTCGACGGTGAACAGCTGGGCCGGCAACTGTTCCGGGCCGCTGACCGGGCCGTGCACCGCCTGGTGTACGCCGCGCAGCAGAGCTGCCTGCGGGAGAGCGAGCTGGCGGCGGAGTAGCTCGGGCACCGGAGCTCGGTGCCCGTCGAGGAAGTGGGCGAGCTGTGGACGAGTTCACGTGCTGGCGCAGGTTCTGCAGGCAGGCGTGGTGGCCGTGGAGGACGCGCGGCTCATCGCCCGCACCCGTCTGAACGGCGAGCACATGACCGTTCTGGCGGGCGAGTGCGGGCTGGGTTGGCGGCAGCTGTACTGGCACCGGAGCGCTGCGGAGCGGCACCTGACGGCCTATCTGAGGCACCCGCTCCAGGAGCGGCAGGCAGGGCCGTTCGGGGGACTTTCCCTGGCCGCACGTCAAAGCGCGGCGCTTGTCTCTCCATACACGGTGACGACGGTTGAAGCGCTCGCGCATCAGCCGCCTCTCCGGCTCCGGGTCCGGTGCACGTGCCGGGCTCGGACCGGGTCTTCCGAGCGGTGTGGGGTGAGCACGACTGTCTCGTGCTGACACCCGAGATCTAAGTCCGTTAGTCCTCCGAAGGAGGTTGGCGCCGGGCCCAGGGTCTGCTCGCCCCACACCGCCAGGCCTTCTCCCCTATCGCGTCGCGCTCCCCGGTTAGACGTGTTCCACCGTGCTCGCGACGTTCCGTCGGTGTTCGGGCCGGTGCTCCGGCTGTGTGTGGCCGCTGGCTTTCCGCGTCGGCATAGTCGCGTGCTTCGCCACGGCGACGACGCTCGCCGAGCACAGGCGGGTGTCGGCAGTCGCCGCAGCACGCCACGCGGCTGGTGCGCCGTGCAGTTGCATCTGCTGCTACTGGCCATCGGGATGATCGCGCTTGAACTCGCGGTACTGTTCGGGTTCCTGGCGCGGGTCGCGGTAATGGCCCTGCTCGCCGTGTGCGCGTTCGCACTGCGCTAGCTGTACTGACCCGAGAGGTTGGGGACGCGGCTGGCGGGTGGCAGACCCATCAGAGCGGTATGTCTCCGGTGGTGGTTGTAGTGGTGCAGCCACACGGGGAACGCGTCGCGGCGTTCCTGCTCGCTGAGGTAGGGCTTGGCGTAGGCCCATTCGTCGAGGAGAGTGCGGTTGAAGCGTTCGACCTTCCCGTTGGTCTGTGGGCGGTAGGGGCGGGTGCGTTTGTGGGTGATCCCTGCGGCGGCCAATGTGTTGGCCCAGGTGCGCGAGCGGTAGCAGGAGCCGTTGTCGGTCAGGACGCGCTGGACGGTGATCCCGGCCTGGCTGAAGAAGTGCTGCGCCCGGGTCCAGAACTCGGAGGCGGTCTCCTTCTTCTCGTCGGTGAGGATCTCGCTGTAGGCCAGGCGGGAATGACGACGTTGTGCAGGTAGCTGTAGCCCCCGCCGATACGGTTCTTGCGGCCGGCTTGACGGCCCAGGACCTGGTGGCCGCCACCGTTGGGGATGTTGCCGAGCTTCTTGATGTCAACGTGTACCAGGTCGCCTGGTGCGGCGTGCTCGTAGCATCGGATGACGCGTCCCGTGGCCCGGTCCAGGTGCGACAGCCGGGCGATGCGGTATCGGCTGAGTACTCGGTGCACGGTGGCCGGATTGAGACCGAGCAGGTAGGCGATGCGGGCTGGGCCCCAGCGGCGCAGGACGCGGACTTTGATGATGCGCCGCTCGGTGCGGGTCGGTGTGCGCCGCGGGCTGAGGTACGGGCGGCTGGAGCGATCCGTCATGCCGGCGCGGGGCCCTGCTCGCGGTAGCGGTCTGCCCACTGCTTGGCTGTGGTGGGAGAGACCTGGAAGCGTTCAGCTGCACGGCGCAGTGGCCATTGATCCTCGACCACGCACTGGGCCAGGCGCAGGCGGCCGGTCTCGGTCAGGGGTGCGTTGCGGTGGACCATGCGGGTCTATCTGACTCTGAAGATGACGATGGCCGGGTGCACGGGTCATGTCCCGTGCACCCGGCCGTGGTGCTGGTTCCGTCACATGGTGAGGTCCGGAAGTGCTGCTGTTCAGCGAGTTTCCGTCCCGGCCCGGGTTATGGGCGGACGGTGAGGACAAGCTTGCCCGTGGCGCGGCCCGTCTCGCCCTCCGCGTGTGCCTTGGCGGCCTCGGCGAGCGGGTACGTGGCGAAGACGTGCGGGCGCAGCCGGCCGGACTCGGCGAGAGCAGCGATGCCGGCCATGCCCGCCTGGTCGTGCTCGACGAACACGGCCGCGGCACGCACCCCCAACTCGGTGGCGCGCTCGGTCACTTCGCCGAAGTCGGCGGGCAGGGTCGAAACCAGGATGCCGCCCGGCCTGAGCGTCTCAAGGGAGCGCAGCCGGTCGTCACCCCCGACCAGGTCGAGGACCAGGTCGATGTCGTGGGCTTCCTTCACGACGTCCGTGGTGCGGTAGTCGATGACTTCGTCCGCGCCCAAGCCGCGCACGAAGTCGGACTTGGCGGTGGAGGCCGTGCCGATGACGTACGCGCCGCGCGCCTTGGCGATCTGCACCGCGAGATGCCCCACACCACCCGCCGCCCCGAGCACCAGGACCCGCTGTCCGGGCTGCACGCGGGCGGTGTCGACCAGCGCCTGCCAGGCGGTGAGCGCCGCCAGCGACAGCGCCCCGGCCTCGACGTGCCCGAGCCTGGCGGGCTTGGGCACGAAAGCGCGTACGGGCCCGGTGACGTACTCGGCGTACGCGCCCACCCCGTACGGGTAGGGCAGCATGCCGAACACCTCGTCGCCCGGCTGGAACAGCGAGACCCCGAGACCGACCGCCTCGACGACACCGGATACGTCCCAGCCCAGCGTGAACGGCGGCTCGCCCAGGAAGAAGCCATGCCTGCGGTGCTGCCAGTCGGTGGGGTTGACGCCGGCGGCGTGGACGGCGACGAGGATCTGGCCGGCGCCCGGCCCCGGGCGCTCGACCTCGATCTCGTGGAGGACGTCCGGCTCCCCGAGAGTGTCCTGGCTGATGGCCCGCATGGTGTTCTTGGTCATGGATCCAGCGTGCGGCACAGGCTCTGACCTGGCCAATGGCAAGATGGTCATTGAGCGATAGAATCGAGCCATGGCCACGATCGAGTCCCGCACCGCCCTCGACCGGCCCCCGCACCGGGTCGTCGTGCTCGCCCTCGACGGCGTGTACCCCTTCGAGCTGGGCATCCCCGACCGAGTCCTCACCGGGGTCGACTACGCCGGGATCGAGGGAGCGTACGAGGTGGTGACGTGCGCGGCGACGGACGACCGCACCGTCGCCACCAACACCGACATCACCCTCACCCTCCAACACGGACCCGAGTCGCTGGAGAGCGCTGACACGGTCATCGTGCCGCCCTACGACCTGCGCCGCTTCACCATCGACCTGCCGGAGCCGGTGCGCGCCGCGCTCGCCCGGATCCGCCCTGGCACCCGCGTCGTCTCCCTGTGCACCGGCGCCTTCACCCTGGCCGCCGCCGGACTCCTCGACGGACGGCCCGCCACGACACACTGGGCGCACACAGACCAGTTCCGTCAACTATTTCCCCAAGTCGCCCTGGATCCCGAGGTGTTGTTCGTCGACGACGGTGACGTGCTCACCTCCGCAGGCGTCGCGTCCGGGATCGACGTGTGCCTGCACCTGGTGCGCGCCGACCACGGCAGCGCCATCGCCAACCAGGTCGCCCGGCAGTGCGTCGTGCCGCCCTGGCGCGAGGGCGGCCAGGCCCAGTACATCGTCCAGCCCATGCCCCCGGAGGGCGTCAGCGGCACCGGCGCGACCCGCGCCTGGGCCCTGGAACACCTCGACCGGCCGCTCGCCCTGCGGGAGCTCGCCGCGCACGCCCGGATGAGCCCGCGCACCTTCACCCGCCGCTTCCAGGAAGAGACCGGCACCAGCCCCGGCCGCTGGCTGAAACAGCAGCGGGTGCAGCGCGCCCGCCACCTCCTGGAGACCAGCGATCTCACGGTCGACCGGATCGCGGCGGAAGTCGGCTTCGCCACGGCGACGTCCTTGCGCCAGCACCTGCACGCGGCGATCGGAGTGTCGCCCCAGGCGTACCGGAACACGTTCCGAGTCCGCAGCGGGGTGCCGGGCGGGAAGTGAGCACCCCGGAGTCGCCCTTGGTGTGGTCGCCGCTCGCCGGACCCCGCCCTGTCACCAACCTCTGTGGGTAGAACAGCTAGCTACCCGAGGAGGTCAAAGCGCGCACCGCAATCGGCACGCCGGTCAGCGTCTGGCGGCCCCGCCAAGAGCTGCGCGTCGGCCCGCGCCGAGCGGCGCGGATCCACGAGCGGCTCGCCACTCGGCGGCCGCTCGACACCGACCGCCCGCCCCCGATGAATCACTCTGACCTGGGCTGACACCGATCGGCTGACGGCGCTTGACTTCATGGCCGGGTCCGAGCGTCCATGGTCGTGGCCGACCCGCCGAGCGGGATCACAGACCACCGCGATACCGCACGCCGTCGGCCATGTCCGCCCGGAACACCCCGCGATGCGCACGCGCCCGGCGACACCAGCGGCCCGCACGAGACCGCACCCCGGCCGGGGACCTCACTTCTTCACCCCTTCAAGGAACGAGGCCCCTTCATGTCCGAAACGCCGATCGCCGAGCAGCTGGCGGGCCTGTCCCCCGCCATCATCACCGTCTACACCCAACTGGTCGCCTTCACCGAATCGGCCACCGTCGACGACATCGCCCAGGCCGCCGGAGCCGCCCGCTCCAGCACCTTCAAAGCCCTCGTCACCCTCGAGAAGCGCGGCCTCGCCCACCGCGACCGCGGCATCCAGAACGGCCCCAACCGCCGCCCCGACCTCTGGCGCGCCACCCACACCGCCCCCGCCCCGACGCTTGACGAGGTTCCCGCGGAAGCGGACCCGGCCGAGCCCACGCCCGACACCGCGCCCGTCAGCGAACCGGCGGCGGACACCTCTGAGCCGAAGACGGAGCCGGAGCCGGAGCCGGACGAGCCCACTGTGGACGAGCCCGAAGAGCACTCCAATGCCCCGGAGCCCGAAGATGCTGCCCCTGCCGCGCCCCTGCCCGCCCAGCGCACCGAACCCGCCCAACCGACCAGCCCAGCCCCCATCACCGCCCTCCCCGGCGGCAACAAGCGCCTCGCACCCGGAGGCCTTCGCCAGCTCGTCATCGACCACCTCAACGCCCACCCCGGTGAAGCTTTCACCGCCACCAGGATCAGCCGCATGATCGACCGCTCCTCCGGCGCTATCGCCAATGCCCTCGCCACCCTCGCCAAGCAGGGCATCGCCGAACAGGTCACCGACCGCCCACGCACCTACCGCGCGGCGCCCCCGGAGCAGGCCGTGTAGCCGGCGTCACGCGCTGGCCGCACCAGCTCATCAGCGGCGGCGGGCTGCTCATCGGGAGCAAGTACGGTTCGACGCTTCCGAGTTATTCCCACAAGGCGTGGCACCACCGCAGGTCGCGCGCCGGTGGTCTCCCGCAAGTCCGCTACCACGACCGCCCGGCAACCGGCGGTCAGCCGAATACCAGCAGCGCGAGCGCCAGCGCCGTATTGACGACGAGCAGGGGAAGGCCCACGGGCCTGCCCCTGTCTTCGGGAGCGCTTTCCCCGGTCGGCCGCAGAGCGGGATCGGCCTGCAGGGCGCGGATGCCGTCGACCGCCCGCAGCGCCTCCGGTCTGCGGCGGAAACGACGGTTGAGCCAGGCCGGGGCGACGACACCGTAGATCTCCGCGCCGCGGGCACCGTCGCCGGACCGGTCGATTCTGAATCCGCGGTCCTTCAGCCAGACTTGGGAGAGCTCGTCCCAGGGTATGTGCCGGACCCTCCGCATCCCGACGGCCCACAGGCCCGCGCTGTCCGCCGTGATGCGCCAGCTGAACTGGGTGTCGATCAAGAGGGTCCCGCCGAGGATGAAAAGCACAAATTGCACGCGTAGCCCGAGCGGAATGTCGCCGTGTAGGGCAGGGCCACCGACCACGAAGGCGATCAGGATGCCCTGGCCGAGGACGGCGCACAGTCTGCTCCCGATTCCCGGCCCCCAGCTCACGTGCGCCGCGCCGGGACCCGGTGGCTCGGGCGGCTCGTCGGGGTATTCCTGACGCGCCGGTGCGGCGTCGTACTCGATGCACAGGCGGGGCGCTTCCTGTCCGTCGGACGAGACGAGGACGAGCCCGCCGCCGGGGTGGGGAGGGCCGAACAACACGGCCTCACGCAGCCGGTTGTGCACGGGACTGCGGGACTCGCCGTCGGCGAGCCGGGTGTAGCAGCCGAGGAACGGACAGCTCCCTTCGACGTCGTCGGCCGCGAAGACGTACGTACGCCGGTCGTTGTGCCCACCCCCCTCACGCACGAGCACACGCAGCGCGGGCACCGGCCCGCGGTGCAGCGCGGCGGCACGCCGTCGGTCTCTGACGTAGTACGCCAGGCTCAGAAAGCCGATGATGGTGCCGAAGAACGCCACCCACTGCCAGCCGTTGCTGCCCATGAACGGGGTGACGCCGAGCGGCCCGAGAACGAAGGCGAGAAGGGCAGCGACGACCATCACGATGCCGCAGCCGAGCTGCTCGCCGTCGCCCGGGCGGGTCATCGCCGCCTCGGGCAGTGGATACCGCCCGGGGCCGGCGATCTCCCATGCCAGCCGACGCTGACGGCGTGCGGCGGCGAGCCTGTGCAGACAGCCGAGACAGGCGTAGCAGGCCGCGACCGCCAAGGCGATGCCCGCTGCGGTGGGAGTGCCCGGGTCGAGAAGCGCCCAGACGGCCACCAGAGGGAGCACCGCGGCGGTGGCCAGGGGCAGCAGTCTGATGCCGCGGTAGACAACGGCGGCGACGAGCGCCGCCATGGCCGTACCGAGCCAGTCGGGAGTGCACGGCCCTTTGTCGTCGCAGAAGTAGGCATCCCCCGGGGCCAGCCAGAGGGCGGCCATGCTCCCGAGCACCAACGCCAGAACCGTTGGAAAGGGATGCGCCCAGCGCCCGGGCCGCAGCGCACGCCAGCGCTCGGCGTCGCAGGAGAGCCAGGCAGCGGCATCCGCCGGAACTATCCCGGGCGGCAGGGGAATGGGGGTTTCGGCCACGGGCTGAATTGTCAGGCCCGGCCCCCGGTGGCCCACCCTCACCGGCCGACGGGAGTATGAACAGATCGGGGCGGTCGGGCAAATACAGAGTACGTGTCCGTCAGGAGCCCGGTGACCGCGCCCTGGGGGTGGGCCAGAACAGCGTTGACCCTGTCAAGCACACGGCACCCAACGGGAACCTGGGCATGACGCCGCCCCTGACACACAACCTCATTCGAAATGCACAAGGACTGGCTGCGAATCTTCCAAATGCCCTCCTCAGCAATGGAGTTAACCCGGGCCGAAGACATCGGGTCGCTCCTCAAACGGCACCGCGAAGGCCGACCCGCCGGCCCCTTGGACCGCAGAGCCTGAACGCCACCCTCCCGCCAGCGGGCGTGCCGCTACCGCATGACACCGGGATAGACGCACCAGCGAGATCACCATCACCCCGAACCGAAAACCTCAGTAGCGGTCCAGTGGCGAGCCACCTTCGAGCCACCCACGAACCACCCTCGCCAGCTGCCCTGTGACACTGGATCTTGAACGCCTGCACCGAAATCTGATGGGTCGCTAACCTGCGCGCATGACGCAGACTGATGATCGACAGTTCCCTGCTCCGCTCGCCGCCGCCATGGCGGTTGCTTTCGACTACGACGGCGGTGAGGGAGTCGATTTCGAGCCCTTCGCTGCCTTCCTCTCCGCTGAGGAGACCACCGACTGGTTCAGGGCCTGGACCGGCAACGGGGAGGTCAGCGGAGACGACTTCCGGATATTCGGCCAGGACGGCTCCGGCGGGTACGCGGCGTTCTGGCTGATCCGCCCCGCTCGGGCACTGGCCGACCAGCCTGTCGTTTTTCTCGGATCCGAGGGGGAAACCGGCGTCATCGCGCGCGACATGAGCGACTTCCTGTGGCTGCTGGCCCACGGCTTTGGTCCCCGGGAAGCAGCCACGCAGTACGAGCCAAGCTGGGCCCCGCGTCCCAACCAGGACCTGACGGCCATCGCGGAACAGTTCGCACCAGGTCGGCGACGGTCAGCCGCTGCGGTGATCGAGCTCGCCACACGGGAGTTCCCCGACTTCGACGACACCATCATGGAGCTCTGTCGCTGAAGTCGGCAGGCACACCCACCGCGCTTAACGAGCCATCACTCAAGATCCAATGACACAGGACACCGGCAGGGAGAGGGCCCGAGCACAGACGGAAACTTTCTTCGTGTTCGATACCGGCCGGCGCAGGCGTGGCCGCGGTGCTGGTCATGGGGGCGGTCCAGCAGTGGGCCATCGCACAGGCCGGTCCAAAGGACCGGCCCTGGTCCGGAGGTGGTGTTCAGTCGGTCCGCCGGTGGCGCGGCGGGCTGAAAGGGGTGGCGGCGGAAGTTGTTCCGCCACTCCCCACGAGGAGCAGTGCCGTGCACGACACCGTCCGCCCCGTCCACCGTCACGCCGCCTGCGCGCGCCCCACCGGCCTTTCGCCTCTGGGTGTGCTGGAGGAGTCCTTCCTCGCGCTTGCCACTGCGCCCGAGCCGCTCACGCTGCCCGCGCATCTGGTCTGCGAAGAACCGGAGCAGCCCGTGCTGCCTGTCGACCAGTTCCGAACCCGCCTCGCCCACCCCGCCACCTCGCAGGTACTGCGTCGGCGGACCTGGTGTGAGGTGGTGCGCCGCGCGCAGCAGCTCGGTCGGCCGTGGGACACGGTGGCGGTCGCGATGACCGTGCCGGTGCTGCGCCGGATGCTGGCCCGCCTGGCGCGCCCGGCGCACCTGGAGCGCGCCGAGGTGGAGCAGGAGGCCCTCGCCGCTGTGGCCGTCGCGCTGCACTGCGTGGACGTGAGCGCCGCGGATGTGGGCCGTGAGCTGTTCGCGGCGGCCGACCGGGCGGTGCACCGGCTGGTGTATGCCGCACGCCGCCAGGCCGTACGCGAGACCGAAGCAACAGCGGCGCACCTGGGAGGCTTGGTTGTGTCCGAGGGGGGACTTGAACCCCCACGCCCGATAAAGGGCACTAGCACCTCAAGCTAGCGCGTCTGCCATTCCGCCACCCGGACCAGGTGTCTGCCGCCCGGCCGGAGCGTTCCCCGCGGCGACATGAACAACAATACCAAGCTTTCGCAGTGCCTTTCACCTGCGTTTCCGTGGCCGGACGACGCGGTCGTCGCCCGGTGGCGCCCGTCGCCGACCGGCGCCACCGGGGTCGGTCAGGGCATGAGCTGGTAGTCCGGGAAGTTCCCGGGCAGCCGCTCTCCGGCCGGGCCCTGAGTCACGGCGCGAACCAGGAGCTCGCCGCCGACGAAGGCGCCGCGCCAGGAGGCGCCGAAGCCGCCGAACAGCTCGTCGCGGTCGCCGCGGGATCGGGGCTTGCCGTGGCCGGTCTTGAAGGCGCGGATCTGCGGGGCGAGCCGGTCGTAGGTGGCCTGGTCGTCCGTGGACAGCGTGGCCACCAGCGCGCCGTTGGACGCGTTCATGGCGGCCAGCAGCTCCGCCTCGGTGTCGACCAGGACGATCGTGTCGACCGGGCCGAAGGGCTCTGCGTGGTGCAGCGGTGAGGACGGAGGTGGATTGAGCAGGGTGACCGGCTGGACGTACGCCGAGGTGTCCTGGCCGGGCAGGAAGCGACCGTCCGTGAGCTTGGCGCGGTGCAGCGGGACGGCGCCGCGGTCGATTGCCTCGGCGACCTGGTCCTGGAGCTCCTTGGCCTTGGCCGCGTTGATCAGGGGGCCGAAGTCCAGCTCGGGGAAGGCGTCGTCGGGGTGTTCGACGGCCAGCGGGTGACCGACCCTGATCCCCCGCACCGCCGGCAGATAGGCCGCCAGGAACTCGTCGAACAGCTCGCGCTGGACGACGAAGCGCGGGTAGGCGGTGCAACGCTGCTTGCCGTAGTCGAAGAGCTTGGGCACGACCGCGGTGAGCGCGTCCCAGTCGGAGTAGTTCCAGACGCCCCAGGTGTTGAGGCCCTCCTGTTCCAGTACGTGCCGCTTGCCGAGGTCGGCGACGGCGGTGGCCACGGCGGCGCCGGTGTCGCGGCCGCCGACGAAGGAGACGCAGCCGATCTCGGGTGCGCGGACCAGCGCCTCGGACAGCTCACGGCCGCTGCCGCTGACGAGGGTGACCGGGATGCCCTCGCGGGCGGCCAGCGCCGAGGCGAGGGTCAGACAGGCGACACCGCCGTCGGTCGGGGTCTTGGCGATGACCGCGTTGCCCGCCAGTGCCTGCACCAGCATTGCGTGAACGAGCACGCTCATCGGGTAGTTCCAGCTCGCGATGTTGGACACGGGCCCGTCCAGCGGGGCCCGGCCGGCGACCATCGGCTCGATGCCGTCGACGTACCAGCGCACGCCGTCGATCGCCCGGTCGACGTCCGCCTGGGCGAGCCGCCAGGGCTTGCCGATCTCCCAGACGAGCAGCAGGGCGAGCAGTTCGCGGTGTTCGGTGAGGGCGTCCAGGGTGGCGGCGACCCGGGCGCGGCGTTCTTCGAGGGGGACGTGCCGCCAGGCGCGGTGCTGGTCCAGCGAGGCGCGGACGGCCTGCCCGGCGGTGCTCCGGTCCAGGCGCGGGGCACCCGCGATCGGGCTGCCGTCGACCGGGCTGGTCGCGGCCAGCGCCCGGCCGTCCGCCTGCCAGGCGGCGCCCCAGAGGTTGAGGACGCGGTCGTCCCGGAAGGCCTCGGGGGCGACGGCGAGCGAGCGCCGCCAGGCGTCGCTCCAGGACGTCCCCGACTTCGGAGTGAGGTGGGGGCGGTTCGTGGTGAGGGTGGGTGCCATGCGTCAGCTCCGCTCTCGGTGCACGATCGGGCCGGGTGTTGGCAAGGGTGGCCCGCGCCGCCTGAGCCCGCTTCGACGCGGACTCGGGCGACGAGGCCGTACCAGGGACGCTACGCGCGGTTGTCCGCGCGTGACAGTCGTCTCGGGTCAGGCGCGCGTGAGATTGCCGTGGGCCGCGAGGGTGTCGAGGACCAGGCGGGCGGTCTCCGTGGGGGTACTTCCCACGCGTACCCCGGCCGCCTCCAGTGCCTCCTGCTTGGCCCGCGCCGTGCCCGAGGAGCCGGAGACGATGGCGCCCGCGTGGCCCATGGTCTTGCCCTCGGGGGCGGTGAATCCGGCGATGTAGCCGACGACGGGCTTGGTGACGTGGTCGCGGACGTACGCGGCCGCGCGTTCCTCAGCGTCGCCGCCGATCTCGCCGATGAGGACGATCAGTTCGGTGTCGGGGTCGTCCTCGAAGGCGGCCAGGCAGTCGATGTGGGTGGTGCCGACGACGGGGTCGCCGCCGATGCCGACGCAGGTGGAGAAGCCGATGTCGCGCAGTTCGTACATCAACTGGTACGTCAGCGTCCCCGACTTGGAGACCAGGCCGATCCGGCCGGGCTTGGTGATGTCGGCGGGGATGATGCCCGCGTTGGCCTGGCCGGGGGTGATCAGGCCGGGACAGTTGGGGCCGATGACGCGGGTGCCCTTGGTTTTGGCGTGCGCGGTGAAGGCCACCGAGTCGTGGACGGGGATGCCCTCGGTGATGACGACGGCCACTCCGATGCCCGCGTCGGCGGCCTCGGTCACGGCCGCCTTGGCGAAGGCGGGCGGCACGAAGACCACGGTGACGTCGGCCCCGGTCGCCTCGATGCCCTCGCGGACCGTGCCGAAGACGGGGATCGCACGGTCGTCGAAGTCGACGGTGCGGCCCGCCTTGCGCGGGTTGACGCCGCCGACCACGTCGGTACCGGCCGCGAGCATGCGCCGCGTGTGCTTCATGCCCTCGCCGCCGGTCATGCCCTGGACGAGGACCTTGCTCTCCTTGGTGAGGTAGATCGCCATGTCGTCCCGTCTCCTTAGACCGTGGTGGCGAGTTGGGCGGCACGTCCGGCCGCGCCGTCCATGGTGGTGGCCTGCTGGACCATCGGGTGCGCGTGCTCGTCGAGGATCGCGCGGCCGCGGGCCGCGTTGTTGCCGTCGAGCCGGACGACGAGCGGCTTGGTCAGCCGTACGGTGTCCAGGGCCTGGACGATCCCGTCGGCGACCGCGTCGCAGGCGGTGATGCCGCCGAAGACGTTGACGAAGACGGACTTCACGGCCGGGTCGGACAGGATCACCGCGAGCCCGTCGGCCATGACCTGGGCGGAGGCTCCGCCGCCGATGTCGAGGAAGTTGGCCGGGCGGGCTCCGCAGCCGGCGACCACGTCGAGGGTGGACATGACCAGGCCGGCGCCGTTGCCGATGATGCCGACCTCGCCGTCGAGCTTGACGTAGTTCAGGCCCCGCGCGGCTGCCTGGGCCTCCAGCGGGTCGTCGTGCTCCGTGCCGTCGGCGCCCCAACGGGCCTGCCGGAAGCGGGCGTTGTCGTCGAGGGTGACCTTGCCGTCGAGGGCGAGGATGTGCCCCTTCGGGGTGCGCACGAGCGGGTTGACCTCGACGAGCAGGGCGTCCTCGCGGACCAGCACCTGCCACAGCCGTACGAGGACGTCGACGGTCTGGGCCGGCAGTCCGGCGGTGTCGGCGATCTGGGCCGCCTTCGCCGAGGTGACGCCCTCGGCCGGGTCGATCGGTATACGGGCCACGGCCTCGGGCCTGCTCGCGGCCACCTCCTCGATCTCCATGCCGCCCTCGGCGGAGGCGATCGCGAGGAAGCGGCCCGCCGCGCGGTCGAGCACGTAGGAGACGTAGTACTCGCTCTCGATGTCGACGGGCTCGGCCAGCATCACCTTGCCGACGGTGTGGCCCTTGATGTCCATGCCCAGGATGTGCCGCGCCGCGACCTCGGCGGCGGCCGGGTCGTCGGTCAGCCGCACACCGCCGGCCTTGCCCCGGCCGCCGGTCTTGACCTGCGCCTTCACTACGACGCGGCCACCGAGCCTGCGGGCGATCTCGCGGGCCTCCTTGGGCGAGTCCGTGACCTCGGCCCGGGGCACGACGATGCCGTGCTCCTGGAAGAGGTCCCTTGCCTGGTGTTCATACAGGTCCATTCCGGCTCCCGTCTTAAAAGTGCCGCACGCCCCCTGGACACCACCCGCCGGATGCGGGATAACAAGCTTCATACAGTATTCGTCGACTGTATGCAATGTACAAAACCCCTCGCGGGATGCCCCGCGCCCTGAACCAGACCGACGTATCAAGTGAGTTGAGGTGACCTCATGACGGGCACGCCGACCAAGGCACTCGAAGGCATCCGCGTCCTGGACATGACCCACGTCCAGTCCGGGCCCTCCGCGACCCAGCTGCTCGCCTGGCTCGGGGCGGACGTCGTCAAGCTGGAGGCGCCTTCCGGTGACATCACGCGCACACAGCTGCGCGACCTCCCGGACGTCGACTCCCTCTACTTCACGATGCTCAACTGCAACAAGCGGAGCATCACCCTCAACACCAAGACCGAGCGCGGCAAGCAGATCCTCACCGAGCTGATCCGCCGTTCGGACGTGATGGTCGAGAACTTCGGGCCGGGCGCGATCGACCGGATGGGGTTCACCTGGGACCGCATCAAGGAGATCAACCCGCGGATCGTCTACGCCTCCATCAAGGGGTTCGGGGACGGGCCGTACACCAACTTCAAGGCGTACGAAGTCGTCGCCCAGGCCATGGGCGGGTCGATGGCCACCACCGGCTTCGAGGACGGGCCGCCGATGGCGACGGGGGCCCAGATCGGGGACTCGGGTACGGGCGTGCACGCCGTGGCGGGGATACTCGCCGCGCTGCTGCAGCGCGAGCACACCGGACGCGGTCAGCGGGTGAACGTGGCCATGCAGCACGCGGTGCTCAACCTCTGCCGGGTGAAGCTGCGCGACCAGCAGCGCCTGTCGCACGGACGCCTCGCCGAATATCCCAACGACGACTTCGGCACCGAGGTTCCCCGCTCGGGCAACGCGTCCGGCGGCGGCCAGCCCGGCTGGGCGGTCAAGTGCGCGCCGGGCGGCCCGAACGACTACGTGTACGTCATCGTGCAGCCCGTGGGCTGGCAGCCGCTCAGCGAACTGATCGGCCGGCCCGAACTGGCCGACGACCCCGAGTGGGCGACGCCGGAAGCCCGCCTGCCCAAGCTCGGCAAGATGTTCCAGCTGATCGAGGAATGGTCCTCGACGCTCCCCAAATGGGAGGTTCTGGAGAGACTCAACGCCCACAACATCCCGTGCGGGCCGATCCTGTCGACCAAGGAGATCATCGAGGACGAGTCGCTGATCGCCAACGACATGGTGGTCACCGTGCCGCACCCGCAGCGCGGCGAGTTCGTGACCGTCGGCAACCCCCTCAAGCTCTCCGACTCCCCGGTGGAGGTGACGAGTTCACCGCTGCTCGGCGAGCACAACGAGGAGGTCTACGTCGGTGAACTGGGCCTCGGCGACGAGGAACTGCGCCTGCTCCGCTCGAGCGGAGTGATCTGACGTGCCCGACGAGGAACGGCTCATACCGGTGCGCGCGCTGCTCGACGCCGTGCGCGCCGGGGGGCGGACCGCGCTGACCGCGCCGGAGGGCAAGGTGCTCGCCGACGCGTACGGGATCGCCGTACCGGGCGAAAAGTTGGCGAGGGACGTCGACGAGGCGGTGGCGTTCGCGCAGCGGTTCGGCCGGCCCGTCGTAATGAAGATCGTCTCCCCGGACATCCAGCACAAGACCGACGCGGGCGGCGTCGTCGTCGGCGTCCGGGGCGCGGCGGACGTACGGGCCGCGTTCCACTCGATCATCGAGAGCGCGCACGTCTACGACCCCAAGGCGCGGATCGAGGGCGTGCAGATCCAGGAACTGGTCCCCGAGGGGCAGGAGGTCATCGTCGGCGCGGTCACCGACCCGACGTTCGGGAAGGTCGTGGCCTTCGGGCTCGGCGGTGTGCTCGTCGAGGTCCTGAAGGACGTGACGTTCCGCCTCGCGCCCGTGGACGACGCTGAGGCGCTGTCCATGCTGGACTCGATCCGCTCGGCGGAGATCCTGCGCGGGGTGCGTGGCCGGGTGGGCGTGGACCGGCGGGCGGTCGCCGAGCAGATCCGGCGGGTGTCCCGACTGGTCGCCGACTTCCCGGAGATCGCCGAGGTCGACCTCAACCCGGTGATCGCCACCGAGGACGGCGCGGTCGCGGCGGACATTCGCGTGATCCTCGCCGACCGGCAGCCGCCGGCCCGCAGGACGTACTCGCGCGAGGAGATCCTCACCTCCATGCGCCGGCTGATGGAGCCTCGCTCCATCGCCGTGATCGGGGCCTCCAACGAGCCGGGCAAGATCGGCAATTCGGTCATGCGCAACCTCATCGACGGCGGCTTCGCCGGGGAGATCCATCCGGTGAACCCCAAGGCCGATGACATTCTGGGCCGCAGGGCGTACAAGAGTGTCACGGACGTGCCTGGTGAGGTGGATGTGGCGGTCTTCGCGATCCCCGCCCCGTTCGTGGCCGCGGCTCTGGAGGAGGTGGGTCGCAAGGGGATCCCCAACGCCGTGCTCATCCCTTCGGGGTTCGCGGAGACCGGTGAGCACGAACTCCAGGCCGAGGTCGTGGCGATCGGCGAGCGGTACGGCATCCGGCTGCTCGGGCCGAACATCTACGGCTACTACGCGACCTGGCAGAACCTGTGCGCCACGTTCTGCACGCCGTACGACGTCAAGGGCGGGGTGGCGCTGACCTCGCAGTCCGGCGGCATCGGCATGGCCGTCCTGGGCTTCGCGCGGACCACACGGACGGGCGTGTCGGCGATCGTCGGCTTGGGCAACAAGTCGGACCTGGACGAGGACGACCTGCTGACCTGGTTCGGCG
Source organism: Streptomyces sp. NPDC002619 (assembly GCF_042889305.1). Taxonomy (NCBI): domain Bacteria; kingdom Bacillati; phylum Actinomycetota; class Actinomycetes; order Kitasatosporales; family Streptomycetaceae; genus Streptomyces; species Streptomyces sp. NPDC002619. The sequence continues at coordinate 69,430 of NZ_JBIAQV010000028.1, read as the reverse complement.
AGGACCCGCACACCGAGTGCATAGCGATGCACCTGGAGGACCTCAAGGACGGGCGCGCCTTCGTGGCCGCGGCGCGCGCTACCGTACCGAGGAAACCGGTGGTGGTCCTCAAGGCGGGCCGTACGGCGGCCGGTGCGAGGGCCGCCGGCTCGCACACCGGCGCGCTGGCGGGCGACGACGCCGTGTACGACGACATCCTCAGGCAGGCCGGTGTCATCCGGGCCCCCGGTCTGAACGACATGCTCGAGTACGCGCGCGCGTTGCCGGTCCTGCCCACTCCCGCGGGCGACAACGTCGTGATCATCACCGGGGCGGGCGGCAGCGGCGTGCTGCTGTCCGACGCGGTGAGCGACAACGGCCTGTCCCTGATGGAGTTACCGCTGGACCTCGACGCCTCCTTCAGGAGGTTCATCCCGCCCTTCGGGGCCGCAGGCAACCCGGTGGACATCACCGGGGGCGAGCCGCCGTCGACCTACGAGGCGACGATCCGGCTCGGTCTCGAGGACCCGCGCATCCACGCGCTCGTCCTCGGTTACTGGCACACCGTCGTGACCCCTCCCATGGTCTTCGCCGAGCTCACCGCGCGCGTGGTGGCCGAATTCCGCGCGCGCGGCATCGAGAAGCCCGTCGTCGCGTCGCTCGCCGGCGACGTCGAGGTCGAGGAGGCCTGCCAGTACCTCTTCGAACGAGGGGTCGTGGCGTACCCGTACACGACCGAGAAGCCGGTCGCCGTGCTCGGCGCGAAGTATCGCTGGGCCCGGGCGGCAGGCCTGTTGGGGGGCGGCTCATGAGGTGAGTGATCAGGGGCCGCCGACGCTACGCGTCAGGCCGGTCCCGGACCCGCGTGCGCATGAAAGGCATTGGACAGGGGGCGCTGGCCAGATCTTTCGACGCAAGGGGTAAACAGTTATGACAACCACCGACCAACCGGCATCCCTCGCCTACAGCGAGGTGAAGGACCGCCATGGCCGCGTGTACAGAGTCGGCGAGTCCGATGTCGACGTCATGGGCCGCACACGCAAGTGGATGGTCATCCTGCCCTGGGTGGGCATGATGGGCATCAGCTCCGCCGAGTACGCGTTCACGTCGGCGGAGGACACGCTCCACGAGGCACATCTGTGGAGCAGCGGGCACATCTTCTGGCTGATGGGCGTCTGGGTGTTCTTCCAGGCGGCCGTGGCCTTCCCGGCCGGTCAGCTGCGGGAGAGCGGAAAGCTGCCCGCCCGTACGGCCATGCTGATCGGCGCGGTCGGCACGATGCTGGGCTATGTGTCGCTGGCGTACGCGCCGAACGTGCTCGTCGCCTATCTCGGCTTCGGCATGTGCAGCGGTATCGGCGCCGGTCTCGTCTACGCGACCTGCGTGAACATGGTCGGCAAGTGGTATCCGGAGCGGAAGGGCGGCAAGACCGGCCTCGTCAACGGCGGTTTCGCCTACGGGTCCGTGCCGTTCGTGTTCCTCTTCACCTCGTACATGAACCTCAGCAACTACCAGACCGTGCTGGCCTCGGTGGGTGTCGGACTGTGCCTCGTGGTGGCCGCCGCGGGCTGGTTCTTCAAGGACCCGCCGAAGAACTGGTGGCCCGCGCACGTCGACCCGCTGAAGGCGACCGACGACCCGCGCATCCGCCGGGCTCTCGAGAAGAACCCGCCCGCCATCAAGCAGTACACGCCGAAGGAGGCCGCGCGCACGCCGGTCCTGTGGATGATGTGGTTCTGCCTGCTGTGCACGGCCGGCATCAACATCTTCGGTATCGCCTTCCAGGTCCCGTTCGGCAAGGACATGGGCTTCGCGGGCGGCATCGTGGCCACGGCGATGTCCCTGAAGGCCATCGTCAACGGCACCGGGCGCGGCGTCATCGGCTGGATATCCGACCGCTACGGCCGCCGCAACACCCTGGTCATCGTGTGCCTCGTGCTCGGCAGCGCACAGTTCGGCGTGCTGGTCTCCGGCCAGATGGGCAGCATGCCGTTCTTCCTGATCTGCTCCATGGTCTCCGGCTTCGGCGGCGGCGCGATCTTCCCGCTCTTCGCGGCCATGACGGCGGACTACTTCGGTGAGAACAACAACGCCAGCAACTACGGCATGGTCTACAGCTCCAAGCTGATCTCGGGCCTGGTCGGTTCCGGTGTCGGCTCGGTCGTCGTCGGAGCGTGGGACTACCACGGCGCGTTCGTCCTCGCCGGCTCCATCGGCCTGGCCTCCGCGGTCCTGGCCCTCTTCCTCAAGGCCCCGGGCAGGCCCAATGCCCGCAGCATCGTTCCCAACGCACGGCCGCTCGGCGAGGAGATGGCGTAACCATGAGCGCAGACCCCATAGCAACGAACAGCACCGGCACCGAGCAGCGCTCGTACCATGAAGTGACCGACGCACGTGGCCGCGTGTACCGCGTCGGCGAGACCGACCGGGACATCCTGGGCCACTCACGCAAGTTCATGGTGTACCTGCCATGGATAGCCATGATGGCCATCAGTGTCTTCGAGTACGCGTTCGGGTCGGCCGAGGACACCTTGTCCCACGCGCACGGCTGGACACAGAGCAACACCTTCTGGATTCTCAGCGTCTGGGTCTTCTTCCAGGCCGGCATCGCCTTCCCCGCGGGCTGGCTGCGGGAGAAGGGGATACTGACCGCCCGCAAGGCCATGTACATAGGGTCGGTCATGTGTCTGGTGGGCTTCCTCGCCCTCTCGCACCTGAGTAACGTCCTCCTGGCCATCCTGGGCTTCGGCGTCATCGGTGGCGTCGGGTCCGGCCTGGTGTACGCGACCTGCATCAATATGGTCGGCAAATGGTTCCCTGAGCGACGTGGGGCGAAGACAGGATTCGTCAACGGCGGATTCGCGTACGGCTCCCTGCCGTTCATCTTCATCTTCAACTACGCGTTCGACACGGCCAACTACCACCGCGTACTGGACCTCATCGGCTGCTACATCGTGATCGTGGTGTTTGCCACCGCGTTCTTCTTCAAGGACCCGCCGAAGAACTGGTGGCCGGCGGACATCGATCCGCTGACCTACGGCGGCACCGAAAAGGGCGCGGCCAGCCTCGCCAAGAACCCTCCCGCGGTGAAGCAGTACACACCCAAGGAGGCCATCAGGACCGGCATGCTCCCCCTGATGTGGGTCGCACTCGTCATGACCGCGGGCGTGTCGATCTTCGGGATCTCCTTCCAGGTCGACTTCGCCAAGGAGGTAGGTTTCGGTCCGCTGGTGGCGGCGTCGTCGATGGGCGTCATGGCCGTCATCAACGGCATCGGCCGAGGAGTGGTGGGCTGGCTGTCCGACACCTGGGGCCGTAAACAGACCCTGGTGTTCGTCATCGTCGTCCTGGGTCTCGCGCAGTTCGGCATCATCTGGGCCGGCGACATCCACAGTGAGGCGCTGTTCCTGTTCTTCGCCTTCCTCTCCGGGTTCGGAGGTGGGGCCTTCTATCCGATGTTCGCGGCTCTGACCCCGGACTACTTCGGCGAGAACTACAACGCCTCCAACTACGGGCTGGTGTACAGCGGCAAGCTGATCAGCGGCCTGTTCGGTGGCGGGCTCGGCTCGATGGTGGTCGCCGCCTGGGGCTACAACGGCGCCTACGCGCTGGCCGGTGGCATCTCTATTGTGGCGGCGGCGATCGCCCTGCTGCTCCGGCAGCCGGGGCGCAGCGGGGCGGACACATCGGTTCCGCAGCCGCAACCGGTGGGCTGAGCAAGGGATTACGCACAACGGGCGGCCCTCCCCGCGAAGCGCTTCGCGGGGAGGGCCGCCCGTTGTGCGGGGCGGGCTACCCGCACTTCTTACGGAGGGCCGCGAGGTTGTCGTAACCGATCTTCGCATGCTTCAGCGACTGCCCGGGATCCGTGGAGCTCGGCGCGTTGTCCTGCTCGACCATCGGGTTGTGGTAGTTGCGGTGGCCCACGCGGGAGAAGAACGTCGTGTAGTCGATGACGCCGGTGCCGAACGGGACCATGTCGTAGCCCTGTCCGTTGGTGGTGTTGACGACGCCGTCCTTCGCGTGGAACAGGGGGTAGCGCATGTTGTGGCGGGTGACAAGACCCGCCGGGTCGAAGACGTTCTCCTGCGTGGAGCCGTCGTGCGCGGTGTAGGTGTGGAACTTGTACTGGGCCACGTGCGCCCAGTAGATGTCCATCTCCAGCCAGATCAGTTTCGGATCGGTGATGGAGAGGAAGTACTCCAGCTTGCGGATGCCGGAGCTGCGCGTGGGCCGGCCCTGGGCGTCGAGCGGGCCGCCGTCGATCAGGAAGCCGTACGCCGCATCGTGGTTGTGGGTGTAGAGCTTGATCCCGGCGCTGCGGGCGATCTCGCCGAGGGCGTGCCACTTGTCGGCGGCGATGTCCCAGTCGGCCTTGTAGGAGCTGCCGGTGGGGTCGCCACCGGTGCCCATGTGGTCCATGCCGAGGATGTTGGCGATTTCCAGATGCTTCTTGAAGGTGTCCAGGTCCGCGCTGGTCAGGGGCCAGGACCCCGGGATGAAGCCGTGGTTGCCCTGGGCCCGCAGCCCGTACTCGTCCAGCCAGCCCCGCAGCAGCCGGGCGCCCTCGACGGACTCCAGGTTGGCGCCGCCGGGTGCGTTCGCGTGCTGGCCGTAGCCGGCGAACTCGACCTGCCGGTAGCCGAATCGGGCGAGTTGCTCGAACACCTCGCGGAACCCGGAGGGCAGGGTGGTGGAGAGCGGGTCGCGGCCGGTCGCGTCGCGGACCGTGTAGAGGATGATGCCGCGCTTGTCGGCGGGCACGAGCGAGTGGCCTCTGCCGGTGGCGGGGGCCGGGGCGTCGGCGGCGTGTACGGGGCTCGCGCCGAAGACGGGCGCTGCGACGGCGCCCGCGGCCACGGCGGTGCACGTGCTCAGGAAGCGGCGGCGGCCGATGCCGAGGCTGCGGCGCAGCAGTTCGTCGGTGTGCTGGATGTCGTTCACGGGTGCCTCTCTCTTGTCCGGCGGCCCGACAGGCCCGCCAGGGTGAGCAGGAGTGACTTCACGTCGGTGGCCGCCAGGTGGCCGCCGACTGCGCGGGGGGTGGAGCAAAGGAGGAGCGGACCGTCGTCGTCGCTCGCGGGGAGGCGGCCGTGGCTGCCGCGAATGGGTGAGGCGTCGAGGGGCACGACCGCCATGCGGTAGCGCATGCCGAGTTTCTTGCGGGCGAGCGCGGTGGCCGCCTTGACCTTGACGTAGGGGTCGAGCGGGTCCATGAACAGCTCGACCGGGTCGTATCCGGGTTTGCGGTGGATCTCGACGAGCTGCGCGAAGTCGGGCGCACGGGCGTCGTCGAGCCAGTAGTAGTACGTGAACCAGGCGTCCGGTTCCGCGACGGCGACGAGTTCTCCGGAGCGCGGGTGGTCGAGGTGGTGGGCCTTCTTGCCCTCGTCGCCGAGGAGTTGGCCGATGCCGGGCAGTCCGTCGAGGGCGGCGCGGGTCGCGTCGAGGTCCTCGGGGCGGCGCACATAGACGTGCGCGATCTGATGGTCGGCGACGGCGAAGGCGCGGGAGACCATCGGGTCGAGGTACTCCATGCCGTCCTGCGTGTGCACTTCGAGCAGTCCGGCGCGGCGCAGGGCCCGGTTGATGTGGACGGGGCGGTCGGCGCGGGTGATGCCGTACTCGGACAGCGCTACGACCGTACGGCCCTCAGCACGGGCGTCGTCCAACAGCGGGGCCACGGCGGCGTCCAGGTCGGCGGCGGCCTTCAGGGAGCGCGGGTCGTCGGGGCCGTAGCGCTGGAGGTCGTAGTCGAGGTGCGGGAGATAGCACAGGGCGAGGTCGGGTCGGCGGGTGCGCAGGATGTGGCGGGTGGCGTCGATGATCCACCGGCTGGAGACCAGGTCGGCGCCGGGGCCCCAGAAGTGGAAGAGGGGGAACGTGCCGAGTTTCTCGGTGAGTTCGTCGTGCAGGGCGGGGGGCCGGGTGTAGCAGTCGGGTTCCTTGCGGCCGTCGGCGTAGTAGACGGGGCGCGGGGTGACGGTGATGTCGGTGTCGGCGCCCATGGCGTACCACCAGCAGATGTTGGCGACCGTGTAGCCGGGGTGGGCACGGCGGGCGGCGTCCCACAGCTTGTCCCCGGCGACCAGGCCGTTGTGCTGCCGCCACAGAAGTACGTCGCCCAGCTCGCGGAAGTACCAGCCGTTGCCGACGATGCCGTGCTCGTTCGGCATGGTGCCGGTCAGGAAGGTGGACTGGGCGGCGCAGGTGACGGCGGGCAGGACGGTGCCGAGCGTGGCGCGGGAGCCGGACTGGCCGAGGGCCTTCAGGTGGGGCATGTGATCGAGGAGACGCGGGGTGAGGCCGACGACGTCCAGGACGAGGAGCGGGGTGGGACGGCCGGTGTCGGCCGGGTCGGCGCTCATGGCAGCTCCTTCAGGCCGAGGTCGGTCAACAGTTCACGGGCCAGGGTGAGTTCGGCGGCGATGCCGTCGGCCAGCCGGCTGCGATCGCGGGGCCGCAGCTCGGGTGGGAGGGCCTGCCAGGTGTAGGTCTCGACCTCGAGGTGGTGGGTGAGCGGGTGCGGGCCGCCGACGAGGTGGGCCAGGGCGGCCTTGAGGACCTCGAGCGTGGAGGTGAGGGGTGCGGTGGGCGCCGCGTGCAGCGGGACGTGGAAGTGGGCGCGCCAGGGTGCGGTCGCGGGCAGGGCCGCGTCGTCGCGGAGTGCTTCGTCCAGGTCGTCGGTGCCGTGCAGGCCGGAATCGGTGTGGGCGCGGGTCTGGTGCAGGAAGCGGGGTTCGGCGAAGGCGGCGAGGGCGTCGCGGACCTCGGGGAGGTGGGGGTGTTCGGCGTGCAGGGCCGCGGAGAGCTGGGACTTGACGACGGGGACTCTGGCGCGGGTGAGCGCGTCCAGGGCGGTGTGCGGATCTTCGAAGGAGGTGGCGAGGTGGCACGTGTCGACACAGATGCCGATGCGGTGGTGGCCGATCGCGGTGAGCGGGGCGAGGGCGTCACCGGTGGTCTCGACGACACAGCCCGGCTCCGGTTCGAGTCCGACGCGGATGGAGCGGCCGGTCAACTCCTCCAGGGCGTCCAGGCGTTCGGCGAGGGTGCTCAGGGCGGTGTGGCAGGCCTCGGCACGCCGGGCGTCCCAGGGCGTGCGCCAGGCCATCGGCAGCGTGGAGATGCTGCCCTCGGCGGTGTCGTCCGGGAGCAGACCGGTGAGGACACGGGCGAGCGCGGTCGTGTGGGCCAGGCGTTCGGGATCGGCCCAGTCCGGCTCGTAGACGCGGTACTTGACCTCTTCCGCGCCGAAGCCGTCGTACGGGAAGCCATTGAGGGTGACGACCTCCAGGCCCCGGCCGTCGAGCGCGGAGCGCAGGGTGCGCAGGGCGACGGGGTTGGTGTCGAGGGCGCGGGCGGCGTCGCGGGCGAGCCACAGTCCGATGCCGAGCCGGTCGCGGCCGAGGCGGCGGCGGACGGGTTCGCAGTGGTCGCGGAGCTGGGCGAGGATGCCGTCGAGGGTCTCGGCGGGGTGGACGTTGGTGCAATAGGCGAGGTGGACGGTGCTGCCGTCGGGGTGGCGGAAGCGCATCGCTCACTCCCCGCCGCGCAGGATGCTGTTGCCCTCGTGCGTGGCGCCGGTGTCGGCGACATCGAGGTTCAGCCGGCCGCTGAGGGAGTAGAAGGCGGCGGGGTTGCGCCACAGCACCCGGTCGACGTCGTCCTCGGTGAAGCCTTCCGCGAGCATCAGGTCGCCGACCTTGCGGGTCTTGAGAGGGTCGCTTCTGCCCCAGTCGGCGGCGGAGTTGACCAGCACCCGCTTGGAGCCGTACTCGCGCAGGATCGCGACCATCCGCCCCTCGTCCATCTTGGTCTCGGGATAGACGGAGAAGCCCAGCCAACAGCCGCTCTCCCTGGCCTCCTTGACGGTCGTCTCGTTCAAGTGGTCCATCAGCACCCGCTCGACGGGCAGCGCGGACTCCCGGACGACGTCGAGGGTGCGGCGCAGGCCGGCGAGTTTGTCGCGGTGCGGGGTGTGCACCAGCGCGGGCAGTTCATGATCGGCGGCGAGTTGGAGCTGGGCGGCGAGGGCGGTGTCCTCGGCCGGGGTCATGGAGTCGTAGCCGATCTCGCCGACGGCCACGACCTGGTCCTTGACGAGATACCGGGGCAGTTCGTCGAGGACGGGGACGCAGCGGGGGTCGTTCGCCTCCTTGGGGTTGAGGGCGAGCGTGCAGTGGTGGGCGATGCCGTGCTGGGCGGCGCGGAAGGGTTCCCAGCCCAGGAGGGAGTCGAAGTAGTCCAGGAAGGAGGCGGGGGAGGTACGGGGCTGGCCCAGCCAGAAGGACGGTTCGACGACGGCGCGGACACCGGCCGCGTGCATGGCCGCGTAGTCGTCGGTGGTCCGGGACGTCATATGGATGTGGGGGTCGAAGATGCGCATCAGGACTCCTTGCCGTGGGGGTCGCCCGTGGTGTCCGAGGTCGCGGACTCGGTCAGGGCCAGGACGCGGAACAGACCGTCGGGCACGGCACGGCCCGCGGTGGTGCGCTCCGCGGCGAAGTCGCCCAGCATGCGGGCGAGTTCGGTGTCGCCATGGGCGCGCCGGGGCAGGTCGGCCACCTCGTCGACGGATACGCCGGTGAACAGGCACTTGAGTACGGCGTGCCGCCAGGCGTGGGTGTCGAGGTGCCGGGCGGCGTAGGAGCCGACGGCGGCGGCCAGGAGGCGGGTGTCGTTGGTGCGCAGCGCGTCCTCGACGAGCGGAAGGGCGTCGGGGCCCGGTACGAGGTGCGGCAGGGCGTGCAGGACGGCGCGGCGTTCGTCGGCGGTGCCCTGGCGGTAGACCCGGGTGAGCGCGTCGGCGTCGGCGCGGGCCGCATGGAGGATAAGAACACGGGCGGCCTCGGCGTGCGCGGGCCCGCAGCGGCGTCCGGCTTCGGCGAGGCGCAACTCCCAGACGGAGATGGGGCCGTGCGTGCCGGGATGGGCGGCGGCCTCGTTCAGGGCTTGGTCCAGCCAGGTGCGGGCGGCATCGGTGAGGTCGGCGACGAGGCGGGCGCGCAGTTCGTCGATCGGGGGGTCCGGTCTGGTGGGCGGGGGCCGGTCGGTCATGTGGTGCTCCCTTCCTGGGTGGCGGAGGGTGCGCCTGGGAGGTCCGTGGGGGTCGCCCGGCGGAGGAAGGCGAGGGAGAGTGCGGCGTAGTGCGGGCCGGCGTGCGAGTGACGGGGCAGTTCTACGACGGCGAGGCCCTGGTAGGCCGTGGCGGACAGGGCCGCGAGGACGGGCGGGAAGTCGATCTCGCCCTCCCCGAACGGCAGGTGTTCGTGCACACCGCGCCGCATGTCCTCGATCTGGACGTGACGCAGCCAGGGCGCGGCGGCGCGTACGCAGTCGGCGGGAGGGAGGGGTTCGAGGCACTGGCAGTGGCCGATGTCGAGGGTGAGACCGAGGTGTTCGGGGTCGCCGAGCGCGTGGCGCAGACGGTGGAAGTCGGCGAGAGTGGCGAGGAGGTGGCCGGGTTCGGGTTCGACGGCGAGGGGGACGCCGGCGGTGGCGGCCGCCTCCAGGACCGGGGTGAGGGAGTCGGCCAGCCGCTTCCAGGCGGTGTCCTCGTCGGTGCCGACCGGGGTGATCCCGCTGAAGCAGTGCAGCGCGTGGGCGCCGAGGTCGGCGGCGACCCGTACGGCCCGGATCAGCAGGTCCACGCGGCGGGCGCGGGCCTCGGGGTCCGGGTCCAACAGGGAGGGGCCGTGTTTGCGCCGGGGGTCGAGCACGTAGCGGGCGCCCGTCTCCACGGTGACCTCGAGGCCGAGTGCGGCGAGCCGGTGGGCCACGCGGTCGGTACGGGCGGACAGGTCCGGGGCGAGCGGGTCGAGGTGCATGTGGTCGAGGGTGAGTCCGACCCCGTCGTAGCCGAGGTCGGCGAGGAGACCGAGGGCGTCGTCGAGGCGGAGGTCGGTCAGGCCGTTGGTGCCGTAACCGAAACGCGGGAGGGGAGCATCGAGGGTCACGTCACGCTCACCTTCCTCGCGAACTTCGCGGCGAGCGGGGCCAGGGCGGCGGTGAGCAGCGCCGTGACCGGAGCGCCGGCGCGGGCGGAGAGGGCGGCCTGGAGCGGGATGGTCGCGCGGATACCGCCGCCGACGGCTCGTTGGGTGAGCGGGGGTGACGGGTTGAGGGCGGCGTGGAGGTAGGGGCGGGCGGCCGTGGCGGCGTAGGCGGTGGTGAGGGCTGTGCGCAGCAGATCGCGCGCAGCGGCGGCTCTCGGGCGTGACAGGAAGCAGCTGAGCGCACCCGTCGCCGCCAGCGCGGCAAGCGGGGGCAGGGCGGCGCCGCCGGTCGTCTCGCGACGGGAGACGGTGGTGAGCGCCAGGGTGTGGGTGCTCAGGAGCGCGGCGGAGGGCAGGGCACGGCGGGTCGCGCCCGATGCGGGACCGGTGGCCGCGGCGCCGAGCAGCAGGTCGAGACCGCGGGCCGCCGCCATCGCGACGGGACCGGCCAGGGTGTGCTTCAGGCTCAGGTCGTACGCCCATACGGTCGTCGCAAGTGGGGTCGCGACGGCGAGGGCAGGACGACCGGCACGGGACGCGAGGGCCAAGCCCGCCACGGTGAAGGCGCAGGCCGCCGCGAGCGCCGCCGCGGGCTGGATACGGCCGGACGGAATGGGCCGGTGCGGGCGTTCCACGGCGTCCTCGTCCCGGTCGGCCCAGTCGTTGAGGGCCATGCCCGCTTCGTAGAGGCAGAGGGAGGAGCCGACGGCCAACAGGGTGCGGCGGTCGGGGCGCGCCGACACCGCTGCCGCTCCGGCCAGCACATCGCCGGGGACGGTGAACAGGGCGGGGAGACGGAGCAGTTCGGCCCAGGCAAGCACGGTCACGCCACCCCCCGCAGTCGCCCCGCGAACCCCACCAGCCGCGCGTACTGCTCCCCCAGCGACGAAGGCCCCTCCCCCACCGGGTCCTTGAAGTAGAAGCCGAGGTCGGTGAGCGGTCCGCCGATGCCCAACTCCTGGGCGCGGAGGGCCAGTCGGGCCAAGTCCAGGACCAGGGGGGCGGCCAGGGAGGAGTCGCAGCCCTGCCAGGTGGTCTGGAGGACCATGCGTGTGCCGAGGAAGCCGTCGAAGGCGACGTGGTCCCAGGCCGTCTTCCAGTCGCCGAGGGCGGGGACGTCGTCGATGTGGACCTCGCCCTGCGGTGGCGTGCCGAGGGTGTCGGCGAGGACGCGTTCCTTGCCGGCGTTCTTGGCGGCGGCTGCCGCCGGGTCGGCCAGGGCGGCACCGTCGCCGCCGCCCAGGAGGTTGGTGCCGGACCAGGCGCGCACCGCCAGCGCCCGCTGCGCGAACATCGGGCCCAGTACGGATCTCAGCAGGGTCTGTCCGGTCTTCCCGTCGCGGCCCGCGTACGGCACCCCGCTCGACGCGGCGGTGGCGGCCAGCGCCGGGTGGTGCAGTCCCGTCGACGGGGTGAAGTTGACGTAGGCGCAGCCCGCGCGCAGCGCCGCCGCCGCGTACAGCGAGCTGGGCGGGAGGGTGTCGCCGGTGGCGGCGGGCTCGGTGGAGGCGACGTTCACCACCACGGCACGCTCCAGCCCACCGCGTCGTACGAAGTCCTGGATGTCCGCGGCGAACGCGGCGATCAGTTCCTGCGCGTTCCGGGTGTCGCCCGGGGCCGGGCCACCGGGCCGTATCTCTGCGTCGGCGGCGGCGAGTTCGGCCGCGACGGCCGCTGGGAGGCCGTGCGGCAGCACGCCGCCCGCCGCGAGTTCCTCCGCCCGTTTGGCCAGGGGGCAGTCCACCGTGTCGTGGCCGCCGAAGACGAGTGCGGAAACCGGCGGCAGACCGCTGTCGGCGAACGGGGGTGTTTCGGTGACCATGCCGGTGGGCGGGTGCAGGCCCGCCGCCACGGCGGCGCAGCCGGTCACGGCGGTCGTGGCGACGGAGCCCCGGGCACCGATCAGCCACACCCCCACACGGGCTCGGGAACGGGACGCGGACATGGGCAGCCTCCTTGGCATGCACGAACCCCGGGAGAGATGGGACCAAGACGGCGGGCGGGAGTCCGGCGTCTCCCGCCCGCCGCCGCTCACTTGCCCTTGGCGGGCAGCTCCTTGATCCGGATGTCGCGGAAGGACACCTCGTCACCGGATCCGTGGTTCTGGATGCCGATGTGTCCGTCGACGAGGCTCCGGGCCGGATCGGTGTTGGTGAAATCGTTGATCTTCACGCCGTTGAGCCAGACGCGGAGGCGTTCGCCCTCCACGCGGATCTCGTACGTGTTCCACTCCCCCGGCGGGTTCAGCGCACGGTCGCGCTTCTTCAGGTCGGCGGACTGGAAGCCGTAGACGGACCCGGTGGTCTTCTCGGGCACGTCGGTGGCGTCGATCTGGATCTCATAGCCGTTGTCGACCGCCGACCACGGGTCGTCCGAGGGCGGGAAGCCCACGAACACACCCGAGTTGTCGTCGCCGGCCGCCTTCCAGTCGAGCTTCAGCGAGTACGAGCCGAAGTCCGAGGGGGTGTACCAGAGCAGCCCCAGGCCACCCGTCGACGTCAGCGTGCCGTCGTCGGACAGGGTGAAGGAGCCCGGGCCGGCCTGCTGCCAGCCGTCCAGGGAGCTGCCGTCGAAGAGCGGCCGGTAGCCGTTCTCCGGGCGGCAGTCTGCCTGGGCGTCGCCGATGGCCCAGCGGATGCCGCCCAGCAGGTGCTGTCTGAAGGCGGGGTCGGCGTAGGACTCCTTGGTGTGCCCGCCGCCGGTGTAGAAGGCGCGCCCGCCCTGGTAGTTCTGGCACCAGGCGATGGGATGGTCGCCGTTCATGGTGCCGCCGGTGTACGACGTCTCGTCGAGGGAGGCGAGGACGTGAGCGCGTTCGCGCGGGTTGGAACGGTAGTTGTACCACTCGTCCGTGCGGTCCCAGGTGCCGGCCAGGTGCGAGGTCGCCGGGTGGGCGCGGTCCTCCACGTTCACCGTGGCGGGCTGGATCGCGGGGTGGTTCTGGAAGTAGGCGCCCGCGAGCCCGCCGTAGAACGCCCAGTCGTACTCGGTGTCCGCGGCCGAGTGGACGCCCACGTAGGCGCCGCCGTGGCGGATGTACCCCTCGAACGCCTGCTGTTGGGTGTCGTCGAGCACGTCGCCCGTGGTGGACATGAAGACGACCGCGTCGTAACGGCCCAGGTTCTTCCCGGTGAAGGCGGCGGCGTCCTCGGTCGCGTCGACCGTGAAGCCATTGCTCTCACCGAGCTGCTTGACCGTCGCGATGCCCTCCGGGATGGAGTCGTGCCGGAAGCCGGCGGTCTTGGAGAAGACCAGGACCCGTTTGGCGTCCGCCGAGTCCGATACGGCGGGTGCGGTGACGCAACCGAGGAGCAGGGCGGCACCCACGACTCCGGTGGTCAGTCTGCCGGTTGAGCGCATGGTGTCTCCTCCTCTCAGCTCGTCGTGAAGGTGAAGTCGTCGACGTCGAACAGCGCGCCGGAGCCGCCCTTGAAGACCAGGTAGAGCGTGGTGGTGCCGCGCGGTGCCCGGCTCAGGTCGGCGCTGACGTCCTGGAACGTCTCCCAGCCACCGGTCACCGGCACGGTCGCCTTGCCGAGCAGGGTGCCCGTGGCCGACCCCGCGCGGACCTCGAGGGTGCCGCCCGCGCCACCGGAGGAGATGCGCGCGCTGATCGACTTGGCGTTGCTCAGGACGTACGGCGTGAAGGAGATCCAGTCTCCGTTGTCGATGTCGCCGACGGTCCGGCCGCCGTGTGCGGTGGCCTTGTTGTAGATCGTGACGCCGGAGGAGTCGCCGAAGTGCTCGGCCTGGCGGTGCCGGGGCTGGGTGACGCTCTGGTCGTGCGAGGTGAGCGCTGCCTGGCCGCCGCCTCCGCCGTCGGTGTACTCGGCGTCGAAGACCCCGAAGATGTTGGCGTCCTCGTCGTGGCCGCCGTCGGCGCTGGTCTGGATGGTGCCGGAGCAGCCGGTGGCCGAGGTCAGCGGGTGACCGTGGGTGTCGTGGCCGAGGATGAAGTTGACGGTGACCTTGGAGCAGTCGATGTTCGGGCCGTCCTCGGGGTCGGTCACCTTCACCTTGAACGGGACGGCGTCACCGAAGCTGAACAGCTGCCCGTCCTGGGGGAGTTCGAGGGTGACCTTGGGTGCGGTGTTGCCGACGACGATCTGCACGCTGGCGCTGCCGGTGCGGCCGGTCGGGTCCTTCGCGGTCACGGTCGCCGTGTAGGTGCCGTTGGTCTTGTACTTGTGTGTCGGGTTGGCTGCGGTGGACTTGTCGCCGTCGCCGAAGTCCCAGCTGTAGGTGAGCGCGTCGCCGTCCTGGTCGCTGGACCCGGCCGAGGAGAAGGCCACCTTCAGCGGTGCCTGTCCGGAGGTGCGGTCGGCCGCGGCCTGCGCCACCGGCGAGTGGCCGTCGGTCGCGTTCTCGATGCGGTACAGCCCCGAGTTCTCGTCGCCGCCGAACCAGGCGGTGCCGTAGTCGAGGACGTACAGCGCGCCGTCGGGCCCGAAGGCCATGTCCATCACCTGGGTGCCGGTCCACGGGAAGGCGTTGATGGACTGGACGGCGCCGGCGTCGTCGCTGACGATGCGCTTGATCCAGCGGCGGCCGAACTCACCGGCGAAGAAGTTCCCGTCGTACGCCTCGGGGAACTTCACGGGCGAGTCGAGCGTGGCGTCGTAGTGGTAGACGGGTCCGCCCATCGGGGACTCGGAGCCGCTGCCCAACTCGGGCACGGAACCGCCGTCGTAAGGGATCCAGGCGGGCTGGGCCGGGGGCAGGTCGGTGAGGCCGGTGTTGTGCGGGGACTCGTTCTTCGGGGCGGCGCAGTCGAAGGTGGCGCCGGAGGCCTTGGTCCCGAAGTCGTAGTCCACGAAGGCATCGTTGTCGCCGGTGCAGTACGGCCAGCCGAAGTTGCCGGGGCCGGTGACACGGGCGAACTCGACCTGTCCGCCGGGACCGCGGGCCGGGTCGGCGGCGCCGGCGTCGGGGCCGTAGTCGCCGACGTACACGATGCCGGTCTTCTTGTCGACGCTGAACCGGAACGGGTTGCGGAAGCCCATGGCGTAGATCTCGGGCCGCGTCTTGTCCGTGCCGGGCGCGAAGAGGTTGCCGTCCGGGATGGAGTACGAGCCGTCGGCGTTCACCTTGATGCGCAAGATCTTGCCGCGCAGGTCGTTGGTGTTGCCGGACGAACGCTGGGCGTCGAAGGCCGGGTTGCGGTCGGAGCGCTCGTCGATGGGGGTGTACCCGTCGGACTGGAACGGGTTGGTGTCGTCGCCGGTCGACAGATACAGGTTGCCGGCCGCGTCGAAGTCGATGTCACCGCCGACGTGACAGCAGATACCGCGCGAGGTCTTGACCTCGAGGATGTTCTTCTCGCTGGCGGTGTCGAGGGTGCCGTCCGTCTTCAGGACGAACCGCGAGAGGCGGTTCACGCCGTCGAAGGGCGCGAAGTCGGCCGCGGTGCCGGTTTCGGGGGCGTCGCCCGCCGGGGTGTTCAACGGGGGCGCGTAGTAGAGGTAGATGAACCGGTTGGTGGCGAAGTCCGGGTCGATGCCGACGCCCTGGAGTCCCTCCTCGTCGTGGGAGTAGACGTCGAGCTTGCCCGCCAGCTTCGTGTTGCCGGCGGCGTCGGTGAGGCGGAGTTCGCCGTCGCGGGAGGTGTGCAGGACCGAGCGGTCCGGGAGGACGGCGAGCGACATGGGCTCGCCGACCTCCGGCTCACCCTTGGCGAGGGTGACCTGCTGGAAGTCCTCGGCCGCAGCGGCGGCCGGGGCGGTGCCCGGGTCGGCGACGGCTGCGCCGGCCTGAGGTGTGGTGAGAGTGAGGCTTGCGCCCGCGAGTACGGCCCCGCTGAACAGGGCCAGTGCCGTGCGGAGTCGGCGTCGTCTGTGGGTCTCGATTCTGTCGGTGCGGACGGTGCGGTGGTTCCCGTGCACGAGTGCCTCCAGAAAGGGGCCGGTTGTACGGGCGGGTGCGTACGCCGGGATGCGCCGTCATCCCGGAGAGCTGTGGTGCGTGGGGATCGGTTGTGTGGGGGTCAGTTGCCGAACGCCGCGTCGAACGAGGCGGTCGGGGGCTCGAAGTCGTACGCCTTGAGGCGGGTCAGGGCCTCGGGTGCGCCCTGCAGCCGGTCCATGCCGGCGTCCTCCCACTCCACGGAGATGGGGCCCTGGTAGCCGATGGAGCGCAGCATCCGGAAGACGTCCTCCCAGGGGACGTCGCCGTGTCCTGCGGACACGAAGTCCCAGCCGCGTCGTGGGTCGCCCCAGGGCAGATGGGAGCCGAGGCGGCCGTTGCGGCCGTCGAGGCGCCTGCGGGCCTCCTTGCAGTCGACGTGGTAGATCCGGTCGCGGAAGTCCCACAGGAAGCCGACCGGGTCGAGGTCCTGCCACACGAAGTGGGAGGGGTCGAAGTTGAGGCCGAAGGCGGGCCGGTGGTCGACGGCCGCGAGGGCACGCTGTGTCGTCCAGTAGTCGTAGGCGATCTCGCTGGGGTGGACCTCGTGCGCGAACCGCACGCCCTCCGCGTCGAAGACGTCGAGGATCGGGTTCCAGCGCTCGGCGAAGTCCTCGTAGCCGCGCTCGATCATCGCCTCGGGGGCGGGCGGGAACATGGCGACCAGGTGCCAGATGGCGGAGCCGGTGAAGCCGATGACGGTGTCGACGCCGAAGGCCGCCGCGGCGCGCGCGGTGTCGGCGATCTCGGCGGCGGCCCGCTGCCGAACGCCCTCGGCGTCGCCGTCGCCCCAGATGCGGTCGGGCAGGATGCCGCGATGCCGTTCGTCGATGATGGCGTCGCACACGGCCTGGCCGACCAGATGGTTGGAGACGGCCCAGCACTTGAGGCCGTACGTGTCGAGGAGTTGGTGGCGGGACTTGATGTACGAGGGGTCGGCCAGCGCCTTGTCGACCTCGAAGTGATCGCCCCAGCAGGCGAGTTCGAGTCCGTCGTAGCCGAAGTCGCGGGCGAGCCGGCAGACCTCCTCGAGCGGCAGGTCGGCCCACTGGCCGGTGAAGAGCGTGAAGTTGCGCGGCATTCGCGTGGCCTCCTCAGACCGCGACGGGCGTGTAGACGGAGTTCTTCTCGGCGCTCTCCTCGACCGCGGCGAGAACACGCTGGACCTGGAGTCCGTCGGCGAAGGACGGCTCGGGGCTGCGGCCTTCGGCGATCGCGTGGACGAGGTCGCGGGCCTGGTGGACGAAGCTGTGCTCGTAGCCGAGGCCGTGGCCCGGGGGCCACCAGGCGTCCAGGTAGGGGTGGTCGGGTTCGGTGACGAGGATGCGGCGGAAGCCGGCGTGCGTGCCCGGTTCGGTGCCGTCGTGGTACGACAGCTCGTTGAGCCGTTCCAGGTCGAAGGCCAGCGAGCCGCGCTCGCCGTTGAGTTCGATCCGCAGGGCGTTCTTGCGTCCCGTGGCGTACCGGGTGGCCTCGAAAGAGGCGAGGGCGCCGGAGGCGAAGCGGCCGGTGAACAGGGCGGCGTCGTCGACGGTGACCGCTCCGGTGCCGGCGGCGGACACGGCGGCGAGGCCGCTGGTGGGGCCGGCGGGCAGCGGGCGTTCGGTCACGAAGGTCTCGGTGAGCGCCGAGACCCCGGCCAGCCGCTCCCCCGCCAGATACTGCGCGAGGTCGACGATATGGGCACCCAGATCACCGAGCGACCCCGACCCGGCGTGCTCCCTGCGCAGCCGCCAGGTCAGCGGGAACTCCGGGTCGACCAACCAGTCCTGAAGGTACGTCACCCTTGCGTGCCGCAGAGTGCCGAGGCGGCCCTCGGCGACCATGCGCCGGGCGAGAGCGGTGGCGGGCAGGCGGCGGTAGTTGAAGCCGACCATCGCCAACTGGCCTCGCCCGTGGGCGACTTCCGCGGCCCCGGTCATCGCCGCCGCTTCCTCGACGGTGTTGGCGAGCGGCTTCTCGCACAGCACGTGCTTGCCCGCGGCCAGGGCGGCGAGCGCGATCTCGGCGTGGCTGTCGCCGGGAGTGCAGATGTCGACGAGGTCGACGTCGTCCCGTGCGACGAGGTCACGCCAGTCGGTCTCGGCGGCGGCCCAGCCGTGCCGGTCGGCCGCCGCGCGCACGGCGGCGCCGTCGCGGCCGCAGATCGCGGCCATCACCGGCCGCAGCGGCAGGTCGAAGACGCGGCCCACGGTGCGCCAGCCCTGGGAGTGGGCGGCGCCCATGAAGGCGTAGCCGACCATGCCGACGCGGAGCGGCGGCTTGCCTCCCTCGGTCCCGTCCGGCTGCTGCGGCTGTCCCATACGGATGTCCTCCTCGTCCTCGTGGTGATGCGCCGTACCGCGCCGGGGCCGGTCCGGGGGACGGGCACGGGCGCCGGGGTGCGGGCGGAACCTGTCAGCGGAAGCCGGTGGGCATGTACTGGTCGATGTTGTCCTTGTCGACGACCGCCGAGTAGAGCGTGATCGACGCCGGGATCTCGTACTCCGCGAGCCCGCCGATGCCCTTGGCCTGGCCGAGGGCGCGGGCGAGGTCGATCGCGGAGGCAGCCATCGTCGGCGGATAGAGCACGGTCGCCTTCAGGACGCCGTTGTCCTGCTTGATGGCCTGGAACGCGGAGAGCGCGCCGGCCCCGCCGACCATCAGGAAGTCGTCCCGGCCGGCCTGCTCGATGGCGCGCAGCGCGCCCACGCCCTGGTCGTCGTCGTGGTTCCACAGGGCGTCGAACTTGGGCTGTGCCTGCAGGAGTTGGGCCATCTTGGCCTGACCGGACTCGACGGTGAACTCGGCCGCCTGGCGGGCAACCTTCCTGATGTTGGGGTAGTTCTTGAGGGCGTCGTCGAAGCCCTGGGTGCGCTGCTTGGTCAGCTCCAGGTTGTCGATTCCGGCCAGCTCGATGACGCGGGCGTTCGCCTTGCCCTTGAGCTTCTCGCCGATGTACGTCCCGGCGTTGAAGCCCATGCCGTAGTTGTCTCCGCCGATCCAGCACCGGTACGCCTGCGGGGTGTTGAAGATCCGGTCCAGGTTGATCACCGGGATGCCGGCGCGCATCGCCTTCAGGCCGACCTGCGTGAGGGCCTTGCCGTCGGCGGGCAGGACGACCAGCACGTCGACCTTCTTGTTGATCAGGGTCTCGATCTGGCCGATCTGCGCGGCCGTGTCGTTGGAGCCCTCGGTGATCTCCAGGGAGACGTCCGAGTACTTCTTGGCCCGGTTCTTGGCGTTGTCGTTGATCGCGTTGAGCCAGCCGTGGTCAGCCTGGGGTCCGGCGAAGCCGATGGTGACGTGCTTGCCGGGCTTGTCGTCGGCGGCGGGCTGACTGTTGCCGGCCGGGGTCTCGTCCTTGGCCTCGTTGCTGGTGCAACCTGCGATAAGGGCACCGGCGGACACGGCGGCGGTCCCGAAGAGCAGCCCTCTGCGACTGGTGAGGTGTGACATGGCGGTGAACCCTTTCCTCAGGTCGTGCTTGCGGTACGGCGCTGGACCAGCACGGCGGCGACGATGATCGCGCCCTTGGCGATCTGCTGGACGTCGCTCTGCAGGTTGTTCAGGGCGAAGATGTTGGTGATCGTGGTGAAGATCAGCACCCCCAGGACGGAGCCGGTGATGGTGCCGCGGCCCCCGCTGAGCAGGGTTCCGCCGATGATCGCGGCGGCGATGGCGTCGAGTTCGTAGAGGTTGCCGTTGGTGTTCTGGCCGGAGCCGGACAGGATGACCAGCAGGAAGGCGGCGATCCCGCAGCACAGCCCGGACAGCAGGTACAGGTACAGCCGCTGCCGTCGTACGTCGATGCCGGCGAGCCGGGCCGCCTCCGCGTTGCCGCCGACGGCGACGGTGCGGCGGCCGAAGGTGGTGCGGTTGAGCACGAGCCAGCCGATGACCGTCACGACCGCGAAGACGAGCACGAGCGGCGGGATGCCGAGGACGTAGGAGTCGCGCTCCCCGAGCTTGAGGATCCCGTCCACGCTGACGATCTGTGTCCTGCCGTCGGTGATCTGCAGGGCCAGGCCGCGCGCCGAGGCCAGCATGGCGAGCGTGGCGATGAACGGGACCATGCCGCCGTACGCGACGAGCAGTCCGTTGACCAGGCCACAGCCCACGCCGACGATTACCGCGGTGAACAGGATGCCCGCGAAGCCGTACTCCTGCGTGGCCACCGTGGTCGCCCACACGGAGGCGAGAGCGACGATCGCGCCCACCGACAGGTCGATGCCGCCCGAGGTGATCACGAAGGTCATGCCGACCGTGACGACGCCGATCACCGAGGCCTGGGTGAGGACGAGTTGCAGGTTGCGGGTGTCGAGGAATTCGTCGGGCTTGGTGACACCGCCGATCAGGATCAGCGCGGCGAGGACGCCGAGGAGCGACAGGGTACGGACATCGGCGCCGCCCAACAGATGGCGCCAGGTGGGTGGTTGACCGAGCGACGGCACCTTGTCGGCGCTGCCCCGCGGCGGGGAGACGTGCTGCGTCATGACGCCGGGCTTCCTTCCAAGACGAGGTCGAGTACGCGGTGTTCGTCCAGTTCGCGGGCGGACGCCTCGTGTACGACGCGTCCCTCGCGCAGTACCAGCACGCGGTCGGCGAGGCCGAGCACCTCCGGGACCTCACTGGAGACCAGCAGCACGGCGAGCCCCTCGTCGGCGAGTCTGCGGACCACCGCGTAGAGCTCGGCGCGGGCGCCGACGTCGACGCCGCGCGTCGGTTCGTCGAGCAGCAGGACGCGGCAGCCGCGCAGCAGCCAGCGGGCCAGGACGGCCTTCTGCTGGTTGCCGCCGGAGAGCGTGCGGACGGGCACGGAGGGGTTGTCGGGGCGCAGCGACAGCTCGCGAGTGGCCGCGCGCGCCGCCCCCGCCTCGGCGCGCCGGTCGAGCCAGCCGGCGCGCGAGAACCGGGACAGCGTGGAGACGGACACGTTGCGGGTGACGGACTCCAGCATCAGCAGGGCCTGCGCCTTGCGTTCCTCGGGCGCGAGCCCGAGTCCGGCGCGGACCGCCGAGCGCACGCTGCCCGGCCGCAACGGGCGGCCGTCGACCAGGACTTGACCGGCGGTGGGCCTGCGGGCGCCGTAGACCGTCTCCAGGATCTCGGAGCGGCCCGAGCCGACGAGTCCGGCGAGGCCGACGATCTCGCCGGGGCGGACCGTGAGATCGAGGGCCTCGAACTCACCGTCCCGGGCGAGGCCCCGCACCTCGAGGACCGGCGCGCCGCCGGGCGCCGACACCGGCCGCTCGGGGAAGACGTACTCGACATTGCGCCCCGTCATGAGCGCCACGACTTCCCGGGTCGGCGTCGTCTTGGCCGGCAGTCCCCCCGCGACCGCCCGCCCGTCCTTGAGCACCGTCACCCGGTCGCCGATGCGGCGGATCTCCTCCAGTCGGTGCGAGATGTAGACCACCGCCACGCCGTCGGCCGTCAGGTCGCTGACGATGCGGAACAGGTTGTCGACCTCGTCCGGGTCGAGGGCGGCGGACGGTTCGTCCATGACGATGAGCCGTACGTCGTGGGAGAGCGCCCGCGCCATGGACACGATCTGCTGCTGCGCCGCCGACAACTGCCCGACGAGCCGGGTCGGATCGATCTCCGGATGGCCAAGTCGCTTGAGGAGCTGATCCGTTGATGCCCGAGCGGCTTTCCCGCGTACGACGAATCCGGCGGCCGTGGGTTCATGGCCGAGGTGGACGTTCTCGGCGACCGACAGATGCTCCACCAGGTCCAGTTCCTGGTAGATGGTGGCGATGCCGAGGCGCATGGCAGCGCTGGGCGAGCGGAGCGTCACGGCTTCGCCGCGCCACTGGATGGTGCCGGTGTCCGGCTGGTGGGCGCCGGCCAGGACCTTGATCAGGGTGGACTTGCCGGCCCCGTTCTGGCCGAGCAGGCAGTGCACTTCACCGGCCTGGACGTCGAGGTCGACGCCGTCGAGGGCCCGGACGCCGGGGAACGACTTCGTGATGCCGGACATGCTGAGCAGCGGTGGTTCTGGTGCCATGTGGGTTCCCCTCGGCGGGCGTGCGGGCCGGTTTCAGGGCAGGGCGGAGCAGCGTGCTGTGCGGGGGGGGGGCTCGTGAGGTGCGCTTACGCGGGTGAGAACAGGTGATCGCTGATGAGCCGGGCCGCGCCGATGACGCCGGCGTTGGGCCCCAACTCCCCCAGGACGATGGGCAGGTTGCCCGTCGCCAGGGGCAGTGACTGGCGGTAGACCTGGGTGCGGATCGCGGCGAGCAGGGTGTGGCCGAGGCCGGTCACCCCGCCGCCGATCACCACCAGGCCGGGGTTGAAGAAGGAGACGAGCCCGGCGATGACCTGGCCCGTGCGGGTGCCGCCCTCCCTGATGAGGTCGAGCGAGGTGGCGTCGCCCGCGGCGGCCGCGGCGGCGACGTCGACGGCGGTGAGCGTGCCGTTCGCCTCCAGCCGGGTCGCGAGCTCCGCCGACAGGCCCTGCTGGGCCGCGTCCACCGCGTCGCGGGCGAGGGCCGCGCCGCTGAAATGGGCCTCCAGGCAGCCCCGGTTGCCGCAGGCGCACGGGCGGCCGTCGGGCACGGCCTGGATGTGCCCGATGTCTCCGGCGCTGCCCGTCGCCCCGCGGTGGACCTCACCGCCGACGACGATGCCGCAGCCGATGCCGGTGCCGATCTTGACGCAGAGGAAGTCGCCCACGGAGCGTGCGACGCCCGCGTGCTGCTCCCCCATCGCCATGAGGTTCACGTCGTTGTCGACCATGACCGGGCAGCCGAGTTCCTGGCTGAGGGCCTCCCGCACGGGGAAGCCGTCCCAGCCCGGCATGATCGGGGGTGCCACCGGGACACCCTCGGGGAAGCGGACCGGGCCCGGGACGCCGATGCCGGCGCCGTCGAACCCCTCCGCGAGCCCCGAAGCCCTCAACTTCGCGGCCATGGACAGGACTTGCTCGAAGACCGCGACCGGCCCCTCGCGCACGTCCATGGGCTGGTTGAGGTGGCCGAGGACCTCCAGCTCGGCGTTGGTGACCGCGACGTCGACCGAGGTCGCGCCGATGTCGACACCGAGGAACCGCAGGTTCGGAGCGAGCCGGATGTTGTGGGAGCGGCGCCCGCCGCGCGAGGCGGCGAGCCCGTCGGCGACGACGAGTCCCGTCTCGAGCAGCCGGTCCACCTCCACGGCCAGCTTGGACCGCGACAGGTCTATCTGATCGCCCAGCTGCGCACGGGAGTTGGGTCCTCCGTCACGCAACAGCTTGAGCAGCCGGGCCTGATGGGCGTTGGCGGGTCGTGCCGTCATGCGTCTCAAGAGCCCCTCCCCGCCTCAATTCGGCCGTCTGCGACTGGCTTTCGAGGTGAACGTAGCAGCGGTTGCCCGGGGTGGGAAGAAGTAACGCAGAGATTGCTGCCGACTTTCTCCACTCTCAGGACAAAGTCGCGCGGACGACGGGGGAGAGGGACTGCGGACGGGCGGCGCCGGCCCAGGACCGAGCGCTAGCCGCGCTGCCGCTCGTGGTACGAGCGCCGGGTGTGCTCCGTGTGTTCACGCATCAGCACGGTGGCGCGCTGCTCGTCCCGGTCGGCGATCGCGGCGATCAGCCCCCGGTGCTCGACCCAGGACTGCTTGCCGCGCTGCCGGGCCACCGGCGTGTAGTACCAGCGGACACGGCGGTCGACCTGTCCGGCGAGTTCGGCGAGGACGGCGTTGCCGGCCAGCTCCATGATCTTGGCGTGGAAGGCCGCGTTCAGGGCGACGGCACTGTCCACGTCATCGGCGGCGACAGCCTTCTCTCCCTCGGCGCACAACTCTTCGAGGGCTTTGACGCCGGGGCTGCCCGCGTGGGCGGCAGCGAGCCGGGCCGCCTCGGCCTCCAGCAGCGTACGGACCGTGAGGAGTTGGTCGGCCTCGTCCTCGGTGGGTTCGTGCACGAACGCGCCCTGGGCGGGTCTGAGATCGACCCAGCCCTCGGTGTTGAGCCGCTGCAGCGCCTCGCGCACCGGCTGCCGGGAGACGCCGAGGTGTCCGGCGAGTTCGCTCTCGACGAGGTGCTGGCCGGGCTGCAGCGAGCGGGTGGTGATGAGTTCGAGCAGTGCCTCGTAGACGCGGTCGCGCAGCGGTCCGGGCCGTTCGAGTTTGGGCACTGCCCCCTGCGGCAGTCCGGTCGACAACATGCGCGGTCCCCCTCCTCGGCAGGGCCGCGCACGGCGGTACGCAGCTCGTGCTCACTGGAAGCTCAGTATTGATTGCCTTTCGTCTACAGTCTACGGCGCACAAGTGCCAGAGGAAGCGCGAGTTGGGCACGTCACACTGGGGTTCATGCGCCCGCGCGGCCCGTCAGGGACACCGTACGACCTGACCGGCGTACGACAGATTGCCGCCGAAGCCGAAGAGCAGAACCGGATCGCCACCCGAGACGTCGCCCTGCTCCAGGAGCTTGGACAGGGCGAGGGGGATGCTGGCGGCGGAGGTGTTGCCGGACTCGGCGACGTCACGGGCGACCACCGCGTTGACCGCGCCGATCTTCTCCGCGAGGGGTTCGATGATGCGCAGGTTGGCCTGGTGCAGGACGACCGCGGCGAGGTCCTCGGGCGCGACCCCGGCCTTCTCGCAGGCGCGGCGGGCGATGGGCGGCAGCTGGGTGGTGGCCCAGCGGTAGACGCTCTGCCCCTCCTGCGCGAACCGCGGCGGCGTGCCCTCGATCCGCACCGCGTGCCCCATCTCCGGTACCGAGCCCCACAGCACGGGCCCGATGCCGGGCTCGTCGCCGGGCTCGCAGGCCTCCACCACGGCGGCCCCCGCCCCGTCGCCGACGAGGACGCAGGTCGTACGGTCCGTCCAGTCCGTGACGTCGGACATCTTGTCCGCGCCGATCACGAGTGCCTTGCGCGACGCCCCGGCGCGGACCGTGTGGTCGGCGGTGGCCAGCGCGTGCGTGAACCCGGCGCAGACGACGTTGACGTCCATCGCGGCGGGCTGCGGGATCCCGAGCCGGGCCGCGACACGGGCGGCGGTGTTCGGGGAGCGGCCTGTGGCCGTGGAGGTGGCGACGAGGACCAGGTCGATCTCACCGGGCGCCAGGCCGGCCGCGGCGAGAGCCTTCGCGGCGGCGTGGGCGGCGAGCTCATCGACGGGTTCGTCGGGCCCGGCGATGTGCCGGGTGCGGATGCCGACCCGGCTGCGGATCCACTCGTCGCTGGTGTCGACCATGCCGGCAAGGTCCTCGTTGGTGAGCACCTTGGCGGGCTGGTAGTGCCCGACGGCGGCGATGCGCGAGCCGTTCATCTGGGATCCCCTCGTTGCCGTGGGTAGCGGGATCTACCAGTCTTGTTCGTGACTCGCGGGTACGACGGCAGGTGAAGGGACAGGAATCGGGCGCCCGAGTTGTCGGCTTCCGTCAGGATCTCGGACGCCCGAATTTTTAGCCTCCGTTGAGTGACTCCCCCTTCAGCCCGTGAACAGCTGCGTCGCCTTCTGGACGAGCTCGTACACCCCGTAGGCGAGCGGTGCGCCCACCCACAGCCAGGCGAGGGCGATCAGACCCCGGCGGCTAGGCGGACTGGTGTCGCTGGACATCGGCGGCCTCCTGCGGCGCGGGGATGTGGTGCCGGGCGTGGACGGGGCGGACGAACTCGTTGGCGACGAAGCCGACCACGAGCAGCCCGATCATGATGGCGAAGGACAGCCCGTACAGGGACGAGCCGTGCTTGCCGGCCTCCTCCTGGCGGTCGGCGATCCAGTTCACGATCAGCGGCCCGAGCACACCGGCGGTGGACCAGGCGGTCAGCAGCCGCCCGTGGATCGCACCCACCTCGTACGTCCCGAACAGGTCCTTCAGATAGGCGGGGACGGTCGCGAAGCCGCCGCCGTAGAAGGACAGGATCACCAGCGCGCACAGCACGAACAGCGGCTTGGACGAGTCGCCGAACAGGGCGATGGCGAGGTACATCAGCGCGCCGACGCCCAGGTAGACGCGGTAGATGTTCTTGCGTCCGATCAGGTCGGAGGTGGACGACCAGCCGATACGGCCCGCCATGTTGGCCGCGGAGAGCAGGGCCACGAAACCGGCGGCGGCGGACGCCGAGACCGGCGTGGAGGAGTCCGCGAAGAAGTCCGTGATCATCGGGGCGGCCTTCTCCAGGATCCCGATGCCGGCGGTCACGTTCATGCACAGCACCAGCCACAGGCACCAGAACTGCGGGGTGCGCACGGCGTTGCGGGCGGAGACCTGCACGCCCTCGACGGCGCTCGGCCCGCTCTTGACCGGCTTCTCGGTGCGCGGCACCCGGACGAGCAGCACGCCGAGCGTCATGAAGACGGCGTACGCCAGTCCGTGCACGAGGAACGCGAGCGCGATCCCGGAGTGGCCGGTGCCGAACGACTGCAGCATCTGGGCCGACCAGGGCGAGGCGATCAGCGCGCCGCCGCCGAAGCCCATGATGGCGATGCCGGTGGCCATGCCGGGCCGATCCGGGAACCACTTGATCAGGGTGGAGACGGGCGAGATGTAGCCGATGCCGAGGCCGATGCCGCCGACGAAGCCGTAGCCGAGGACGATCAGCCAGTACTGCTCGGTCTGCGCGCCGAGGGCGGAGAGGAGGAAGCCCGAGGAGAAGCAGATCAGGGCGACGGTCATGGCCCAGCGGGGCCCGTTGCGCTCGACGAGGGTGCCGCCGAACGCGGCGGACAGGCCGAGCATCACGATGGCCAGCTGGAAGGGAAGCGCGCTCTGGGTGCCGTCGAGGTTCAGGGCGGATTCCAGAGGCGGCTTGAACACGCTCCAGGCGTACGCCTGGCCGATGGAGAGATGGACGGAGAGCGCGGCGGGCGGAACCAGCCAGCGGCTCCATCCCGGCGGTGCAACAGGAGGGCTGCTCATGATCCCGGACGGTAGGGACGGGTACGGGTGATGAGAAGCCGTCGGTCGATCGTATGCGATGAGCGGTATCCAGCATGCGATGAACGGTCGACGAGGACTCTTGTGGCGCCTCTTCCCATACTGTAGACAATATTCACTCCCCACCCCCCACCTCCGCGGTATCCCTCAAACCGAACGGAGCGTTCCCGTGAAAGTCGCAGTCCTCGGCGCCGGAGCGATCGGCGCCTATGTCGGAGCCGCTCTCCACAGAGCCGGCGCCGATGTGCATCTCGTCGCCCGTGGACCGCATCTCGCGGCCATGAGGCAGGACGGAGTCAGGGTGCTGAGCCCGCGCGGCGACTGGACCGCGCACGCCCACGCCACCGACGACCCGGCCGAGATCGGCCCGGTCGACTATGTCTTCCTGGGTCTGAAGGCCAACTCGTACGCGGCGTGCGGGCCGCTGATCGAGCCGCTGCTGCACGACGAAACAGCTGTCGTGGCTGCCCAGAACGGCATCCCCTGGTGGTACTTCCACCGGCACGGCGGGCCGTACGACGGCCACCGCGTCGAGAGCGTGGACCCCGGCGGCGCGGTCAGCAAGGTGCTGGCGCCCGAACGGGCCGTCGGCTGTGTCGTCTACGCGGCCACCGAGCTCGAAGGCCCGGGTGTCGTACGGCACTTGGAGGGCACCCGGTTCTCCATCGGCGAGCCGGACCGCAGTGTCTCCCCGCGCTGCACGGAGTTCGGCGAGGCGATGCGGGCGGGCGGGCTGAAGTGCCCGGTCGAACCGGACCTGCGCAACGACATCTGGCTGAAGCTGCTCGGCAACATCTCCTTCAACCCGATCAGCGCGCTGGCCCGCGCCACCATGCGGCAGATGTGCCTGCACGGCGGCACCCGCCAGGTCATCGAGATCATGATGCGCGAGACCCTCTCGGTCGCCGAGGCCCTCGGCTGCGAGGTCGGGGTCTCCATCGAACGCCGCCTGGCGGGCGCCGAGAAGGTCGGCGACCACCGAACCTCCACGCTCCAGGACCTGGAGCGGGGCAAGCCGCTGGAACTCGACGTGCTCCTGGCGGCCGTCGTCGAACTGGCCGGGATCACCGGAGTGGAGGTGCCCACCCTGCGCACCGTGCACGCCATCTCCGACCTGCTCGCTCTGCAGACCGCCGCGTGACGCACTGCCGTACCCGGGTCGGAGTTCGACCCGGGTACGGCAGACCCGGACGACCCGCCCCATGTGCAGGACAATGACATCGTGACGGCCACGAACGGCCGTCACGGCCACCAGCACCTACAGAACCGGGACTGATCAGGAATGGGACGAGTCACGGAACGACGCAAGGTGATCCGCATCCGCGACGGGGCGGTCTCCACCCGGCCGGACACCCTGGTGGCCGAGGAACCCCTGGAGATCAGGCTCAACGGCAAGCCCCTCGCCATCACGATGCGCACACCGGGTGACGACTTCGCGCTGGCCGCGGGGTTCCTGGTGAGCGAGGGCGTGCTCGCCGAGGGCACGGACCTGCAGAACATCGTGTACTGCGCGGGCGCCACTGTGGACGGCTCTAACACGTACAACGTGGTGGATGTGCGGACGGCGCCAAGCGTGGTGATCCCCGAGATCACGCTCGAGCGGAACGTGTACACGACCTCGTCCTGCGGTCTGTGCGGCAAGGCGAGCCTCGACGCGGTCCGTACGACGGCCCGCTGGCCGATCGCCGACACTCCCCCGGTCCGGGTGGACGCCGAGCTCCTGGCGAGCCTGCCCGACCGGCTGCGCGCGGCGCAGAAAGTGTTCGACCGGACCGGTGGTCTGCACGCCGCGGCCCTGTTCAGCGAGGACGGGGAACTGCTCGACATACGGGAGGACGTGGGTCGGCACAACGCGGTCGACAAGCTGGTCGGCCGTGCCCTGCAGAGCGGTGACCTGCCGCTGTCCCGCACGATCCTGCTGGTGTCGGGGCGGGCCTCATTCGAGCTGGCGCAGAAGGCCGTGATGGCGGGCATCCCGGTGCTCGCGGCGGTCTCGGCGCCGTCGTCGCTCGCGGTGGACCTGGCCGCCGAGACCGGGCTGACCCTGGTGGGCTTCCTGCGGGGCAGCTCCATGAACGTGTACGCGGGTGAGGAGCGCGTGGTCCTGCGGGAAGCGGCCGCCCAGAGCTGAGCGGGGCCGCCTCAGCCCTGTTCCTGCGCGATCCTCGCGAACGCGGTGATCAGCGGTGAGCGGCGGCCCGCCTCCCAGGCGAGGAACACCTGGTCGGGCTCGGCGTCCGGCACGGGCACGTAGGTGATGTCCGGGCGGGAGTACTGCTCGGCGATCGACGTCGGCACCAGCGTGATGCCGCTGCCCGCCGCCACCCGCTCGAACTTCTCCTCGACGGTGCGGATCGGCACGTCGTCGGGCCCGGGATCGGAGTAGCGCAGCCAGTCCTCGCCGGCCAGGTCGGACACGGCGAGTTCCTGCTTGCCGGCGAGCCGGTGGTCGGCGGGGAGCATCGCCACGCGGGCCTCGCTGAACAACGGCAGCAGCCGCAGCCCGCGCTCGTCGATCGGCCGGCGCAGATACGCGAGGTCGACGGTCCCGTCGAGGATCTGCCGCTCCTGGTCGTCCCACTCGACACGCCGGGCCTGCACGTCGAGGCCGGGATGGGCGGCCGTGAAGGCGCGCAGGGTGTGCGTGACGACGACGCCCGCCCGGAAGCCCACGACGAACCGGCGCGGGCCGCGCGCGGCACGGTGCACCCGGCGCCGGGCGGCGTCCGCGGATGCGAGCAACTGGCTGGCGTCGTCGAGGAGTTGACGCCCGGCCGTGGTCAATGTGACTCCGTGGCTGTCGCGTTCGAAGAGCGTCGCGTCCAAGTCCTTCTCCAACGCCCGGATCTGGCGGCTGAGGACCGGCTGCGCGATGTGCAGACGCTCGGCGGCGCGGCCGAAGTGGAGCAGTTCGGCGACCGCCACGAAGTAGCGGACCTTCCGCAGGTCGAGGTCCATCCGAGCCCCTTCCGCCGACCGGTGGCGATGCCTTCAGGGTATCGCCGACGCCGCAAGAGGGCTTGGACGGCGGGGTGCTCGCGGGCACAGGCTGGACTACGTCGGACAGAGAGTCCGGCTGACGAGGGAAAGGCATGGACATGAGCCTGCGAGGACAGCGGATCGTGGTCATCGGCGGTACGTCGGGCATCGGCTTCGCCGTCGCCGAGGCGGCCGCCCGGGAAGGCGCGGACGTCGTGGTCGCCTCCCGCCGGCAGGAGAGCGTGGACACCGCGCTGAAGCGGCTGCCGGAGGGCGCCGCGGGCCACACACTCGACGCGACGGACGAGGACGCGGTACGTGCCTTCTTCGCGCGGGTCGGCGCCTTCGACCACCTGGTCTACACGGCCGGCGAGTCGCTGCTGATGGAAAGCCTGGCCGATTCCGACCTGGCCCGTTCCCGGCGGTTCCTGGACACCCGGCTGTGGGGCGCGTACTCGGCCGTCAAGCACGGCGCCCCCTCGATCCGCAAGGGCGGTTCCGTGGTGCTGACCACCGGGAGCGCGGGGCGGCGCCCGATGCCGGGCATGACCGTCGCCGCGAGCATGTGCGGCGCGATGGAGTCGCTGACCCGGGCGCTCGCCCTGGAGCTCGCGCCGATCAGGGTCAACGTGGTCTCCCCCGGCGTGGTGCGCACCGACCTGTGGCGTGAGATGTCCGAGGAGGACCGCAGCGGCCTGTTCGAGTCCAGCGCCGCCGCGCTGCCCGTCGGCCGGGTGGGCACGCCGGAGGAGGTCGCGGAGGCGTACCTGTACCTGATGCGCGGCGGCTACAGCACCGGCTCGGTGGTGGACGTGGACGGCGGCGGACTGCTGGTCTGACCGGTCAGGGGCCGGCGAAGCCTACCTCGGCCGCGCTCACGACCGTCCCCAGCCGGGGAAAGTCCAGCCGCACCGAGGCCTCGTGCTCGGCGGCGGTGAATGCGGCCATGGCGTCCTCGACGAAGACGAGGTCGTAACCGAGGTCGCCGGCGGCGCGGGCGGTGGACTCGACGCCGAGGTTGGTGGCGATGCCGCCGAACACCAGCCGGGTCACCCCGCGGCCGCGCAGCCGGGCGTCGAGGTCCGTGCCCTGGAAGGCGCCGATCGTGCGCTTGACGACCTCCACGTCCCCGTCCCTCAGCAGCCCGGTGACCAGCCCGCTGCCGGGCGGCTGCTCGGCGACCCCGGTCCGTTCCACACGGACGAGCACGACGAGCGCGCCGGCCGAACGGAATGTGGTCGCCAACTCCTCGGCCTTGACGAGGACCTCGGTGCCCTTGCGGGGCTCCAGGGGCAGCGCGACGATGCGGTCCATCAGGTCGACGAGGACGAGGGCAGTGTGCGCCGGATCGAGCGCGAGAGGTGCGGTCATGACGGAACGTTAGCCGCCGTAAGCCGTCCGTACCGGAAATCCGGATCAACAGGCCCATGAACCGATCCCGTTCGGCGGCCGACAGCGGGGCGAGGAGTTCGTCGTTCGCCGCGCGGGCGCCTTCTCGCAGCGCCTCGGCTGCCGCCCGCCCTCCTCGGTAAGCAACAC
This sequence comes from Streptomyces sp. NPDC002619, assembly GCF_042889305.1. Classification (NCBI taxonomy): domain Bacteria; kingdom Bacillati; phylum Actinomycetota; class Actinomycetes; order Kitasatosporales; family Streptomycetaceae; genus Streptomyces; species Streptomyces sp. NPDC002619. The sequence continues at coordinate 38,182 of NZ_JBIAQV010000028.1, read as the reverse complement.
CGCGTTCTTACGGCGGTCCGTCGGGTCCGGGGCGCGGACCGCGAGGCCGGCGTCCTGGAGGTCGTTGAGGACGCCGACCAGGTCCTTGGGATCGAGTCTGATGGCGCGGCCGAGGTCGGCCTGGGCGACGGGGGCGAGGTCGCGGACGGCCGCGAGCACGACGTGGTGCCGCAGCTTCAGCCCCTCGGCGACGAGCGCCTCACCCACCAGGGCCCGGCCGCCCAACGATGTCCATCGGTACGAGGCGATCGAGTCGCGCCGGGAAAGTGGTGCCGTACACCTGAAGTCCCCGCACGCTTCTTGTGGGGCGACTGTGGCCCAACTAACGTCTGTGAAGCGCACATTGGACGTGGGATGTCCAGATGTCCTGATGTTTGAAGGGCAGGTCGCACCATGCCGTCAAGTCTCCGCGCACGACTGAGAACCCCGCTGGCCGCCGTCCTCACCACGGCGGCCGTACTGTTAACGCTGTTCGCACTGCCGCATCCGGCCCACGCGGCCCAGCCGACCCGACCCGCCGCCGATACCCCCGACTTCACCCAGCAGATCCTCTTCAAGGCGTCCCAGGATCCCGGTTACGCCTGCTTCCGCATCCCGGCGATCGTCCGGACCACCGACGGCACGCTCCTCGCCTTCGCCGAGGGCCGGGTCCTCAACTGTGGCGACGCCGCCGACATAGACATCGTTCTGAAGCGCTCCACCGACGGCGGCCGCACCTGGGGCCCGCTCCAGGTGGTCAACGAGGGCGCCGGCGACACCCACGGCAACCCGGCGCCGATCGTGGACCGCGACACCGGCCGCATCCTGCTGGCCGAGACGTACAACACGGGCCGTACGGACAGCGCCAGTTGCTCGGTCCCCTGCGACCGCACCCCGCACCTGCAGTACAGCGACGACGACGGTCTGACCTGGTCCGCGCCGCGCGACCTGAGTCCCGAGATCCTGCCGCCGGACTGGAACTCCTGGTACGCGACCGGCCCGGTGCACGGCATCCAGCTCACCCGCGGCCGGTACGCCGGCCGACTGGTCTTCGGCGTCAACACCGAGACCTGGGACGGCAGTCGGGTCAGCGCCAACCACGCGTCGCTGATCGTCAGCGACGACGGCGGCGACCACTGGCGGATCGGCGCCACCGACAACTGGCCGATCGCCGCCGACGGCACCTTCCGGCAGAAGCCGTCCGAGCTGACGCTCGCCGAGCGCGGCGACGGCTCGGTCCTGGTCAGCGGCCGGGAACAGGACGGCACCGACCTCGGCCACCGCACCCAGACCGTCAGCCGCGACGGCGGCACCAGCTTCACCGCCCCCTTCCGCGACCTGCCGGACCTCTACGCGCCCCAGGTCCAGGGCTCGATGCTGCGCCTCGGCGACCGCCTCCTGCTGGCCTGCCCCGCCGACCCCGACCGCCGCCGCACCATGATGATCCGCTCCTCGTACGACGGCGGACGCACCTGGGACAGCGTGGACCGCGGCACCGTCGTCACGACGGACTGGTCCGGCTACTCCGACCTGGTGCGGACCGGCTCCGACACGGTCGGGTTGCTGTACGAGGGCGGCGCGGTCGATGCACGCGACGAGATCCGCTTCGCCCGCTTCACCGAGGACTGGCTCCAGCCGCGCCGCGGCCCCGACCCCACCACCGCCGACCTCGCCCCGCACGCCCAGCGGGCGGCCGTCCTCGGCGGTGCCACCGAGACGGAGGGTGTGTCCGGCGGCGCCCTGGAGTTCGACGGAAACGACGACGCCGTACGCCTGCCGTACGACGACCGACTGCCGCTCGGTACCAAGGACTTCACGGCGTCCCTGTGGTTCCGCTACTCGGCCACGACCGGTGAGCAGCCGCTGCTGTGGATGGGCGGCATCGGCACCACGCAGCCGCAGATCTGGCTGCGCGGCGAGCCCGACAGCAACCGGGTGCGCGGGCTGATCACCGTACGGGACGGCAGGACGGACGTGCGCACGGCGGCCGTGAGCACGACCGGTGCCCACAACGACGGGCGGTGGCATCACCTGGTGCTGCGCCGGGGCGGCGGACAGCTGACGCTGTTCATCGACGGCACGCAGTCCACCGTCGCCGACGTGTCCGGCTCCGTCAGCCGCAACTCCCCCTTCGGCGTGCACATCGGCCAGCGCATGGACAGCCGGGCCTTCTTCGCCGGCGCGATCGACGAAGTCCACGTCTGGGACCGGGCGTTGACCGACACCGAACTGTCCGATCCGAAGGCGCTGCGGTCCACGGCGGACACCGTGCTGTGGCTGCCTCTGGACCATGTGAGCGGCGGCCACTGACGATCGCGCCGCCCTCCCGGCCTTCCTCGACCGGGAGGGCGGCACTCCCCCGCATCCCCCGTGTTCCCCGCATCCCCCGGCTTCGCCCGTACGATCCCCTCCGGGTCGTACGAGACCTGTCTCACCCCACGGCCGACGAGGCCGTGACCTCCTCCGGCAGCAGGCCCGCGCTGCCGAACCAGATGCGGTCCGTCACGACGCCCTGCCGGACGTACTGCGTCACACACTCCCAGGCCACGTTCGCGAACAGCGGGTCCAGGCCGAGCGCCAGCGCCAACGTGCCCGTCCGCCGTGCCAGGGCGACCACTTCGGGCGTCGCGGGCAGCAGCAGCGTGTACGACGCCGTGTCGAAGCACGCGGCCAGTTGGGACTCCGAGGCCACCCGCACCCGCGGACCGATGTCCGGGATCAGCTCCGAGGCAGGGGCCATCCCGGTCTTCTCGGCCAGGGCCTGCACCGCGCACGCCACCTTCCGTCCGGCCTGCGGTGGGGGCGCGAGGAGCGCGATCGCCACCGGGTGCTCCGGGGCCCCCGCGCCCCAGGTCCACCGGCCCATCGCGCCCAGCAGACCGGCGTCGAGGAGCGCGCCCGGCGCGGGCGTGGGCTGTCTCACGTCGGCTCTTCCCCACCCCAATACATCTGATTCGAGAAGGAGTTGACGTGTCGCGGCCCCGTCCGCGGAATCTGTCATGACGTCAACTGTGAAGCGACAGCTCCCCTCACGCAACCTGCTTGACGATAATTTCGTCGCGGCATTCACGCCCTGGGCAAGTCGGGCGCGCCCGTGGCAGACTGCCCGTCACGACTGATCGGGGAGGTAGGGCGTGGCCGACGCGCGTCCATGGACGGGGTCGGGGATCGCACCCACGGTGCGTCGCGTCGTCCTCAGTCACCAGCTGGGACAGCTGCGGAAGGAGGCAGGCGTCTCGCTGGAGGAGGCGGCCGCGCTGATCCACACGACGCCGCTGACCGTCCGCCGTATCGAGCGGGCCGAGTTCGCGGTCCGGCTGGTGTACGTGCAGCAGCTGCTGCCGCACTATCTGCACGACCGCACCGCCGAGGAGCGCGAGCGGATCACCGCTGACCTGCTGGAGCTGGCCGGCGACGCGAACCAGCCCGGCTGGTGGGCGGAGTACCGCGACGCGATGCCCACCTGGCTCAGCCCGCTGCTCAGTCTGGAGGACGAGGCCTCCCTCGTCCGCTCGTACAACCCGCACTTCGTGCCCGGCATCCTGCAGACGCCCGCGTACGCGCGTGCGCAGCTCCTCATGGGCTCCCCGGACGCACCGGCCGAGCAGATCGAACGAGCCGTGCAGGTGCGGCTGTTACGCCAGGAGCGGCTCGAACGGCAGGAGACGCCGGTACGGCTGTGGCTGCTCCTCGAACAGAACGTGTTCGCGCGCCCGGTGGGCGACGCCGGCGTCATGCGCGACCAGGTGGACCGGCTCCTCGAGCTGTGGGACCGCGAGCACATCACCCTGCAGCTGCTGCCGTTCAGCTCGGGCGGCCACCCCGGAGCGTACGGCGCCTACTCCCTGTACCGGCTGCGCACCCAGGTCCTGCCCGACGTGGTCTACGTCGAGAACCTGACCCGGGGCAGCTATCTCGACGACCCCGACGAAGTGGCCACGTACCTCGAAGCACTCGACCGCATGGCCGGCGGCTACGCGGTCTCCCGCACCGCCACCAGGAACTTCCTGGAGCACGTCCGCAAGGAGTACGTATGACCGCCGTCCACCCCGCTGACGACCGGGCGGCCGCGCCCGCCCGTGACGACGACGGCTTCGTGAGCGGGATGCCGGCCCACCGGCTCGGGGCGCACGGCTGGGAGTGCCCGTGGTCCAGTCCGAACGGCGGCGACTGCGTCGAGGTCAAGCGGTTGCCCGGCGGCCGGGTGGCCTTCCGCCAGTCGAAGGACCCGGAGGGGCCCGCCCTCATCTACGACGCCGACGAGATATCTGCCTTCCTGCGCGGGGTCAAGCGCGGCGAGGCCGACCACCTCTATCTGCCCGGCAACACCGTCTTCGCCGTCTGACGAACCGACCCAGGGAGCGCACCATGCCCGCGCAGGGGCTGCCTCGAGAGCTGCGGACGACCACTCCGCACACCGCCCGGATGTACGACTACTACCTGGGCGGCAAGGACAACTACCCGGTGGACCGCGAGGCCGCGGAGGCGGTCCGCAGCGTCCTCCCCCACATCAAGGTCACCGCGCGCAGCACACGGGAGTTCATGCACCGAGCCACACGCTGGTTCACCGCCCGTGGCATCCGCCAGTTCCTGGACATCGGCACGGGCATCCCCACCGAGCCCAATCTGCACCAGGTGGCCCAGCACGAGGCGCCCGAGGCGCGCGTGGTGTACGTCGACCACGACCCGATCGTGCTGGCCCACGTGGACGCGCTGCTGCGCTCGACGCCCGAGGGGCGCACGGAGTATCTGCACGGGGATGTGCGCGCGCCGCGGGACATCGTCGGCTCGGAGGAACTGACCCGGACGCTGGACCTGTCGCAGCCCGTCGCCCTGTCGATGAACGCGCTCTTCCACTTCGTCCCGGACGAGGACGACCCGATCGGCATCATCCGCGAGCTGGTCGAGCCGCTCGCTCCGGGCAGCTATGTGTCCCTCACCCATGTCACGGCCGACTTCCTCGACCCCGAGGAGGCCGCGAAGGCGATCGACGTCTACCGCAAGGGCGGGATCCCCGCACAGGTACGCGATCGGACCGAGTTCGAGGCCCTCTTCGCCGGGCTCGAACTGGTGGACCCGGGCATCACCCCGACGTACCGCTGGCACCCCGACGGCCCGCCCAGACAGGACGAGACCGACGCGACGACGTCGATGTACGCGGGGGTCGCGCTCAAGAAGTGAAAGTGACAGGGGCGTGCCGCGACCACCTGCCGGCCTCAGCGTATGTGCGACCCCGTGACGACCGTCGTCCGTGAGCGGGCGATCGGGGCGCTCGGGGCCGGGCGGTCCAGTAGGTCGCGGGAGCGGCGCTTGGCGATGACCGCGCAGACCATGAGCTGCATCTGGTGGAAGAGCATCAGCGGCAGCACGGCGAGGGAGGCGTGCGCGCCGAACAGGACGCTCGCCATGGGCAGGCCGGAGGCGAGGGACTTCTTCGACCCGGCGAACTGGATGGCGATCCGGTCGCCGCGGCCGAAGCCCAGCGCCTTGGAGCCGTACCAGGTCAGGGCGAGCATCAGGGCGAGCAGCGCGGCCTCGACGACGAGCAGGCCGCCCAGCCGGGCCGGGCTCACCTGGTGCCAGATGCCCTGGACCATGCCCTCGCTGAACGCGGTGTAGACGACGAGCAGGATCGAGCCGCGGTCGACCAGCCCGAGCACCTTCTTGTGCCGGGCGACGAACCGGCTGACCCACCGCCGCAGCACTTGCCCGGCGAGGAACGGCACGAGCAGCTGGAGCACGATCTTGACCAGCGAGTCGGCGGAGAAGCCGCCGCCGCTGCTGCCGAGCAGGGCGGCCGCGAGCAGCGGGGTGAGCACGATGCCGGCCAGCGAGGAGAAGGAGCCGGCGCAGATCGCGGCGGGCACGTTGCCGCGGGCGATCGAGGTGAACGCGATCGACGACTGGATCGTCGACGGCACGAGGGTGAGGAACAGCAGGCCCTGGTAGAGCGGGTGGGTCAGGAGGACCGGGACGAGTCCGCGGGCGGCCAGACCGAGCAGCGGGAACACCACGAAGGTGGCGGCCAGGACGGTGACGTGCAGGCGCCAGTGCTTGAGCCCTTCCAGCGCCTCACGGGTGGACAGACGGACGCCGTAGAGGAAGAACAGGAGTGCGATGGCGGTAGTGGACGCGCCGGAGGCCACGTCCGCGGCGGTGCCCCGGGCGGGCAGGAGAGCGGCCAGACCCACCGTCCCGAGCAGCAGCAGGATGTAGGGGTCGATCGGCATCCAACGCGGCCAGTGCAGGCGTTTCACGGTGCTCCACGTGCTGGTTGTCTCGAGTGTCGTGTCGGAGGCGTTCCGGGGCCGGAATACGCCTCTCCATCGTCCTCCTCCGGCCCGTGATCGGGAATCCGTCATACCGCTCTGACTGTTATCGAATTCCACGATAACCTGGGGGTGTGTACGACCCCACGCACCTGCGGACGTTCCTCGCGGTCGCCCAGACGCTCAGCTTCACACAGGCCGCCAGGCGGCTCGGGCTGCGTCAGTCCACGGTCAGCCAGCACGTACGGCGCCTGGAGGACGCCGCCGGACGTCAGCTGTTCTCGCGCGACACCCACTCCGTGGAGCTGACGGAGGACGGCGAGGCGATGCTCGGCTTCGCCCGCCGGATCCTGGAGGTCCACGAGCAGGCGACGGCGTTCTTCACCGGCACGCGGGTGCGCGGCAGACTGCGTTTCGGCGCCTCGGAGGACTTCGTGCTGACGAGGCTGCCGGAGATCCTGGAGGGCTTCCGGTACGACCATCCCGAGGTCGACCTCGAACTCACGGTGGAGCTGTCCGGCACGCTGTACGAGCGGCTGGCCGCCGGGAAGCTGGATCTGGTCCTGGCCAAGCGGCGCCCGGAGGATCCGCGCGGCCGGTTGGTCTGGCACGACAGGCTGGTGTGGATCGGGGCGGAGCGGCTGCGCGTGGAGCCCGACCGCCCGGTGCCGCTCATCGTGTTCCCGCCGCCGGGCATCACCCGGGCGCTCGCCCTGGAGGCGCTGGAGCGGGAGGGGCGGGAGTGGCGCATCGTGTGCACGAGCGGCAGCCTCAACGGACTGATCGCGGCGGCCCGCGCGGGCCTGGGCGTGATGGCGCACTCACACGGCCTGGTCCCGCCCGGCCTGGCCCTGGTGCCCGAGCGGGCCGACCTCCCGGAACTCGGCGCGGTGGACTTCGTCCTGGTGCACGGACACCGCAGGACGTCCGCGCAGGAGGCGGCCGACGCCCTGGCGGAGGCGATCCTGGCCGGCGGGAACCGGCTCGTGACTATTGGGCGACCTCCCAGAGTTCGTTGAAGCGCCTGACGCGCTGGCGGACCCGCTCGGGCAGGAAGTTCAGAGTGGTGGTCGCGTTGATCCCCTCGAAGTCGAAGGCCACCTCGTAGGACAGCTCGTCGTCGAAGACGACGAAGTCGTTCGTCGCGCCCAGCCGCACGGGCGTCGGCACGGACGCGAGGACCAGCACACGCACGTCGATGCCCAGACTCTGCTGGTTCTCGAACTGCCGCTCCAGCGCCTCGTCGACGTCCGTCGTCTCGGCGACCAGGAAGAGACGCCGGACGCGCACCCCGCGCGTCTGGATGGCCTCCCGCTGGGCGCGCAGATAGCGGCGGCCCGTCTCGCTGTCCCAGAAGTGGTCGTCCATCGACGTGCTGATGCCGTCGATGGAGGCGCGGGTGCACTGGGTGAGGGTCACGATCCACTCATGGTCCTCGCCCTCCCTGTCGACGACGTTGCGGCTCATGCTCTCCAGCAGCTCCGTCAGTCTGACCACCTCCTCCTGCGCGAACGTGCGGACGATCACGGGGGCGTCCGAGGCCACGTTGGTCGCGCTGTTCACGAGCCGGACCACGCCGTCGGCGCGCAGCGCGGACGTCTCGACCTGGCCGAAGAGCTCGGTGGCCTGGCTGATCCTGGTGAAGCTGTCGTCGAGCAGTTCCCTGGTCTCGTGCCGGTTCCTGGTCAGGTCGCTGCTCAGTACGGCGATCCGCTGATCGAAGTCGATCAGGAACTGAATGACCAGAGCCACGCCCCCGACGACGACACCGAGGGTGATCCGCCACGCCTCGGGCTGGTCGAAGACACCGGCCACCAGGTAGACCGCGACAACGGCGATCACAGTGACCAGCGCTCGCGTCATCAGCATCAGTCTGCTGCTGCTCATCCCGCCTCCCTAGTTCCCCTCGTCCCACAATTCGTTGAAGCGGGCGATCCTCGTGTCCACGTCCGTCTGCCGCAGCACGAGCTTCGTGCTCGCGATCATCGGGGTCACCGGCTCTTCCTCGGTTCCGCGACCGCCGTCCAGGTCGGGACTCACCTCGTAGCTGATCGCTCCGTCGAACACGACGAAGTTGTGCACCGGGAAGATCCTCAGGTGGTGGGGCAGCGTCGAGAGCGTCGCGATCTTCACGTCGATGTCGAGAAGTTCCTGCTGCTCACGCAGCTTCTGCAGATCACGGTCGATGTGCTCGGGGGATTCGACGATGATGAGCCTCCGTATCCTGACCCCTCTGAGCCGGATCGCGTTGCGCTGGGCCATCAGATAGCGGCGGCCGAGATCCGTCTTCCAGAAGCCGAGGTCCTCCTGGGTGCTGGCGGCGTCCATGGTCTGCCCGACCTTGTCGATGAGCGCGAGCAGCCAGTCGCGGTCCTCTCCCTCGTAGTCCACGTGGCTGCCCCCGAGATGGCCCATGAGGTCGGCGACCCGCGTGAGTTCGGCCTCGACGAACTCCTTGAGGATGCCCTCGTGTCCGGGCTCCAGGGCGGCGACGTTGCGCACCAGCCGCTCCACCTCCGCGAACCGCCGGGTGTCGTCCTCGAGCCGGCCCAGGAACTCGAAAATGTCCCCGAAGCGCACGAACCCGTCCTTCACCCGCGTCTCGACGGCCGACGCGTGTTCCTCCAGCCGGGCCACCAGGACCTTCGTGCCCTTCTCGAAATCCATCATGAACTGCACCATCAGCGCGGCCGCGCCGATGAGCAGGGACAGGGTGATCTTCGCGACCTCGGACGTCTCGAAGAAGTTGGTGATCACGTAGCTGCCGATACCGAGGACGCCCGTGATTCCGACCTTCAGCAGCACCGACTGCGACCTGCCGGACTCCGCCATCTCATCCCCCGCTTCCGGTCATCGGGCAGCCTCCCCTGACATGAGTCCCGGCAACGCCAGGTGATCCCTGATCCGTTGGGCCAGTACGTGCCACTGCCGGCTGAATCCGGGCTCCCGTTCGAGCGTTGCCCACAGCGGCTCCAGCTCCGGGTCCAGGTGGGCCGCCGGCATCCACAGGTGCAGTAGATGACCGACGGCCGGGCGCAGGACCCGCAGTGCCACCCTGTCGTCCGCCGAGCCCAGACGGCTGCGGTCGATCATGGCCACGAGGGTCGTGAGGAGCCAGTCGTGCAGGGCGAGGTCCTCACAGAACCCCGCGAGCGCGGCGGAGTCGGCCGACTCGGGTTCCGCCGGCTGCCGCAGCCGGACCGTGAGCAGTCCGTCGGCCTCGATCGTGAGGGACTCGAGTACCGGTCCCGTCCCGGTGGTTGTCCGCAGCGCGGCCCAACGCAGCCTGGTCGAACGGGTCTTGAAAGGTGGCTGGTGGTCCAGCTCCGGCTGCCGGAACACGTCCGTGAGGAGCCGCTCGGCCACCGCTCCCAGGGCGAGCTCGCCGGGCCGCTGAGAGGCGGAAAGCCAGCCGTCGGCGACGTCCTCGGCGGGCAGCCGGCCGAAGGGACGAACGATCCCCGGTTCCGCCAGATGCCGTCCCCAGGGGCTGCGTTCCGGGTCTCCGGTGGCGGGCAGCGCGACGCGGGCCGAGGACTGCAGGATTCGGCCGCCGGTCAGGACGGCGCGGGCGCTGACCGTGCCGACCGCACGGATCCTGGCGCCGGACGCGGCGGGCAGCTGGCAGTCGACGCCGGTGAGGACGTCGGCCGACAAGGCATACGGCAGCGGGCGGGTCCCCACCCGGACCCGGTCCCCCGAACGCAGCCGCAACAACCGCTCCGCCTCCGCCCCGGCCAGAGTCCGAGAGGTCGACAGCAGACAGGTGCGCACCTCCCCACAGACCAGCACGACAACGGGCGCCGCCTCCGTCCCGGCCCCGCCCCCGCCCAACGCCCGCCGCTCATCCCGCACACCCGACACACCAACCGCCCCTGACTCCTGCTCGCCCCGCACAGCAACCGGCCCCGGCTCCCGCCCACCCCGCACGCCAGGCACAGCGACCGGTCCCAGCTGCCGCTCGCCCCACACCCCCGACACACCATCCGCCCCCGACTCCCGCCCCACCCCCGTCGTCGGCATTCACGGCTCCGGGTGGAAGACGTAGGCGGCGCGCTCGGCGACGGAGGCGGGGGTGGGCAGGCCCTCGCGTGTGGCGCGTTCGGTGCTCTGGCGCAGGGCGTCCTGGTCCACCGTGACCTGGTCGAGGATCACCCGGACGGCGTTCTCGACCGCCAGGAAGCGCGACGACAGCACGGACCAGGTCCGGTACGCGCAGAACGGCGCGGCGCTCGACTCGAGCCGGACCAGCGGCGGCAGGTCGCCCCAGCGCCCGGGGAACGCCCCGGTGTCCACGGGCCGGGCCACGGGCAGCGCTCGTCCCTCGTGGCGCAGCAGTCCGAGGCGGGCCAGCTGCCAGACGGCGGCCAGGAACGGGCAGGACCAGGTGCGCCGACCGTCCCGTTCGTCCCACAGTTCGACGTCGGTGAAGATCGAGTGCCGGCGGGCGCCGGTCTCCGCGGGCGGCCGCCACTCCCGTACCGGGGCCATGGCCTCGGCGGGTGCGGTGCCGGGGCCGCGTTCGCCGTTGGCCAGCCAGCCCGTCTCCCTGGCGGGCGGCCGTGAGCCGTCGCTTCCGGGGGCCGGGGACTCGACGAGCCGTTGGGCCGTGTGCTCCGCGACGGGGACGCCCTCCGTGACAGCGCAGCCCGATTCCCGCGCCAGGTAGTCCACGCTCACTCCGGCCCGTTCCGCCTCGGCCAGCAGGACCGGCAGCACCTCGGGCGGCGAGGAGAAGGAGCTGTGGTAGTCGTCGACGAGGAAGCACGTGCTGATCCGCGGCCGTACACCATGTGCGGTGGCCGACGAGCGGACCGCCTCCAGCCAGGGCCGTACCCGCTCGAAGTGCGCACGCAGCCGCGCGGGCCCCGCCGCGAAGTCCTCGGCGTACAAGTGGCCCACTTCCAGGGAGACATGGGCCAGCGGCACGGACTCGGTGCGCGGCAGCGCGCTCGTCTCCCGGAACACACGGGATGCCGGCCCTGTCATGGCCGCCGCCAAGCCGTGGCGTCGGTGAGCCGGCCGGCCAGATCCTCGAACGCCTGCCGGGTCTGCGGAGTGACGATGCCGCTGTCCAGCACGTCCTCGTCGGTGATGAGCTGCTCACGCCACTGCAGCACGGGCTCGAGCGGAATGGAGCCCAGCACCCTGGCGTAGCCCACGCCGAGTTCGGCGGACAGGGCGAGCAGGGACTGGTCGCACTGGCGCATCCAGGCCGACTGGGTGGGCGTCAGCTGCGACCACAGGGACGACTCCGGGTCGGGTACGGCGGCCCGGACGAACCGGATGGCGTTCCGCAGCCGTTCCTCGTCGTGCCCGTGGGCCACACCGGCGGCGACGATGCCGTGCCGGCCGTGGACCAGTCCGGCCGCGGCGATGACGTGCTGGCGGGTCCAGCGGTGGTAGACGAGCCAGCGGGCCTCGACGGCGCGCAGTTCGGGCCGCGAGGTCGCGGCGAGGACCATGTCGGTGGCGAAGCTGCGGCCGGCACTGAGATCGACCATCACGAGGTCGAACTCGCCGGTCAGCCGCAGCAGGAGATCGGCGCAGCGCCGCAGCGCCTCCGGGTGGATGGGGAACTCCCCGCCGCTCAGGTCACCGGGGAGCAGCACCAGCCGGCCGGCTTCGGGCGGGCGCAGCCGCAGCGCCATATGTTCCGTCTGCGCCCAGATGTCGATGCGGGCCGGTTCCGCGCTGACCCCCCTCAAGTACGAGTGCAGGCCGTGCTGTTCGACGCCGCGCAGCGCGCCGGGGATGTCGAACACCGCCGCGGTGGTGGGCGAGCCGAAGTCGAAGTCGACGTAGCAGACGTGGTCTCCGTGCAGGGCCCTGCGGTAGGCGAGGTTGGCGCTGGTGACCGAGCGGCCGGTGCCGCCCTTGTCGGACGTGGCGAAGAGGATCATGTCAGCCGCCTCCGAGCGCGCTCTGTCTGGCCCGGGCGAGCGAGTCGAGGTCGGCGAGGGCCTGCATGGCGAGGGCGGCGGCGGTGCCTGGTTTCTCCTCGGCGATCCGGCCGGCGCGGCGGAGTCCGGCCTCGATGCCGGCGAGTTCGAGGGCCTGTGCGCTGTCGGCCCGTATCGACGGGCCCTGCCGTTCGACGCCGAGCAGATGGCCTGCCTCGCTGATCAGATCCCGGGCCAGTTCGACCAGGTCCACGCTGCGGATGGGCTGCCGGGCGAGGAGCAGGCCGGCGGCGACCATGGCCTCGACGACACGTTCGGTCAGTCCCCACGAGGGCTCCGGCGACACCGTGGCGTCGGGGTCCGCAGCCCGTACGTCGTCCCAGAGACCGGCGCCGGTGCCGTCCGGCCCGTCGGGCCGTCTTCTGCGCCACAGGTGCTCCATCGTCTCCTCGGCCAGCCGCAGCAGTTGCTCCCGGGCGGGCAGGGAACGGCCGAGGACGCACAACTGGACGGTGCGTTTGAGGAGTTGCGCGGAGAAATCGTTCACGGTCCAGCTGAGCGGCGGGCCGAGCAGCTCGCTGCCCTCCAGGGGCAGGGCGATGCCCGGGGTGTGCAGGCGCAGGGCCGTGTGTGCGTCGCGGGTCATACGGCTGGTGACGCGGCCCCGTTCGGCGAGCCGGCGCAGGACGTCGACGACGCGGGGCACGTCGTCGTCGGCGGTGCGCTCGCGGGCGAGTCCGTGCACCAGGATCGAGGTGACGGAGAGAGTGTGGTACTCGGCGACGGGTCCGTCGTCGGCCAGGCGCCAGGGGATGTCGGCGAGGGGCCAGTCGGCGGGAAGGAAGCGGGCGATGCCCGACCAGTACTGCTGGGCGACCTCCCGGCGCAGCCGCAGTGCTTCGGCGAGCCGCTGCTGGTCGGGGTTGAGCAGCCCCAGTTTGAGGGTGCGGTCCGAGAAGAGGTCCACGATCCCGTCGAGCGCCACGACGGTGAAGTAGGGGGACGGGACGCCCGCGGCGCAGCCTTCGGGCTGGGGTCCGATGTTCTCGTCCGTCGGCACGGGCGGCGCATCCCGCACGATGCCCCAGGTCCAGCCGCACTCGAAGAGCTGGTCGCGTCGCTCGAGGCTGTCCACGACGTCGATGCCGAGGTCGAAGTGGTCCCTGATGGTGGCGCGGAGCGAGCCGAAGCGGCGCTGGAACTCGTCCAGCACGATCCGGTCGGGGACCTTGCCCTGGCCGAGGAGACCGCACAACTGACGGCCGCGCTCGGACTCGGCGTCGAAGACGTTGACGGTGAAGGAGCGCAGCAGGCTCACCATGGCGGCGGTCAGGCGTGCCTGGGTGGCCTCTCTGAGTTCGGCGGCCGACAGGGCGGTCGGGCCCCAGGGGCCTTGGCCGGTCAGGTCCTTGAGGAAGCCGAGGGTCGCGAGGCACAGGGTGATGGACATCGAGTAGGAGTCCACGACTCCGAGCGTGCGCTGTTCGCCGGTCGGTTCGTGGGCGGGATCGAGGGAGTGGAAGTAGCTGCCGCCGGAGAAGCTGGGCCGCTCGTCGCCGGTGGTGTGCGCTTTGGTGAACTCGCGGAGGATGCCGCACAGCACCTCCGGCAGGGCGAGCCGGCCGCCAAGGCCCTTGAGGACGTTCTCGACGTCCTTCTGGAGCAGATCGGGATCGCTCAGCTGGAATGCGGGGATCTCGGTGGCGGGATACATCAGGCACAGGAGGCGTTCCGCGTCCTCCACGCTGCTGCGGCCACCGTGCGGACCCCAGTTCCATGTGCCGTCGGCGACGGAATGCCGTGCGATTCCGGACCAGATGGCCAGTAACTGCTGGCGCGGATTGATCTGCACCTGCCCCCCTGTTTGTTTTCGGCCCTTTGCATGTGCGGGGCGCGGTCGGGTCAGCCGCCGAAGTGTCCGGTGGATACGGAGTTTCTGCGTCCGCACGCGACGATCATTCCGCTGTATCCGGGGCGAAGCGGGGGATTCGAGGGGTCGACGACGGTGATCTCGAACTGTTCGGCGTGCGGGGCGAGACAGACGCGCACATCGGCCTCGGTCACATCGCAGGCGGGGTAGGACTCGTCGCCGACGTCGTAGCCGACGGAGCCGGTGACGAACGCGGCGGCGAACGGCGCGCCCGGTTCCAGCGAGCCGAGGAAGCAACCGATGGCATCCCGGAACTCGTCGTGGGAGGTGGACATCGACTCGGCGACGAAGAACATGGTGCCGATCTCCCAGCCCGCCCGCGGCAGGTCGAACAGGTTGCCGTGTTCGACGCGGGCCACGGAGCCGAGCAGGGAGCGGGGTTCGTTGATGACACGGTAGGCGGGCCGTTCGGCGAGGATGTCCCAGAACTGGCCCCACAGCCATTCGCCGCGGTCCGAGGGCAGGGCCCAGTCCTGCCGTTTGAGCCATTCGACGTTGGCCGCGGACCGGTCGCACAGGGTGATCTCGTGGCACCAGGGCAGGAGAGAGAGCGCCGGGTAGAGATTCGCGCCGGTGCCGACATCGATACCGCGAAGCGGAATATGCCCGTCGCCGCCGAAATGCGCGGCGAAATGATCTCGCACGATCGCCAGGATCCGGGAGTCCTCCCCGGTCAGAAAGCGGTAGTTGACATCCACGTACGCGCGCGCGTCGAATGAGTCCCACGGAGCGTCGTCATTGAGCACCTGAACAAGCGGCTCACGCACTCTTTGCCCCCTCGCTTCGATCGTCCCATGGTATGAGGGAATGCCCCGTTCGGGGCCACTATAGGGACAAGTCCCGCGACGGGGAGTGTGCCTCGGCACTCTCTCGAGCCGCAGCACCCACAATTCGACATCCCGGCGCAGGAGTTCGCTAGACCGGATACCCCTTCGCCCCTCAACTCACGCTTCGAGGAACGGAATGACTCCACCGACCGGCGACCCCGCCCTCGTACCCGCCACGGACCGGCCCTCGGTGGCCGAGCGGCAGGTGCGGATGCGCCCCGCAACCGAGCAGGACCTGCCCCGGCTCGCCCGCCTCGACGAGCAGATCTTCAAGGAATTCACCTATCCGTTCTTCGTGTTGCGCCAGCTCATGGACGTGTGCGGGGACGATCTGCTCGTCCTGGACGACGGGACGGAACTGCTCGGCTATGTACTCACCGGCACCCGGCCCGACCGGAAGCGGAGCTGGATCCTGGGGCTCGGCGTCGACGAGCGGCTGCGCGGCCGGGGCATGGGGCGCCGGCTGATGGAGGCGGCGCTGGAGCTGATGCGCGCCGAGGGCGTGGTCGAGGCGGCACTGACCGTGGACCCCGAGAACGCCCCGGCGCGCGCGCTCTACAACGCCTTCGGCTTCGTGCAGGTCGACGACCGCAGGGACTACTTCGGTCCCGGGCAGCACCGGCTGATCATGGTGCGCCCGCTCTGATGCCGGTGCGTCCGCCGCGGCGGACGCACCACGTCACCCCGGCCGTTGATACGTCAGCTGCTTGACCCGGCGCAGGAACGGCATCGACTCCACGTGCTGGACGCCCTCCAGCCGGCCCAGAGGACCGCTCAGGTACGCGTACAGTCCCCCCGCGTCGCGGACCACGGCGGTGACCACGATGTGGGAGGGGCCGGCCGTGGCGGCGGCGTAGGCGACCTCCTTGTGGGTGGCGAGGGCCTGGCCGACGGAGTGCAGTGCGGCGGGCGCGGTGGTGATCCACAGGAGTGCCGCCAGCGGGTAGCCGAGGACCTCGGAGTGGTACTCGATGTCGATGTACACGGCGCCGGAGGCGAGGAGCGCGGCAAGGCGGCGTTTGACGGCGGACTCGGAACGGCCGGTGGCGCGCTGGAGTTCGGGGTAGGTCGCGCGGCCGTCGCGTTCGAGAGCGGCGAACAGGGGCTCGTCCTCGGGGTAGAGGCGGGCCGGTCCCGTAGGCGGCCCGGTGTCCGGGCGCAGGGCCGCCTCCTGCTCCTCGGTCAGCGCTCCGAACTTGCGCGACCAGCCGCTCGGACCGCCGTAGAAACGGTGCAGGAGCTGCTGGGCGCGGATCTCCACGACGCGCGGGGTGCGCGGCAGCTTGCCGAGCAGAAGGTCGTCGTGTTCACCGGGGCTGCGCGGCCGCGTCATACAGGCGATCTCGGTGCCGCCCGAGCCGAGCCCGATCCAGTGGGTGTCGGGGCGTTTGGCGAGGGCGTCGGCGATGACGGTGGCGCTGTCCGGGGTGCAGCGCAGCCGGAGCATCCACTGGTCCTGGCCGAGGGCCGCGGCGTCACGCACGGCGACGACCCGGAGCCCGGCCTCGGCGCTCAGTCTGCAAAAGCGGCGGGCGACGGTCTGGTCGGAGACTCCGAGCACCTGCCCGAGCCGGCTGAAGCTCGCCGCCCTGGCGCTGGTGTGCTTCGTGCTGGTGGAGCGGCGGGCGGCGCATCCGCTGCTCGACCTGTCGCTGCTGCGGGGCGCTCGTTCGTGGGCGTGATGGCGGGTTCGCTGGCGTTCAGCGCGGTGGCGTTCGGCGTGCTGCCGTACGAATCGATCTGGATGCAGACACTGCTTGACATGAGCCCGGTGCGCGCCGGCCTGACGCTGCTGCCGCTGACGGGCGCCGCGATGGTGGTCTCGGTCCTGGTCGGGAAGCTGCTGCACGGGGTGCCGACGCGGCTGACCGTCGGCGGCGGGCTGCTGCTGATCGGCGCCGGGAACCTGTGCCAGGCCGTCCTCGACCCGGGCTCCGGCTGGACGGCGCTGGCACCGGGACTGGTCCTGGTGGGCGTCGGTACCGGCTTCGTGGCGCCGACCGTGGCCGGTGCGGCACTGGCGGCGGTGGCGCCGGAGCGGGCCGGGATGGCGGGCGGCGCGGTCAACACCGTGCGGCAGCTCGGGTACGCGCTCGGCGTCGCCGTCTTCGGCACCGTACTGACGTCCCGGATGGCCGACACGCTCCCGCACGGCGCGGCGCACACGCTGGCGGGCGGCGGCGCCGGGGCGCTGCGCGGGGCGTTCTCCGAGCACGCCCTGCGCGCGGCCTTCGCTTCCGGCCTCGACACGGCACTCGTGGTCGCGGGTCTGGCGGGTGTGGTCGCGGGCGGTGCGGTGCTGTTTCTGGTCCGCAGCCCGCGCGCCGCGACGGCCGGCGCACGCAAGCCGGTCGAGAAGGCGGTGACGCCGCGCGGTTGACCGGCGACGATGCGGGGAAGAGTCGGCTCTGGGGCGCATGGCGCGCTTCGGGGTCGGCGGCCACGGCGGTGATGCGCGACCCCTTGGCGCCGGGCCCGGCCTGGCGCAAAATGAGCGGTCCGAATACCGATGTCACAAGCGGTCAGAGCCGTAATCGCTGCGTACAGATTCGGTGGAGATTGCGGGGCAGAAACCTACGGAACCGTAAGGATTCTGTCCGACCCTTTCCCATCTGCGGGCATTTTCCGGGCACTGACCAGTGGAGATCCGAGCCCTGCCCGGTTTCCGACCCCCTCCCGCCCGGTCTGCGGGTGGGGTAGCTTTCACGGCGCTGTGAGGAGCGCCACCAAGGAGCGCCATCGAGAGCGAGGAGCGGGGAGCGGGGTTTGCGCGAGTTCACCAACCCTCCGTTGGCGTCGGCACCGCCGGTGGGCGGTCTGGCCGACGCCGTTTTCGAGCATGCCCTCCAGGACCCGCTCCGCGTCGCGTTCGGCCGCAAGGACGATCTCGGACAGTGGCGGGACGTGACGTCCGCCGAGTTCCGTGACGAGGTCCTGGCGCTCGCCAAGGGGCTGCTCGCCCGCGGCATCCGGTTCGGCGACCGGGTCGCCATCATGTCCCGCACCCGCTACGAGTGGACCCTCTTCGACTTCGCGCTGTGGTCCATCGGTGCCCAGGTGGTGCCGGTCTACCCCACCTCGTCGGCCGAGCAGTGCTTCTGGATGCTGTACGACGCGGAGGTGTCGGCGGCGATCGTGGAGCACGAGGACCACGCGATGACGATCGCCACCGTCATCGATCGCCTCCCCCAGCTGCGCGAGCTGTGGCAGCTGGACTCCGGCGCCGTGCAGGAGCTGTACGACGCGGGGGCGCACCTGGACGACGAGGTGGTGCACCGGCACCGGCAGGCGGTCACCCCGGACTCGATCGCCACGATCATCTACACCTCGGGCACCACGGGCCGCCCCAAGGGCTGTGTCATCTCGCACGGCAACTTCATGTTCGAGGCGGACACGGTCATCCGCCGCTGGGAGCCGGTGTTCCACTCGAAAAAGGGCGACGAGGCGGCGACCCTGCTGTTCCTTCCGCTGGCCCATGTCTTCGGGCGCATGGTGGAGGTCGCCGCGTTCCGCGGCCGGGTCCGCTTCGGGCACCAGCCGCAGCTGAACGCCGCCGCCCTGCTGCCCGACCTCCAGGCCTTCAAACCGACGTTCATCCTCGCCGTGCCGTACATCTTCGAGAAGGTGTTCAATGCGGCCCGGCGCAAGGCCGAGAAGGACGGCAAGGCCGGGCCGTTCGAGAAGGCCGTCGACATCGCGGTGAAGTACGCGGACGCGGTCGAGGCGAAGGCCTGGGGCACTGGCCCCGGCCCGTCGGCGGGCCTGCGCATGCAGCACCAGATCTTCGACAAGCTGGTCTACAACAAGGTCCGCTCGGCGATGGGCGGCCGGATCCGCAACGCCATGTCCGGCGGCTCGGCCATGGACCGCCGGCTCGGTCTGTTCTTCGCGGGCGCGGGCGTCCCGGTCTACGAGGGCTACGGCCTCACCGAGTCCACGGCGGCGGCCACGGCCAACCCGCCCGAGCGCACCCGCTACGGCACGGTCGGCCAGGCCATTCCGGGCGTCACCGTGCACATCGCGGACGACGGCGAGGTCTGGCTGCACGGCGACAACGTCTTCCAGGGCTATCTCAACAACCAGAAGGCGACCGACGAGACCCTGCACGACGGCTGGCTGGCCACGGGCGACCTGGGCGCCCTGG
Organism: Streptomyces sp. NPDC002619; assembly: GCF_042889305.1. NCBI lineage: Bacteria > Bacillati > Actinomycetota > Actinomycetes > Kitasatosporales > Streptomycetaceae > Streptomyces > Streptomyces sp. NPDC002619. The sequence continues at coordinate 19,130 of NZ_JBIAQV010000028.1, read as the reverse complement.
ACGACGACGGCTACCTCACCATCACCGGCCGCAAGAAGGAGATCCTGGTGACGTCCGGCGGCAAGAGCGTGTCGCCCGGGATCCTGGAGGAGCGGGTCCGCGACCATCCGCTGGTCAACCAGTGCATCGTCGTCGGCAACGACCGGCCGTACGTCGCCGCCCTGGTCACCCTCGACCAGGAGGCCGTCGAGCACTGGCTCCAGATGCGCGGCAAACCGCAGCTGTCCCCCGCCCAGCTGGTCCACGACGCCGATCTGGAGACCGAGGTGCGGCGTGCGGTGGTCGCCGCCAACACGCTGGTCTCGCAGGCCGAGTCGATCCGTACCTTCCGGATACTGGCGCAGCCGTTCACCGAGGAACACGGCCTGCTGACACCGTCGTTGAAGCTGAAGCGCAAGGCGATCGAGAGCGCGTACCAGAACGAGGTCGAGGCGCTGTACCGAGCATGACACCGGTGAATTGAGCGGTCAGGAATGCACAACGGCGCGTGATCGTTGACGATAGGAATACCACCACCTGTCGACAACCGAAGGATCAAGAGCTCGTGAGCAGCAAGGTCCCCCCGAAAATCCTCAACAACGGCGTCGAGATGCCTCAGCTTGGCTTCGGTGTCTGGCAGGTGCCGGACGACGAGGCCGAGCGAGCCGTGGCGACGGCGCTCGAGGCGGGTTACCGCAGCATCGACACGGCTGCGATCTACGGCAACGAAGAGGGCACCGGCCGGGCCATCGCCGCCTCCGGCGTCGCCCGCCAGGACCTCTTCGTCACCACCAAGCTCTGGAACGGTGACCAGGGGTACGACGCGACACTGCGCGCGTTCGACGAGTCCCTGCGGAAGCTGGGCCTGGACTACCTCGACCTCTACCTGATCCACTGGCCGCTGCCGGCCCGCGGCAAGTACGTCGACAGCTACAAGGCGTTCGAGAAGCTGCACGCCGACGGCCTTATCCGCGCCATCGGCACCTCCAACTTCCTCCCTGAACACCTGGAGCGCCTGATCGTCGAGACGACGGTCATCCCGGCGGTCAACCAGATCGAGCTTCACCCGCATCTACAGCAGCATGCGGCGCGCGAGTACCACGCCGAGCAGGGCATCGCCACCGAGGCCTGGTCGCCGCTCGGCTCGGGCAAGGGTCTGCTGGAGGTCCCGGCGATCGTCGCGATCGCCCAGAAGCACAACCGCACCCCGGCCCAGGTCGTGCTGCGCTGGCACATCCAGCTCGGCAACATCGTGATCCCGAAGTCCGTGACGCCGTCGCGGATCAAGGAGAACATCGAAGTCTTCGACTTCAGCCTGGACACCGAGGACCTCGCGGCAATCAGCGCGCTGAACGAGGACCGCCGGCTGGGCCCGGACCCGGCGACGTTCGACATCGGCTGAATTTGGCACGGCACGCGGCTACGCCCCGTCGCGCGGCGGGGCGTAGCCGTCGATGGCCTTCAACTCCCGTACGAGCAGCCTCAGCCGGCGTGTACGTCCGCGTGCACGACCTCGAACTCCTCCAGGCCGACGACGTCGACGTGGGCCTTGGCGGCGCCCTCGTGGCGGGCCGCCGCCTGGACCGCGCGGGACGCGGCGAGCGAGTCACGGTCGACGAACAGGGCGCCGACCATGCCGCCACCGTCCTCCCGGTTCACGAACAGGGACGTCCGGGCCAGTCCCGGGAGGTGTTCGAGCTGGGGCAGCACGGTCGTCCGGAACGTGTCGGCGACCAGGTCCGTGTCGGCAGGGTCGAATTCCAGCCTGCTGAGGCGCAGTCCGCCGCCCGCGCGCGGCTGCTGGACCGGATGGAACACCGCCACCTCGTAGTTGTGGACGGCCACTGTGCCGGCGAACGGCTCCAGGAGACCCCCGCGCCGTTCGCGCATCACTTCGTCGCTGTTCCGTCTGGACTCCTCGGAATCCCACCAGCTGACCGAGAAGAGCTTCCCGAGCTCACGGTCCACGAAGACGCCTGCTCCGCGGTAACCGGGGCGGTCTTCCAGCAGGTCACGGCCCTGTGTGTTCAAGGCGCGGACGGCCGTGTCGATCTTTCTGGGATCGCCGGTCACGTAAACGGTGCGTACGAACATGGCGCCTCGCCTCCCTGGGGCTGCGTGACTGTACGGGAGAATCCGGGTCGAATATTCGGAATATCCGATATTCCCTGCCTTCTCCCCGGCGATTTCCAGTCTTCTCTCCCGCATGAACCGTCGCAAATCTCCTGCACGGACCGCGGTGAACGACGCGGAGCGTTCCCATTTGCACCTGGGGACTTGACGGGGCCACGTAAAGAGGGCCACCTTGTACCACCCGGTAAGGAAACTTTCCTAACAGAAGGGTCCCCCACAGTGCACATACGATCACTGACCCTCGCCGCGGCCTCCGGGGCCGCACTGCTCGCCGCCGGAGTCCTCCCGGCAACCGCCTCCGGCGCCCAGACCGCCCCGACGTCCACCCAGGAGGGCACGGTCAGCGCGGCCGACCTGCTCGCCAAGGTGACGTCCTGCCAGCAGATCTCGAACGGCAAGTACCGTACGGACGAGGAGACTTCGGCGAAGATACCCGTCTGCGGCAAGAACGGCGCGGTGTTCTGGAAGGCCGACATGGACATCGACTGCGACGGCCAGCGCACCTCGAACTGCAGCGAGGACACCGACCCCTGGTACCAGGACGACACGGCGTTCCACCAGTCCGACGGCAAGCCGCTGCGCGCCGACACCCTGCCGTACGTCGTGGTTCCCAGTTCCAGCAGCATCTGGAACTACGCGAACGCCGGCATCAAGGGCGGCGGGGTCGTCGCCGTCATCTACAACAACAAGGTCGAGTACGCGGTCGTGGGCGACACCGGCCCCACCCAGATCATCGGCGAGGCCTCGTACGCCACGGCCAACGCGCTCGGCATAGACCCCGACCCGGAGACGGGCGGCACCGACTCGGGCGTGACGTACATCCTGTTCAAGAGCTCCAAGGTGTCGCCGATCGAGAGCCACAGCGCGGCGGTGTCGCTGGGCGACCAGTTGGCGAAGCAGTTCCTCCAGAGCAACTGAGCCGCACGAGGCCCGGTACCGAGCGCGGCACGGTACCGGGCCTTCCACGTACGTCAGTTGGGCTGCCCGAGGGGCCGTACGACCACGGTGTTGACGTCGACACCGGCCGGCTGCCGGATAGCCCAGACGACCGAGTCGGCGATCTGATCGGCGGTGAGGAGATGACCGGCCGGAAGACTCCCGTAGGTGTCCCAGAAAGGCGTCTCCACCCGCCCGGGCGCGACGAGGGTGACGCCGACACCGAACTCCGTGACCTCACGCCGGGTATTCTCGGCGAGCCCGGTCACGGCCCACTTGGTCGCGCCATAGATGTTCCCGGGCGTGTTCACGAACCCGGCGACGCTGCCGACGAGCACGATCCGCCCACGGGTCTCCTTGAGGGCGTCGATGGAGGCGCGGATGAGCAGCGCGGGCCCGAGCACGTTGGTGAGCACCATCTCGCTCCACCCGGCCGGATCGCCTTCGGCAACGGAATCGTGCGTGGCGAACCCGGCGTTGGCGACGACGGTGTCCAGCCGGCCGTACGCCTTGAGTGTGGCGTCGACGGCCGAGCGTACGTCGTCGTACTCGGCGGCGTTCCCGGTGATGGTCAACAGCCTGTCGGGATTGCCGAGTTGATCGGCGAAGTCCCGAAGTCGCCGCTCCCCTCGCCCGGTGACGGCGACGCGATGCCCGGCGTCGAGCAGCTGCCGGGCGACAGCGGCGCCGATCCCGCTGCCGCCGCCGGTGATGAGCGCGACCGGAGAGTCGGTCATGGTGGATACCCCCTGTGTGTGGTGAACGACCGGGAGTCCATCATTTGGAGCGCTCTCTAAGTCAAGGGCGTTACGTCAGTGATCCGGCGATCGAGTGGGGCGCCCTTCTCGTTCCCTCCGTCTCCGCCGGCCTCGACCAGCAAGGAGGACATATGCACCGTGGCGAAGTCTGGTGGGCCTCGTTCGACGAGCGCCGCCCGGTCGTACTGCTGTCGGGAGACGAGGCGTCGGGGTTCCAGGCGATGCAGGTAGTCGCTCCGGCGGGCGTCGACATCAGCGGTCTGGGCGTCGAAGTGGCCGTAGGCACCATCGAAGGACTGCCCTTCGAAGGCGTGCTGCGGTTCGCATTCCCGCGTCCGGGCTTCACCCCCTGCACATGGCTGACCACCGTGTCCCGGGACGACCTGATCGAGCGGGCGGGCGTGCTGCCCTCCGCGACGCTCAGCGAGGTTGAGGATGCCCTCCGCTCCGGCGGACAGGTCAAGGAGTGGACTCCGGGGACGGCCGCGAAGCTCAGCGAGATCAGGGATGCCCTCCGTCTCGACGCACTCGGGGATGCCCGTCCGCCTTCCTGAGCCAGGCGCTCAGGCTCCTGGACTGACGGCCTTCCAACCTCGTTCGAGGAGATCGAAGGCGCGGGCAACCCTTTCGTGGTCGTCGGCGCGTCCGCGGGCAGTACGGGGTGCTTCCAGGACGAAGTGGGCGAGCGCCGCGCAGTCCGGATCGTCAGCGGGAACTCCGGTCGTTTCGGCGATGGCGTGCGCGAGCGCGGTTTCGTGGCGCAGCCACATGCGCTGGGCGTATTCGCGCAAGGCCGGGGTGCTCTCCACGAGTTCGACGAAGGCGGCGAAGTTCGCGTCGTTGGCCCCGGTGCCGACCCGGTAGCGCAGAGCGTGCTCGCGCAGGGCCGCGAGGACGGACTGCCCCTGGGGCCTGTCGCGCACGGCGGCCAGCAGCCGGGCTTCCTGGTCGGCGTCCTCGTCGAAGACGAGTGCCTCTTTCACGGGGAAGTGCTTGAACAGAGTGGTGGTGGACACGTCTACCGCATCGGCGATCTCGCGGATGCCGACCTGGTCGTAGCCGCGCTCAAGGAAGAGGCGCAGAGCAGCGTCGGCCAGGGACTGCCGGGTGGCGGCTTTCTTGCGCTCGCGGCGCCCCATCGGCGGGTGCTGCGCGGTCGTCTCGCTCATGCCTCGACCCTACACCCTTTGGTGGACCAACTTTGAAAGTTGGGTTGTTGCACTTTTGGTGGAGGCGTGCTCTTCTGGAACGGCCGGCCGCATGGCACTGCCCGGCCGCAGCCTTCCCCTTCTCCTGTCTACCGATCACCCCACGAACGGAGCACCGCCATGAACACCTCCACCGCGCCCCGCATCGCGATCATCGGTGCCGGACCCGGCGGCCTGACCTGCGCCCGAATCCTCCAGCGGCACGGCATAACCGCCACAGTCCACGAACAGGACGGCTCCCGCACCGCCCGCAACCAGGGCGGCACCCTCGACATGCACCCCGACTCCGGCCAGAACGCCCTGCGTGAAGCCGGACTGCTGAAAGAGTTCCTGGCACTGGCCCGCCCCGAAGGCCAACAGATACGCCTGGTCGGCCGTGACGCACGCGTCCTGTTCGACGCAGTCCCGCCCGAGGCCGACACCGAGAACGGCAACCCGGAAATCGACCGAGGGCAGCTGCGCGACCTCCTGCTGAACTCACTCGAGCCCGACACCGTGCACTGGGACCACAAGCTCGCGCACGTCGAACCCCTCAACGGAGGCGCCCACCGCCTGCACTTCACCGACGGCACCACCACCGAGGCCGACCTCGTCATCGGAGCCGATGGCGCCTGGTCGAAAGTCCGCCGCCTGCTCTCCGACGCAACGCCGGTCTACACAGGCGTCACCTTCGTCGAAACCGGACTCGACAACGCCGACACCCGCCACACCGCACTCGCCTCCCTCACCGGCGACGGCACCATGATGGCTCTCGACAACAACCAGGGCTTCGTCGCTCAGCGCAACAGCCACCAGCACATCCGCGTCTACATCGGCATGCGCACCGACGAGGACTGGTACCAGAAGGCCGGCCTCGATCTGACCCACACCGCCGCCGTACGCGAAGCACTGCTCAAGGAATTCACCGGCTGGAGCCGCGACCTGCTCGGCTTCATCACCGACACCGACACCAGGTACATCAATCGGCCGCTGTATGCCCTGCCCGTCCCGCACACCTGGCCGCACACCCCTGGCCTCACCCTCCTGGGCGACGCGGCCCATCTCATGTCGCCGTTCTCCGGCATGGGCGCCAACCTCGCCATGCTCGACGGTGCCGACCTCGCCCGTGCCCTCATCAACAACACCGTCATCGACGACGCCGTCCGCGCCTACGAGAACCTTCTGCTGCCCCGCTCCAGGGAAGCAGCCGAGGGTGCCGCCGAGGGAGTCGCCAGCGCCTTCGCACCCGACAGCGCCACCCAGGCCCTCGCCCACATGTCCCAAAACCACTGACAGCAGGGGCAGAACCGGGCAGCCGGACCCAGCCCGGCCAGACCGTGCCGTGAACGGCTTGGTCAGGCCGTCGGTCCACTCGACGCGAGCACCACGGCGTCCACAAGCCCGTACACCAAGACGCTCTGGTGCGAAGTCACCATGGCACGAGTGCGGTAGCTGAGGTCTACCTGACCGGTCGACCTGACCCCTGGCTCTGGCCCATCGACGGCGGAGGCAGCGGCGGCGGTACCCGAGGTGTGGACGGGTCGTCGCGATCCAAGTTGCCACGGAGGGCGGCGATGGCGAAGGCCACCGCGGAGGCCAGGATGAGCAGCGCGAGCGGCCCCCAGATCGCCGGGATCGCCCACATCGGCCAGCTGTTGGCCGCCTGCGCCCACAGCGTCAGGATGGCCGCGCCGCCCAGCCCGACGCCGTGCCACCGCACGATGGCTGCCGCTGTCGCGTGACGGCGCCTGCCCCGCGCGAACAGTGCCCACAACGCTCCGACGAGGGCGGTCACACCGAACGAGATACAGGCGAGCGCGCCCCCGAGCCGATCCTCGGGCCACTCCAAGGGTCCCGAGGACGTCTCCTGCCGGCGCCCCTCCGCGTCCCGGACCTCGACGACATGCCCGTGCCAGATCAGACCGACGACCTTGTCACCCGGCTCCAACTCGGACGCCACAGGATCGGTGTTCCGGAACGTCACATGCCACGGCTTACCGGAGGGCAGCAACAACTCGGCCTCCGGCGACAACCTCCGCGATCCACGATGCAACGCGGCATCCCGAACGGTGAACTCCTGCTCCCACAGACACCCCGACGCCACCACAGGGACGGAAGCACACGTCGGCGAGGCACGAAACTCCCGCTCCCGCTCCCGCGCACCATGGACCTGCAGGGCCGACACCACCCCGGCGAAGAGAGCCACGCAGGCGACCAGTAGCCACAACACATTCGCCATCACCTTGTTCTCCGCCGCCCCCACCGTGCCTCATCACCCTCCCCACGAGTCTCCCTCCCGCATATTTGAGCACGTCGTGTATAAGGGCCCGGTTCCGGCCCGGAGCGCCGCGGACACACAAAGAAAGAAAACCCGGACATCTCAATTCACGGCCCCCACTTACGGGCCGTCCGAGACAAAGGAAGCTTCATGAGCGAGGAGAAAAGAAACTCGGAAACCGCCGCGGAAGCCGATCCCGCCGACCGGCCCAGCAGCAAGCGACCCGACCGCGCCGGACTCTTCATCGCCGCCGCCGTACTCGCCGCCTGTGGCGGACTCGTCCTGTACGGCGTCCTCGGCACCGACGGCGACGACAGCAAACCCAAGAAGCGCACCCCCACCGCCGCCGTGACCTACGAAGTCACCGGAACCGGCACCGCAGACCTCACCTACCAGGCCCGCAGCGAGAGCGGAAAAGCCACCGTCGTGCAGGACAGCCGCCTGCCCTGGCGCAAGACCGTCCAGGTACCAGTCGGCCGAGACCCCCTCATCAGCATCGTTTTCGACGAGCACGGCGGCACCGCCCGCTGCGGCCTGTCCATCCGCGGCCATCACGCCCAAAGCGCCACCGCCACCGGCGCCTTCGGACGCGCCACCTGCTCCAGCCCCCTGCCCGCCACCGCCGACAGCAAGCAGGGCTGAGCCCACTGACCCTGGCCCACCCCACCCCGGCACCGCAGGCTATTCGTCCGAAATGTTCCTGCAGTCGAGATCGGGTGCCGAGTTGTTGTATAACGACGCCGGTTCCGCGGGGCCCGAGTTGCCCCGACCCTTGTACTCACACCCGACGAAGGGTTCCTTCGTGCTGCCCGAAATTTCTGTGCCGTCCCTACGCACCCGCAGGATCGTCGCCGCCGCGGCCGTCGGCGGAGCGTTCCTTCTCGTCTCCGGATGCGGAGAGGGTGGGAGCGGCACCGCGGCCGACCAGGTGGCGGCGGACGCGGGTGACCCCTCGGTCACGTCGAGCGCATCGCCGAGCGGCTCCGCCAGTGCGTCCGCCTCCGCTTCGGCGTCCCCCTCGGCCTCCGCCAAGCCGAGCCACAGCGCATCGCCGAGCGCGAGCGCGTCCGGTGCCGGCGGCGGCTCCGGTACGGCGAACAGCAACAACAAGACGGGAAGCGGTAGTTCCGGCTCTGGATCGGGGAGCACCACGGCGCAGGGTTCCGGCGCCGGCAGCGCGCCCGACTTCCCCGTCCCCGTCCAGGTCGGCGACTCCACCCAGATCATCACCGTCAAGGCCAGCGGCTCCTACGCCACCGTCACGGCCTGGGCCAAGGGGTCGGCCGGCTGGAAGGCGCAGTTCTCCACGGCATCCGGACGCGTCGGGTCCAACGGAATCACGAACGGGGCGACCCGGCAGCAGGGCACGTACACCACGCCCTCCGGGACCTACACCATCACCGAAGGGTTCGGAGTAGTGGCGGGCGGTACCAACATGCCGTACCACGTGGTCGATTCCGACGACTGGTGGGTGGAGGATCCCCAGTCGAAGTACTACAACTCCATGCACGGCGAGACCGGCGCCGACTTCCCTCTCACCGAGGCCGGCGACCGGGGCAGCGAGCGCCTGATGAACTACCCCACCCAGTACGCCAAGGCCCTCGTCATCAACTTCAACCGCTGGCCCGCCACCCCCGGCCGCGGCGCCGGCATCTTCCTCCACGTCAACGGCAACGGCGCCACCGCCGGCTGCGTGTCCATACCCCGCGCCACGATGGACCAGGTCATGTCCTGGATCCAGCCCGGCGCCCACCCGCGCATCGCCATCGGCTGACCCCCACCAGCGGGAGTGGCTACACCGGTCGTACCGCCGTGTGCACCGTGTACGCCGAGAGGACGAAAACGTCCGGGCGGCGGTGCACGCTCGCCGGGTCGTCGGGGTCGAGGAGGCGGTCCACCGTGGCACGGTCCTCGGCGTCCAGGCCCTCGGCGAAGGTGTCACGGAGGCGGGTGTAGGACGCGGCCACATACGCGCGGACCCGGTCCGAGGCCGGTGCGGGCAGGTCGAGGAGGAAGCTGCGGGTGCGGGTGTACTTCAGGCCCGCGGCCGTCAGCAGTGCGGGCCAGTCCTCCGTGACCGCGACGCTGTCGGGGAGGTCGGCCCGCATCCGCGCGAACCACTCCTCCTGCACCACGTCGATCCGGGCCTCCAGACCCGGGCGACCGATGCCGATGTCCCGGGGCAGGAAGCGGTGGGGCAGGCCGCCCTCCAGGAGGGCCAGGGTGCCGCCTGGGGCCAGTCGTTCGCCGAAGGCGGCGAGCGCGGCGCGCTGGTCGCCGAGGTGGTGCAGGCTGCGGCTCGCCCACAGCAGGTCCGCCGGGTACTCCAACTCGTCGAGTACGCCGGGGAGTTCACCTGCGAGAGTGCCGAAGCGGTCGGCGACTCCCCTGCGGGCGGCGCGGGCGCTCGCCCGCTCCAGCAGCGGCTCGCTGCCGTCCACCGCTACGACCCGGGCGCCCGGGAACGTCTCGGCGAACAGGCACGACACGACACCGGGCCCACTGCCTGCGTCGACGATCAGTCCCGGCTCGGTCACCTCCTTCGCCAGCCAGGCGAGAGCCTGCTCGTACATGGGAAGGCCCAGCTCGGCCTGCGCCTCGAGCAGCGGGGCCATCTCGGCCCAGTCGATGTCGGTGGTGTCGCCGTCGTGATTGTGGTGATGGTGGTGGTGCGCCATGGGGTCAGCCTCTCGTCCGTGTGCCGCCAGCCTGCGACGGCACACCGGGTGCGGGCCAGTCCTGTTGCGGGGGTGGCAAAAAGAGGCGGCAACACGTGAGGACGCCGTACGTCGCTCGCATGGCCTGCGGACGACGAACCGGACACGACAGCGATCATCGCCATGCCCATGGGCGCGCACGCGGAGCTGCTCGAATAACTCCCGCCTCCCACCGGGGCGGTCCCCACCCGCACGGGGACCGCCCGCCCCTCAGGAGCGGTCGCTGTATCTTCCGGCCAGTTCGGACACGATCCGGGCGATCCTCTTGCGCAGTTCGGGTGGTGCGAGGACTTCGATGGCCGTGCCCAGGCGCAGGAATTCGGCTTGGGCGTGGTCGATGGACTCGATGGGGACCGTGGCCCGTGTCCAGCCGTCCTCGTCGACGGGTTCTGTCTGTACCGCCCGGGCGAGGGTCACGCCCGGGGCCAGTCGCACCAGCGCCTCCTCCCGATACAGGCGGTCGTGGAAGTCGCGCTGGTACGCCGTCCAGTAGGCGGCCAGGTCGAAGTCGTCAGGGCGGGTGAACTCCTCGCCCGAATCCGTGAGTTGGAGGATCTGGTCGACGCGGAAGGTGCGCGGTCCGGGTCCCGCGACGACGTACCAGCGGCCCGCCTTGAGCACGAGTCCGTACGGCTCCAGACGGCGGTCCACGTCCGTGGGTTCGGCCCAGCGGCGGTACCGGACGTGGAGCACCCGGCTGTTCCACACTGCCTCGGCCACCGCCGGCAGGTACGGGGACTCCTCGGCGTCGGCGTACCAGCCCGGCGCGTCGAGGTGGAAGCGGCCGCTGACCCGGTCGGCGTGGGTGCGCAGTTCGGGCGGGAGCGCGGCACGGACCTTGAGCTGAGCCGCGGCCAGGACGGGGCCGAGGCCCAGGTCGGCGGCGGGACCCGGGGCACCCGCGAGGAACAGGGCCTCGGCCTCGTCCCTGGTCAGTCCGGTGAGGCGGGTGCGGTAGCCGGCGAGGAGACGGTAGCCGCCGGCGTGGCCCGCGTCGCCGTACAGCGGGACGCCCGCAGCGCTCAACGCCTCCACGTCCCGGTAGACCGTGCGCACGGTGACCTCCAGCTCCTCGGCGAGCTGGGCGGCGGTCATCCGGCCCCGGGTCTGGAGCAGGAGCAGGATCGAGACGAGGCGGCTTGACTTCACTGACATATGGTGTCAGTGAAGCGGGCCTAGCGTCCCTCTCATGGCCTTCACGGAGAATTCCCGCCGCGCCGAGAAACCGCGCTTCGAGGAGAAACTGCTCACCGTGCCACCGCCCATCGAGGTGGCGGGACGGCGGATCAAGCGCTACCACGTCACCGCCGACCCGGCGGGCATCGCGCCCGAGGTGGAGAAGGCGGCGTACGCGATCCTGCCCCAGCTGCTGCCGGAGCCGGACGGCACCCCGCCGGCGACGTTCGTCGTGCTGCACCGGGGCGGCGACACCGGCGCCTATCTGAACGCGTACAGCTGGGTGTGGGACAACGTCCTGCACTTCCGGGGCGCCTCGGCGGGCCAGCCGGTGCTCGGCTGCCCGGACGACGACCCCACCCACTTCATCGCGCCGGACCTCCCCTGGATCGGCTGCGTCTGGGAGCTGCCGCCGCTCCTGCACGAACGGGACGCCTGGGTACGGCATCTGCTCGCACCCGAAGTCCCCGACCTGGAGGCCTACTTGACCGACACCCTGCCCGAGGGAACCACAGGAGACCGCTCATGAGCACGCCGCACGACTTCGACTTCCTGCACGGCGACTGGGAGGTCCGCAATCGGCGCCGCACCGACTTCCTCGACCCGGAGAGCGACTGGGCGGAGTTCCCCGCGACGAACCGCTGTCTGCCGCTGTTCGACGGCGCCGCGAACGTCGACGAGATCGACATGCCCCATCTCGCCGCAAAGGGGCTGACACTGCGGCTGTTCGACAGGGAGACCGCGCAGTGGTCGCTCAACTGGTCGTCCAGCCGCAGCGGAAGGCTGTTCCCGCCGGTCGTCGGCCACTTCGAGGGCGACCGTGGCGTGTTCCACGGCGACGACACGCACGACGGCAAGGACGTCCGGGTGCGGTTCGTCTGGTCCGGGGTCTCCCCGCGCGGCGCCCACTGGGAGCAGGCGTTCTCGGTGGACGGCGGGGAGACCTGGGTGACCAACTGGACCATGGACTTCACCCGGCCCCCGGCCTCCTGAAGGACCGTACGACGAAGCGGGGGTCGGGGCGGCGGCGGTCCTGGTCGGGCAGGGTTGCCAGGCGGTCGGTGAAGGCCTCGGTGCGCGGGTCGCCGGGCGGCAGCGCGGTGAACCAGCCGCGCCGCAGGTCGGCGATCGCGCCTCGGGGGCTGCGGCCCTGTCCGAGGCCGGGGAAGGACGCCCGGCCGGCGGGGAGCAGCCCGTGGTCGGCGGCGTGCGCCGCGACGGTCGCGCACGCGTCCCGGGCGGGGCGGCGCGGACGCGGGGCGAGGACGGCGTCGATGTCGCTGCCGACGTCGTGCGCGGCGGCCTTGTCGACCGTGGTGACGTACACCCCGTCGGGCCGCAGCACCCGCGCGCACTCGGCGACGATGGCACGGACGTCGGCGGGGTTCTCGATCAGATGCAGCAGCCAGACGCTGGTGACCGCGTCGAACGTGCCGCCGGGGAACGGCAGTCGGCGGCTGTCGGCCAGCAGGATCGCGCCGGGCAGCCGGGCGGCGGCCATCCGCGCCATGCCGGGCGCGAGGTCGCAGCCGGTGACGTGCAGTTCCGGCCGGGCCGCGGCGAGTCGCCGCGTCACGATGCCGGTGCCGCAGTCAATGTCCAGGAGACGGCGGGCGCCGGCGGGGAGCAGGCCGAGGACGGCGTCGGCGGCCGCCCCGGCGCGAGGTTCGCCGCCGCGCGTCGCGTCGTACGCCTCGGCTTCCTTGTCGTAGTCGAGCACGGGCGTCAGTGGGCGCCGTGACCGGGGGCGAGTGCCTCGATACGGCCGGCGAGCTCGAAGTCCCTCTCGGTGACGGCGCCGCCCACGCTGTGGGTGTTCACGGTCAGGGACACCGTGTTGTACCCGAGGGTCAGGTCGGAGTGGTGGTCGAGCTCCTCCTGGACCTGGGCGATGTGCACGACCAGTGCCGTCGCCGCGAAGTGCGAGGGCAGCCGGTACGAGCGGGCGATGCGGTCGCCCTCGAGCGACCAGTCCGGCAGCTCGGCCAGCCGGTCCTCGATCTCCTTCTGCGACAGCGGTTCGACAGCCATGCCAGGCTCCCTTCGTGGGTGTCGCGTACCTGTTCAGCCTGCCACAGGGGGCCCGTGGAGTGCCTGGTCAGGGCTTCCGGGACGGTCTCTGTGGTCGCATCCGCCGCTTTTACGGTCGTACCCGCGCACGCTCCTCGACTACGGTCGGCCGTATGACCACCGTCACCTCCCGCACCTCCGACAAGGGCGTCGGCCCGCTGCTGCGCGCCTGGCGGGAGCGGCGCCGGATCAGTCAGCTGGAGCTGGCCCTGCGCGCCGACTCCTCCGCGCGGCACATCAGCTTCGTCGAGACCGGCCGCTCCCGGCCGAGCGAGGAGATGGTGCTGCGGCTGGCCGAGCACCTGGACGTACCGGTGCGCGAACGGAACGTGCTGCTGCTTGCGGCCGGTTACGCCCCGCACTACCCGGAGACCCCGCTGGCCGACCCGGCGCTGGACTCGCTGCGCGACGGCATGGAACGGCTGATCCAGGGCTACGAGCCGTATCCGGCGCTGGTCGTGGACGCCATGTACACGGTGGTCGCCGCCAACCGGGGCATCAGCATGCTCCTGGAGGGCGTACCGGAGTCGCTGCTCGCGCCGGCGCCGAACGCGATGCGGCTGACGCTGCACCCCGAGGGTCTCGCGCCGCGCATCCGCAACCTGAGCGATTGGCGCGGGCATCTGCTCGCGCAGATGGAACGGCAGATCGCCCTGCACCGCTCGGACGCGCTGCGCGAACTGTACGAGGAGGTGGCGGCCTATCCGGTTCCCGAGGAGCAGACGGAGTCCGAGCCCGGCGAACTCGCCGAATCCGTCGCCTACTTCGCGCTGCCGCTGCGGATCGAGCACGAGGGCCGGGTCCTCTCCTTCGTGTCGTCGATCTCCACCTTCAACACTCCGATGGACGTGACGGTCGCCGAGTTGGCGATCGAGACGTTCCTGCCCGCGGACCCGGCGACCGCCAAGTACCTTCATTCCCTGGCGGATTGAACCCCGCTTGGCGTACCGTCCCGCGGCGGACAGGTGTGCGAGACGGCGTCGCGTGCCACACTGCTCGCGTACGTCGGCGCGTAGGGGAGGCGTGGCGTGAGTGAGCGGCGGGCTGCGCCCACCGTGGGCCAGGTAGTGCTCGGAAAGCGGCTGCAGGAACTGCGCGAGGCCGCCGGCCTGGGTCGCGACGAGGCTGCCCAGGTGCTGCGGGTGGCGTCGGCGACCGTACGGCGGATGGAGATGGCCGAGGTCTCCCTGAAGATCCCCTATGTGCAGGTGCTGCTGACGACGTACGGCGTGTCCGACGAGGAGGCCGCCGCATTCGTGCGGCTCGCCGAGGAGGCCAACCAGCCGGGCTGGTGGCAGCGGTTCCACGACGTGCTGCCGGACTGGTTCAGCCTCTACGTGAGCCTGGAGGGCGCCGCCCGGATCATCCGCTCCTACGAGCCGCACTTCGTGCCGGGCCTGCTGCAGACCGAGCCGTACGCGCGTGCCGTGATGGAGGCCGGGACGATCGGGCAGATGGACCCGGACCTCATCGAACGCCATGTCTCGCTGCGGATGGCCCGGCAGCGGCTCCTGGAGCGCGACGAAGCGCCCCACCTGTGGGTGATCATGGACGAGACGGCACTGCGCCGCCCGGTGAGCACGCGCGCCGAGGTGATGCGCGACCAGCTGGACCGGCTCCTCGAGTTCGCCGAGCGGGACCGGATCACGCTCCAGCTCGCGGAGTTCGCGGACGGCCCGCATCCGGGGACGTACGCGCCGTTCACCCTGTTCCGGTTCGCCGAGCCCGAGCTGCCCGACATGGTCTTCACCGAGTACCTGACCGGGGCCCTGTACCTGGACTCCCGCACGGAGGTCTCCACCCACCTGGAGGTCCTCGACCACATGACGGCGCAGGCCGCGTCCGCGCAGCGCACCATGAAGATCCTGCGGGAGTACCGCGAGACCTTCTGACACCCCCACGTCCAGCACCGAACCCCGAGGAGAGCGCCCCGCATGACCGGATCCGAAGCCGCGCCCACCCGCATCGACACCAGTCGGCCGCATCCGGCACGGGTGTACGACTGGTGGCTGGGCGGCAAGGACAACTACCCGGTGGACGAGGAGCTGGCCCGTAAGATCCTCGCCTCGGACGGCACGGTGGTGCGCGGCGCGCGGGCCAACCGCCGGTTCATGCAGCGGGCGGTGCGCACGCTGGCCGAGGCCGGGGTCCGCCAGTTCCTCGACATCGGCACGGGCATCCCCACCGAGCCCAATCTGCACCAGGTCGCCCAGGGCGTCGCCCCAGAGTCGAAGGTCGTGTACGCGGACAACGACCCGATCGTCCTCAGGCACGCGCAGGCCCTGCTGCACGGCACGGCCGAGGGCGTCACCGACTACGTCCATGCGGATGTCCGCGACCCCGAGACGATCCTGCGGCTGGCCGGCGAGACCCTCGACTTCTCGCAGCCGGTCGCGCTGTCGCTGGTCGCCCTCACCCACTACCTGAACGACGCCCCCGACGGCGACGACGTGTACGGACTGATCACGCGGTACGTCGAGGTGCTCGCCCCGGGCAGCTATCTCGTGCTGTCCCAGGTCACGCCCGATCTCGCCCCCGAAGGCGTGGCGCAGGCCGCCGAGCACTTCCGCCGCAGCGGCACCCCGTTCCACCCGCGCACGCTGGCCGAGTTCTCGCGGTTCTTCGACGGTCTGGAGCTGCTGGGTCCCGGGGTGATCGCCGTCTACGGATGGCGCCCGGAGCCGCAGGACGTGGTGGCGCAGGCGGAGGGCGTCGTGCCGGTGTACGGGGGTGCCGCCCGCAGGGGGTGACCCGTACGGCCGGTGTCGCTCTGACGCGTAAATACGAACCGGCGTAGGCAAAACCGCAGGTAGCTGACCTCGCCTCCTACGTTGCCACCCCCGCGGCGCGGTGTTGATCAAGGGCTACGGGGCGTTCGTCGTGCCCATTTACCCGCCCCACGGCGGGCGGCGAAGCCGCCCTGGGTCGCTGACCTGCACGGCCGGCGTCGCCCTGCCCCGTACGGCTCGCGTCGACGGGTGCGCTCCCGTGCCCGCCCCTAGGTTCGAACCCAGGGGGTGAGCAAGGGAGCGCACGTGACCGAGACACGGACCCCGCCGAGGGAGCCGGGCGCCGCGCTGCTGAGCGCCGGGAGGTTCTTCCGGCCGGGCACGCCCTCGCCCGACCTGCACAGCGTGCGCCTGACGGGCGGCCGGGAGGGGGACGCCTTCTACCGGGACCGGTGGAGCCACGACAAGGTGGTGCACTCCACGCACGGCGTGAACTGCACCGGCTCGTGCCGCTGGAAGGTGTACGTCAAGGACGGGATCATCACCTGGGAGACCCAGGAGACGGACTACCCGTCGGTGGGCCCGGACCGGCCCGAGTACGAGCCGCGCGGCTGTCCGCGCGGCGCCGCCTTCTCCTGGTACACCTACTCCCCCACCCGGGTGCGCTACCCGTACATCCGGGGCGTCCTGCTCGAGATGTACCGCGAGGCGAAGCGGCGGCTGTCCGATCCGGTGCTGGCCTGGGCGGACATCCAGGCCGACCCCGAGCGGCGCCGGCGCTACCAGCGGGCCCGCGGCAAGGGCGGACTGGTGCGGGCCACCTGGGACGAGGCGGTGGAGCTGGTCGCGGCCACGCACGTCCACACGATCAAGGAGTACGGCCCGGACCGCATCGCCGGCTTCTCCCCCATCCCGGCGATGTCGATGGTGTCGCACGCGGCCGGGGCCCGCTTCCGCTCGCTCATCGGCGCCCCGATGCTGTCGTTCTACGACTGGTACGCCGATCTTCCGGTGGCCTCGCCGCAGGTCTTGGGCGACCAGACGGACGTACCGGAGTCGGGCGACTGGTGGGACGCCGCCTATCTGATGATGTGGGGCTCCAACGTCCCGGTGACCCGGACCCCGGACGCGCGAGGACCCGGACGCGCCGGAGAACTGGCCGCGGGTGCTCACCCTGTGGCGGGCCAACCTGCTCGGCTCGTCGGCGAAGGGCGCGGAGTACTTCACGAAGCATCTGCTGGTATCTGAGCTGGTGGCACGACGGCGACACCCGGCGGCGCGGGATGTCGCTGGTCCGCTTCAAGGATCTGTACCGGGCCCACGGACTGGAGTTCAGCGGCGAGGAGCTGCCCGACTTCCTGCCGGCGGTCCTGGAGTTCGCCGCCCGCACCGGCAACACGGACCCGCTCGTCGAGCACCATGACGCCCTGGAGCAACTCCGCTCCCGGCTCACCGACTTCGGCACACCGTACGCGTCCGTCCTGGACGCGGTCTGCGCGACGCTGCCGCCCCCACCCACCGGGAAGCGCCCATGAGCACACTGCTGTGGGGCGCCCTGCCCTACATCGCCTTCGCCCTCCTCGTCGCCGGCCTGGTCTGGCGCCACCGCTACGACAAGTTCGGCTGGACCACTCGCTCGTCGCAGGTCTACGAGTCGCGGCTGCTGAACATCGCCTCGCCCGCGTTCCACTACGGCATCCTGTTCGTGCTCGTCGGGCATCTGGTCGGGCTGTTCGTCCCGGAGTCATGGACCGACGCGGCCGGCGTCAGCGAGCACACGTACCACCTGTTCTCGCTGTACGGCGGCACGTTCGCGGGCGTCCTCACGGTGTGCGGTGTCGCCCTGCTCATCTACCGGCGCCGGACCCGGGCACCCGTGCTCCGCGCGACCACCGTCAACGACAAGGTCATGTACGTCGTCCTCGTCGCCGCGATCGTCCTCGGCATGGTGGCCAAGCTGACCCACGTCTCCGGCGACGGCTACAACTACCGCGAGACGATCGGTCCCTGGGCGCGCAGCCTGTTCGCACTCCGCCCAAAAACGGACCTGATGACGACCGTGCCGGTCCTCTACCAGATCCACGCGGTGATCGGCATGCTCCTGATCGCGTTCGTCCCGTACAGCCGCCTGGTCCATATGTTCAGCGCGCCCGTGCAGTACCTGTTCCGGCCGTACGTGGTCTACCGGACGCGGGACCCGGGACAATTGAGCTCGCGCCCGGAGCGACGGGACTTTCGCAACAGGCCCTAGTACTGCAACGACACTCCGTGACGTTGCGGGTGCGGCGTCGTTGATTGCTGCGTGAGGGAAGAGATAACTGACGGCTGGTCAGGTGCCTTTGATGACTTCGTGGCGAGGTTCGCGGGCCGATTCGGCCGGGTGGAGCCCCGGCGTCGGATGGTGTCCTACCTGCGGGGACTGCTCAGTGAGACAGAGCGGAAGAACGGCTGGACCCTGGCGGAGGCAGCCGGGGACGACGGTCCGCAGGGCATGCAGCGGCTGTTGAACCACTACCTGTGGGACGCGGACGCCGTACGTGATGACGTCCGCGACACAGTGGTGGAGTATCTCGGGGACCCCGGGCGGGGAATCCTTATTCTCGATGAGACAGGATTCCTCAAAAAGGGTGTCCGGTCGGCGGGCGTGGCCCGGCAATATTCAGGCACAGCCGGACGGATCGAGAATTCCCAGGTAGGTGTCTTCCTGGCGTATGGATCAGGGAAGGGCCGGGCGCTGATCGATCGCGAGCTGTATATCCCGAAGGAATGGACATCGAACCGTGAGCGCTGCCGGGCGGCCGGCATCGGTGATGATGTCGGTTTCACCACGAAACCCGACCTAGGCTTACGCATGCTGAAGCGTGCCGTGGAGTCCGGCATCCCGTTCGGGTGGGTCACCGCCGATGAAGTCTATGGACAGACAAGCCGGATTCGTGTCTGGCTGGAAGAACATGACATCCCTCATGTACTTGCGGTGCCGAAATCGCAGATGGTCATGACCATGGAGTTTTTCGGCCAGGCCCGCGCGCACAAGCTGATCGGCGAGCTCACCGACGATGCGTGGACACGTGCGAGCTGCGGCGACGGCGCTCACGGTCCACGCGAATACGACTGGGCCGCAGCAGCGATCCGGCCCTGGCGGCGCGAGGGCTGGGACCACTGGCTGA